>CABSLV010000030.1 GCA_902478645.1 uncultured Flavobacteriales bacterium | reverse complement strand
GCCAGCGGTTCGATGCTTTTTCGGTGGGTGGCTTGCAGGTATCGGGAGCAGATGGGGCTGGTGCGTGCGCCGTTGAGGATGCGGAAGATACCGCCTCCGCCGTTGTTGATCACTACGATGCGCATGTCGGCCGGGATGTGGTCGTTCCACAGCGCATTGTTGTCGTAGAGAAATGCTAGATCGCCGCTGACCAGGGTTACCGGTCGGGGCGAGAGCGCTACGGCAGCCCCTACGGCCGTGGAGGTCGATCCGTCGATGCCGCTGGTGCCCCGGTTGCAGCTTACGGTAACACTTTGCGGCAGGGGAAACAGTTGGTTGTAACGGATGGCGGCACTGTTGGCTACTTCCAGATGGGTATGGGGAGGAAGGGCGCGGGAGAGCAGTTCCCATACCTTGAAATCGCTGTACGGCGCTCTCTGGCAGTACTCCCGGTGAGCGCGTTCCTGCTTTTGGTCGAGTTGTTTCCATGCGCGAAGGTATCCTTCGTCGGTGCTTTCCACCCCGCACAGCAGCGGGAAAAACGCCTCGCCGCTCATCGGTATGCGGTGGGTGAGGGACATGTAGGTGTCCGGCCAAGTGTAGGGGCTCACGTGCAGGTGGTAGCGCGGGGAGGCGGCCTTGAGGAACGTCTTGATCTTTTTGGAGACGATCATCCCTCCGCAGGTGATCAGCAGGTCGGGATACAGGGCGGAGGCGGTGGCGGGGGAGAGGGGAAGGACGATCCGGTCGATGTGTTCGAAGAAGTCCTCGCCGTGCAGGTTGGAGGTGGTTTCGCACAGGACAACCGTATCGCTTTCGCGGGCGAGCTGGCGGAGGTGTTTTTCCAACGTTTCACTTCGGCGGGAGGCTCCGACCAGGATCATTTTCCGGCGGCTCTCCTGCCACAGGCGCAGGATGTCCTCCCGGCTTTCGGGCGAGAGGGTCGTTGCGGTGGCGGGCTCCCGGGTCAGGATCGGGGAGGGTTCTCCCTCGGGCAGGTCGATGGTTTGGTACAGGGGTTCGCTCAGCGGGATGTTGATGTGCACCGGGGCGCTTTCCCGCAAGGCGGCACGGATGGCGGCGCTGATCTCCCGGCGGTTGTACCAGGAGGTTTGCGGGTCGTCGCCTTCGTGCAGGGTGGTGTTGTACACGGTGTGCGAGGCCAGTACGCGGTCCTGACGGATGGTTTGTCCGATGGCCTGGTCGATCCAGTCGGTGGGTCGGTCGGCGGATACGACGATTAGCGGGATGCGGGAGTAGTACGCTTCTGCGACGGCGGGGTAGTAGTTCAGTACGGCCGACCCGGAAGTGCAGGCTACCACAGCCGGGAGGCCTTCCTCCTTGGAGAGTCCGAGGGCGAAAAAGGCGGCACTGCGTTCGTCCACTATCGAGAAACACCGCAAGGGCGATGCGGCGAGTTCCTCCGCAATGGGAGCGTTGCGCGAACCGGGTGAGAGGACGGCATGGCGCAGGCCGGCGGCCTGAAACAGTTGTACGAGCAGGCGTACCTGTGGGTGTGTGGTATGGGAAATGGATGTGTTCATCGTGGTTTGGCTTGATAAGATAACGAGGTGTTAAAACACCGGGACAAAATTACGGTATAGCTCTTAATTTTTTATTAATTTCGTTTCGCACGCCGAAAAAGACAGTAGGAAGCAGTCGCACGAAAGGTTTTATTGACTACTTTTGTCCCTAAAATATAAAGTACTCATTTTAATGAAAAGCTTACTCGCTCTCGGTGTTTGCATGGGGGTGTCACTGCAGGTTTTCGCTCAGGATGCCCCGTCGGACGATACCCTCGCAACCCCTTCGACGACGCTCGAAAAGATCGCTCTGTTCAAAAACGAAGAAGTGCCTTCCGACTTTTCGGAACTGGGACGAATGGAAATCATCACCCGCCAGCAAATCGAATCCTGTGCCACCCAGACCCTTGCCGGGGTGCTGTCCCAAGCACTCAATACATCGGTACAGAGCAGCGGCCCGATGCAGTCTTTCGGACAGGTGTACATGCGCGGAGGTAGTGCGGAGGGAGTTGTGATCCTTTTGGACGGACAACGGATGAACAGCGTGCTGCGCGAAATCTACACGCTGGACAATATCCCGGTAACCCTCGATATGATCGACCACATCGAGATCCGCACGGGAGCCAATGCCAAGCAGTTCGGCGAATATGCCACCAATGGAGTGATCAACATCGTTACCCGTCGGGATGTCGAAAACAACGGTATCAGTGTAGGTGGCTTCGGCGGCACCCAGTCCAATTACGGAGGGCATGTGATCGGAACGTACAATTATAAACGACTGGATGTGGTAGCCAGTGCGGCCGGGGAGACTTCCTCGTGGGAGACCCAGGAGCATACAGACGTGAAGACACACCTGCATACGCAGTTCAAGGCGACCAAGTGGATGAATATATTCCTCGACGGGTCGTTCGTGTACAACCATTACAACATGCCGTTCATGTTCCAGCGCTCGACCGGGGCGGAAAACATGGATACGTACTACTTCCGGGGAAATTTCGGGTTCGATATGCCGGTAGGTCCCCGTTTCGATCTGTTCGTAAAGTACGCTTACTCCAATTTCAAAGACCAGTACGATCCGTACGGTTACCGCAATACGCCATTGGATGATCCTTTTGCACATTATCTCCTCGATCAGGTGGTGTACGACCGGGTACGCAACTCCTCGTTCGATTTCGGAGGTAAGTATCGTGCCAAGCGGATCGACGTGTTTTTCGGCTTCAATTTCAATTCGGCCAAATTTATGTCCAACGACATTTTGGGCGACTTGCTCAACGGCTGGACGCAGGTGCCGGGCAAACCCTACAACTTCTACAAGTACGGAAATGGCATGGATTCCTGGCGTCTGTATCTGGACTTGAGCCTGAAGATGCGCAAGTGGTATGCCAATGTGGGGCTTTCGGTCAACAATTCGACAGCATACGAAAATGTGGCCTTTATGTATGGCGTAGAGTTGGGGTACAATGTGCTGGAAGATAAACTGAAGGTTTTTGCCAGCTTTGACCGCTCATTCCGCAATGAAACGTTCTTTGAATTTTATTCCCACAGCAATCTTTTCTGGGGAAATGACGATCCGGAAAACGAGTTCCAAAATCAGTTCAACCTTGGGGTGAAATATCAGGACGACTACAGCAATCTGGTGCTCACCGGTTACTTGTCGAGCGTCAAGAACGGTATCATTTCTCAGCTCCAAGAAAGCGAGGGGTATTTCCAGTACGCCAACTATAGTTCGGAAAATATTTCCGTGATGGGTGTCGAGGGACGCTACCGGGTCGATCTGAATCGTCTCACGGGTGGGATGATTCCGGTAACCAACCTCTCCGTGGCCTTTGCCTACAACCACAGCAATCTGGATGACGAATATTCCAGACTGACTTACAACTACGTCAAGTACAACGGTCAGGCCAACGCTTCGGTACGCATCCTGCGCAACCTTTCGCTCGATGTGGATTTCTCCCTGCAACAGCGCGCCGGGGATGTCGTTGAAACGATCGGTGCCGATACGACTACTTACAAATGGGTTTCCTTGCTTTCGGCCCGTCTGTTGTGGAAGCCGCAGAACGAACGCTACCAGGTATATGTACAGGGGCAGAATCTGCTGAACCAGAAGTTCTATACCACTTCTTACGTTCAGGCTCCGCAGATGTCCATCCTGGCTGGGGTGAAATACAACCTTTACGTGGGTCGCAGCCGGAAGAACTATCACTATCAGAAATAAAAACCGTTGGGGAGGTTCCGACAAACCTCCCTTGTGTGCAAGCAAAAAGCCCGGGTCCAAAGGACCCGGGCTTTTTGCTTGCACACGTAGAGTAGGGATCTCTACGCGAGGATTTATCCCAATTTTTGCAACAGGTTGAAGGTCTGGGTAGCGATCTCCAGCTCTTCGTCGGTGGGGATGACCAGTATCTTGACCCGAGCATGGGGCGGGTTGATCTCCCGGATACCGTCGCTGGGAGCCGTGTTGAGCGCCTCGTCGATCTCGATGCCGAAGAATTCCATGCCCCGGCAAACCTCGCTGCGTAGATAGAACGCATTTTCGCCGATACCGGCCGTAAAGACGATCGCGTCGAGCCCGCCCATCGAAGCCGTATAAGATCCGATGTATTGTTTGATGTGGTAGCAGTACAGTTCGAAAGCAAAGCGTGCCCGCTCGTCGTTATCCTTCAGACCCTGATACACGTCGCGCATGTCGGACGAACCGAAAAGGGCTTTCAGTCCGGACTCCTTGTTGAGGATACGGGAAACGTCCTCGATGGAGTAGCCGAGTTGTTCCACCATGTAGAAGATCACCGACGGGTCGATGTCGCCCACGCGGGTACCCATCACCAGACCGTTGAGCGGGCCCAGCCCCATCGACGTGTCGATGCAACGGCCATCCTTCACCGCAGCCACCGAAGCACCGTTGCCCAGGTGGATGGTGATGATCTTGGAGTCTTTCTTGCCCAGGTATTCTATCGCCTTGCCCGAGACGTATTTGTGGCTCGTTCCGTGAAAGCCGTATTTGCGGATCTCATGTTGGGTGTAGAGATCCTCGGGTATAGGGTACCGGTAGGCAACGGGCGGCATGGTCTGATGGAAGGCCGTGTCGAATACCGCCACCTGCCGGGCGTGCGGGAACACCTCGCGGGCCACTTTGTATCCTTCGTAGGTCGGAGGATTGTGCAGGGGTGCCAAGGGGTAGAGTTCCTGAATGCGTTTTTCGACCTCCGGGGTGATCAGGCACGTGTCGGTAATGTATTCCCCGCCGTGAACCATGCGGTGGCCTACGGCGCGGATTTCGGACGGATCGGCGATCACGCCCACCTGCGGGTCGGTCAGCAGTTCGGCCACGCGGCGAAGGCCGGCGGTGTGGTTGGGAATTTCGCACGTTTCGACGTGTTTTTCCATGCCTGTCTCGCGCAGGAACTTGTGGGTAATGCAGCCTTCCTTCTGGCCGATGCGTTCCACCAGACCGGAAGACAGGGGCCGACGGGTGTCCATGTCGATCAGTTTGTACTTGATGGACGAACTGCCGGAGTTTAGAACCAATATTTTCATGTCGTCAAATCTTGTTTTTCTCTGTACGTTCTTTTGCGGGGAGAAGTACTTTTCCACCCCGTGGTTTATTTGTCTTGTGCCTGGATGGCGGTGATGATGATCGTGTTGAGGATGTCGTCCACCGTGCAGCCGCGCGAGAGGTCGTTCACCGGTTTGTTCAGTCCCTGGAGCATCGGGCCGATGGCCAAGGCGCCCGTTTCGCGCTGGACGGCCTTGTAGGTGTTGTTGCCCGTGTTCAGGTCGGGGAAGATGAGCACCGAGGCTTGTCCGGCCACTTTCGAGTCGGGCATCTTGCTGCGCCCTACCTTCATATCGACGGCGGCATCGTACTGGATGGGGCCTTCGAGCAGCAGGTCGGGCCGGCGTTCGCGGGCTATGGCAGTGGCTTCGCGTACGGTGTCCACATCGGCTCCCTTGCCGGAGGTACCGGACGAGTAGGAGAGCAGCGCTACCTTCGGATCGATGCCGAAAGCCCGTGCCGTGTCGGCCGACGAGATGGCGATCTCGGCCAGTTGGGCGGCGTCGGGATTGGGGTTGACGGCGCAGTCGCCGAATACGGCTACGCGGTCGGGCAGACACATGAAGAATACGGACGATACGATCGAGACGTCCTTTTTGGTCTTGATGATCTGGAAGGCGGGCAGGATCGTGTGCGCCGTGGTGTGGGTGGCACCCGATACCATGCCGTCGGCCAGGCCTTTGTAAACCATCATCGTGCCGAAGTAAGAGACGTCGGCTACCGTGTCGTGAGCCGCTTCTTCGGTGATGCCTTTGTTTTTCCGCAGCTCGTAGAACGTCTTGGCGAAGTCTTCGTAATACGGGCTTTTTACCGGGTCGATGATATTCACTTTTTCCGTGTCGATCTCTACACCGGCGCGCATGGCGGTTTCGAGCACCATTTCACGCGTGCCGAGGATGGTCAGGTCCACCAGGTCCATGTTGGCCAGGCGGGCAGCCGCCGTAACGATACGTTCGTCGTCCCCTTCGGGCAGAACGATGTGGCGGCGCTGGGATTTGGCCATCTTGTAGAGGTTGTACAGGAACATTTTCGGGGTCATGCCGTCCGTTTTGAACGTAATGATCTTCTTTTCGAGTGCTTCGGTGTCGATGGATTCGCGGAATGCGCGGAGCATGGTTTCGATCTTGTCGATGCTCGTGGGATAGATCCGCGAATTGACCCGGCTTACGGTTACGGCCGTGTCGAATGTGTTGCCTTGGACGCTCAGCACCGGCATGGTGAGCATATTGCTGTCGAACAGACGGATGATTTCCCGGTCGGGAAGCAGTCCGGCGGTGAGCACTACGCCGGAGATGTTGGGGCACGAAGGCGAATGGTTGGCCAGTGCGGCGGCCATCAGGATTTCGCTGCGGTCGCCCGGAACGATGATCAGCGTGTTGTTGAGTACTGTTTTGAGGAAGTTCGGGGCTTGCATGGCACCTACCTGCGAATCTTCCACCACGTTGCTCAGATAGTCGTGTCCCAGCAGTACACGTGCCCCCAGGGCGCTGCGGATTTCGTCCATCGTGGGGCAGTCCAGGCGATGGTTGGCCGGGATAGCGGCGGTGAGCACGTTGTCGTTTTCGAGAGCCAGGGAGATGTCGTCGCGCAGTTTTTTCAGATCGCCCGAGGCTTTGTTGGCAATGGCGGCCAGGACTTCGACGTCTCTCTCGCGGAATTGTTTGTAAACCAGGCTGATGTTCGAAACCAATTCTTCGTCCGAGAGGTCATTCTGGGCTTCGACCAGGATGGTGGGCAAGCCCAGGTTGCGCGGGATTTCGAGGTTGATCTCGAACTCCAAGATGGAGCCTTCGGGGAAAAAGTCGCTGCCATCTACCAGGATGTAGTCGTAGCGCTCCTCCAGGGCCTTGTACTGGGCGATGATGCGGCTGATCACCACGTCCTGTTTCCCTTGGTTGGTCAGGCGTTCGATCTGCGAACGGGTGAATACGAAAGCGTCCTCGTACTGTTGGTCCAGGTTGAAGTACGAGAGCATGGTTTCGATGTGTTCGTCCCGGGCGCCGTTTATCGGATCAGAGATCACGGGACGGAAATAACCCACTTTGCGGGCCATTCCCACCAGGATGTTCATCAACCCGAGCGAAACGGCGGTCTTGCCGCTGCGGGCGTGGGATGTGGCCACAAATACAGCTTTGTTCATGTCTTATGATGTTTTATTCGATACGTCGGTGGTAGGTATGCACAAAGTTAGTCATTCCGCCGGGAAATTGTTCTCTCCGGCGGCGGGTTTTGCAATGGGGACGACGAGAATATTTTCATAAAAGTTGCTAACGATGTATTAAAAAAAGGCTTGTCTTCATTGCCGTATCTAAAATTTGGATTTAATTTGTACCGGTCCTCACGCCAGGGAGTGTCCCGAAGGGAAGGCAAAGGTTTAGTTGTTTGCTTTTCATTGGGTTGCCTCCTTTGCAGGGAAGGATCGGTACAAACAAATACTCATACTTTTTTCACCGACGATGAAATATACCCATGCCACAGGTAAAGCAGTAACGCTGCTGCTGTTTCTTTGCTTTTTGTCATTCTGCACAGATGCCTATGCGCAGTTGCGCGAAGAGGTCATACGCGGGCGTATCGTCGATCTGTACACGAAAAAGCCGGTGCAGAGTGTCCATGTGGTCAACCTGACGACTCTCAAGGCCTCCAATACCGACGAGAACGGTTTCTTTTATCTTGCGGCCGCTCTGGGCGATTCGCTGTACATCTCCTGCGTGGGGTACAGCAACGAAACGGTGCGTGTGAGCGAAAATACGATGAACCGGGAATATACCTCGTTTTACATCACTCCGGCGGTGTACGAACTGGGCGATGTGGTCGTGCGGGGCAATCATCTCACCGGTATCCTCGAAGTGGACGTGCGTTCGCTCGATCCGGTGGTGTCCGAAAAACCGGTTGCTCTGGCCAACCTGAAGACTTCGGACCAGATCGACAAGTCGGCCGGTCAAAGGCTCAATCCATTCAATCCGGTGGAATTTGTTAATCATTTCTTCTCCAACGACCGAAAGATCAAGAAGATGATCCAGGAAGACGAAGTGGCTACGATGCTTGCCGAACGCTACGACCGCGACTTCCTCAAAAAATCCCTGGGACTCACCCAGGAACAGATCGACGAACTGCTCATCTATTGCCAGCAGGATCCCAAATGGGTGCTTCATGCTTCGGATCTGGAACTGCTTCAGGTACTGATGAAGTGCAAGGAAGAGATGGATGCCAAAAAGGCCAAGGAATCCGGGGATTCCCAGAAGTGATCATTTTTGGTCTGTTTACCAGGGAGGGGAGCCAAGCCTGAGAAGCAAAACGAATAAAAGCGTCTTTCTTTTGAAAAAGAAAGGCGCTTTTCACTATTTTCGCATATCTCATAATACTACCAATACAGTTACAACATGAAACATTTTCGATGGATCCTTCTTCTGATCTTTTCCCTCGGAGCCCTTGGTGCCCAAGCCCAACAGGAGGAATCGGACCATGTCCGGGTCCGCGTAGAAACGCTTTCCGGAGGGTGGAGAGGGGATATCAGTGACTTTGGAGTATTCTATGGCTCGCAGCCCATGTTCAAGGACAGGGATGGGTATTACCACTGCCTGAAAAACCGGGAGTACAACATCCGCCCCCTGCGCCTGACAAAAGCCACCCGGAGCGGATATTATAGGGTAGATTGTTCCGCGCGGCTTTTCCGGCCGATCTCCCGGCGTGATTTTCAGGTAGGCGCTACGGAGAAAGACCTCGCCTTTCCGATCGAATTCCGCTCGTTCGACGTGCAGGAGAACCGACCGGTCGTGGTAAAGATCGGCTTTTTCTTCGATTAGCGATCTGTCCTTGGAAGCATCGCTTCGTTTTCAGTGCTTTGAACAACAATAATTATTTACGGATATGACATTGAAAAACTTATTCTTCTCTCTCGCGGCAGCCGCGGGACTGTTCACGCCCCTCTCTGCCCAGGAGACGTCGGACACCCCCCTTTCGGATTGTCGCATCACCCATTTGGACGACCGTTATCCCGATGTGCGTATCACGATAGATGCCCCCCGGAAGATGCACAAAAACCGGCCGACGAAGGTTATTTTCTACGCCCTGCCCAACGGAAACACCATCGAATGGACGGCCGGAAAACGCATGGAGCAGGGGGACGACTGGCATTACGACATCCAGCACATCGCCGCCCAGACGCGTTTTCTGCGCAAGCAATGGAAGGACTACAACATCGTAACGGTGTATCTGATGGCGGCCGGGAAAAGTTGGGGAGCCTGGCGCTCGCAGCACGCAGCGGACAAGGCGGAAATCCTTCCGGCCATCGTGGACGATGTATTGGGGATGTATACAGCCTATCGCCCCTCGGCCATCCTGTCGAGCCATTCGGGTGGAGGGTATTTTATCTTCGAGTACATCCGCGTGCAGGATCGTATCCCGGAGTCGGTCGAGCGGATTGTGTTTCTGGACAGTACTTACGGGTACGAGGATTCGCTCCATGTGGAGAAGTTGGCCGACTGGCTCAAGGCGGATCCGGAGCATCGCCTGTGCGTGACTTCGTACGAGGATGCTACGGTGATTCTCGATGGAAAACACATCGTGAGTGCCTCGGGGGGTACTTGGGGGCGCAGCCTGGCGATGGCTTCGGATTTGGCCAAACGTTTTTCCCTGCACCGCAGCGAGACGGACGAATTCATCTTCTATGAGGAACCGAAAGGACGCATGTGGTTCAAACTGAAGAAAAACCCCGAAGGAAAAATCTATCACACGGTATTGGTGGAACGCAACGGTTTTATCGATACGGTGTTGGAAGGGACGGAGAAAGCCGGGAAGGGCTACGAGTTTTGGGGCGAGCGGGCGTATTCGGACTACATTCCCGAGGTGGTGTTCCGGTAAGGGAACTTCCACGGGAATGCGAAAAGGGTTCCGATGCACCGCATCGGAACCCTTTTCGCATGTTTTTCCTGCGTATTTTTTTCCGGACGGGTCAGGGACGGCGGATCAGGTAGATGTCTTCGTCGTCCTTTTTGAGGTTGTAGTGTTCGCGGACGAATTTTTCCATTTGCTTGGGGTCGCTTTCCAACTCGCGCAGGAAGGTCTTTTGCCGTTCAATCTCCCGTTTGTAAAACGAGATGGAGTCCTGAAGGGCCGCGATGTTGCGTTCGCGCTCCACGTGCAGCAGCAGGGAGTTGCGGTCGAAAAAGGTGATCCACACCAGGAAGAGGACCAGGACGGTCATCAGTTTGTGCCGCAGAAGGTAGGTGGCCGTCCGTTTGATCTGCGGATGGCGGTCGGCAAAGGATCGGAGGGCTTCTTTCGGGGAACGCATATCAGAATCGGGGCGTGTGGTCTTTTCCGAGTTTTTTTTCGATGACGGTCAGCAGGACATTGATGGCGACCTCCAGCCCGCCGTAATTGGGAATGATCAGGTCGGCATACTTGCGCGAAGGCTCGATGAACTGTTTGTGCATCGGCTTGACGATGGTCTCATACCGGTCCAGCACCATCGTGGCGGTGCGCCCGCGTTCGACGATGTCGCGGCGGATGACGCGGGCCAGGCGGTCGTCGTCGTCCGTTTCGACATATACCTTGAGGTCCATCAGCTTGCGCAAGGCTTCGTTTTGCAGCACGAGGATGCCCTCGACCAGAATGACGGGACGGGGTTCGACGTGGACCGTTTCCTCCCCGCGCTGGTAGGTGGTGTAGGAGTAGGTAGGCTCCTCGACGGCTTCTCCGCGCTTGAGGGCGGCTACATGCCGGGCGAGCAGTTCGAATTCGATAGAGTCCGGGTGATCGACGTTGATGCGCTGCCGCTCCTGCAACGGGATGTCCGAGCTGTCGCGGTAGTACGCGTCCTGCGAAAGGACGGCGACATCCTGCGGGTCGATGCTCTGGAGGATTTTCCGTACAACGGTCGTTTTTCCCGAACCGGCTCCGCCGGCAATGCCTATGACCAACATGGTGCTTGTGGGTGTTTTGGATAGGGTGAAAGGTGATGAAATGGAAATGTCATGCGTGTGGTGCAAAAGTACGGGATTTCCCGCTTCGAGTTACAGCACACGGGGTTATTTTTACAGCGGGCAATACCGCGAGAGGAATGCCGGGCGGTCGTCCTCCAAGCGGCGTATGACGAAGGTCGTCCCCTCGGGCGTTTCGCCCTGTTCGATCCGCACCCGGTCGCCCTGGTGCAGTTCGGCCAGGAAGTTCACCTCGATCTCTCCGCGGGTGATGCCCAGGGCGGTCTCGTACGGAATGCTGTCGAGGATCCATTGCGTGTATTTGATGTTGTTTACGTGGCCCATGGCGTCGATGTCGCTGAAGGCTACCCGGTATTCGCGCAGCAGTTCCGTCTGCTGGGGCAGGCGGATGCGGGCGGCACGCGGTACTTCGACGGGGAGGTCGGCGCGCATCAGGTATTCAGGGTAGGGCAGCAGGATGTGTTCGGGGGAGCGTTTTTCGTAGTTGATGCAGGCCCATACGGTGCTCGCCAGGGCGATGACCCGACCCTGGTGCTCGATCTGCATGTTTCGTTCCGACACGACGCCGTTTGAGGTGTGTATCCAGGTCGATACCTGCAAACTCTGGTGGCAGGCGGGCATTTCGGTAAAACGGATGCGCATCCGGTTGAGCACCCAGGCTTGTCCGGCGGAGAGCATGTCGTAAAAACCGAACCGGCACACGTCGGCATGGTTGCCGGCGATGCGTTGGATCATGTTGAACAGCCCGGTGAGCGACAGGCGTCCCGTGGCGCAGGCAGCGTCCCATTCGACGCAGAAGTCTTCGGTAAAGACGGAAGGGAACGGTTTTTCGTTCGGAGTATTTTCACACATGGCAGGTTCTGTTTTTCGCGGCGGGAAAGCGCGTCAACGGGCGAAAAAATCGATGTCCCGATCGCCTTCCGGGGTTTTGCGCAGGGTGATCCGCGCCGGGTCGGGGGGCAGCAGGTCGGCGACTTTCTCGCCCCATTCGACCAGGCAGAGCGAGCCGCCGTAGAAATACTCCTCGTACCCCATGTCGAAGGCCTCGCGGGGGTCGTCGATGCGGTAAAAGTCGAAGTGATAGACGGTCTGCCCGTTTCGGAGCAGGTACGGATTGACCAGAGCGAAGGTAGGGGAGGTAACGCCGTCGTCCGAGCCGAGTTCGCGAACCAGGTATTTGACCAGTGTGGTTTTCCCGGCGCCCATTTCGCCCTCCAACAGGACGACGCCGCGGCTCAGCAGCGGGGCGATCCGGGCGGCTACGCGGGGCATATCTTCTTCCCGCACGTGGCGGAAGGACAAGGTTTCGGACATGATCGAGGGTCGTGTTTTTTGGTTTATCCTCCCAAAGGTACGTTCATTTTTTTGATTGCCCAAAAAGTCCTACTTTTACCCTCCTTTTTGTCCAATCTATTCGAACCGCACGATGGCCGATACGCACAACCGCAACCTCAACGACCCGGTTTACGGGTTTATCCGCATCGACGACCCGCTCATCTCCGCCGTACTGTCCCACCCGTACGTGCAGCGCCTGCGGCGCATCACCCAAGTGGGGCTTACTTCGCTGGTGTATCCGGGGGCGGTGCACAACCGCTTCCTGCATTCGGTCGGGGCAATGCACCTGATGGGACGCGCCATTGCCACGTTGCGCGAGAAAGGCTTTGAGATATCCCCGCAGGAAGCTACCGCAGCCAAGATCGCCATCCTGTTGCACGATGTGGGGCATGCGCCGTTTTCCCATACGCTGGAGAAAGAATTGTCCGGAGGGGTATCCCACGAGGAGGTTTCCCTGGCGGTGATGGAACTGCTGCGTGACCAGTGGCAGGACCCGACCTTGGATACGGCGGTGAGGATCTTCCGGGGCGACTATCCGAAGCGGTACCTGCACAGTCTGATCTCCTCGCAGTTGGACATGGATCGTTTGGACTACCTGCGGCGCGACAGTTTCTTTACCGGGGCATCGGAGGGCATCGTGAGCCACGAACGCATCATCGCGATGATGGACGTGGAGGACGGGGAGATCGTCTTCGATGAAAAGGGGCTGTACTCGGTGGAAAAATTCGTGATCGCCCGCCGGATGATGTACTGGCAGGTGTACCTCCACAAGACGGTGCTGGCTGCCGATGTCCTGGTGGAGGGGATCGTGCAGCGCGCCAAGGAATTGCTGAGCCAGGGGGTGGAGCTGCCCGTGCACGAGCCGCTGCGGAGTTTGCTGCAGCAGGACACCCCTCGCCGGGAGGTGGACCGGGATTTTCTGGAGCGGTACATGGCGGTGGATGAATCGGACCTGTGGTGCGTGTTCAAGCAGTGGATGGGCAGCCGCGACTTTATCCTTTCTTTCCTGTGCGATGCGGTGGTCCATCGGCATCTCTTTTCGGCGGCTTTGGCCGACGTGCCGCCCGACGAGCCGGAAACCCGGCGCATTGCCCGGGCGATCCGGGAAAAATACGGGCTGCCGGAGGAACTGCTTCATTACCTCTTTACCGTGCGGCGCATCGACAACCATGTGTACCGTCCCAAGGAAGACAACATCCGGATAAAGCTGCGCGACGGCCGTGTGCGCAACATTACCGAAGTATCCCAGCAGATAAACTTCACCACGGACCGCACCGAGACGAAATACCTGATCGTCTATCCGAAAGAGTTCCGCTCCGGGCGCTGATCCTCGGAAAAGGCGGGTAGCGGGGGCTTGTGAGATGTTCTCGGGATGTGTCCTGAAAAAGTGAAGACGATGTGGGCAACTCATAAGCATTCAAGGCGGAGCTTCCGAAGGAAGCTCCGCCTTGAATGCTTAAGTACCCTGCGTGGGGATTATTTCAGTTTTTTGAGGATGTCTTTCGGCACCCCGTCGCGGTGCAGGACCATCGAGATGGTTTTGTAGCGCATGTAGGCTTCGCTGACGTAGTACAGACCGTCGAAACCGGTTTCCGTGCCCCAGGAGTTCTTGATGATGTAGTACTTCTTTCCGTTGACATCGCGGGCGATCCCGGTGATGTGCATGCTGTGGTCGTCCACGGTGGAGTAGTCGTCGAAAGCATCCTGACGCATCTGTTCGGTGATCGTTTTCTCGGGTTGCGGGCCGTCGAACATCTTCAGCGTATCGGTCGTCTCGGGAACCACGGCGATGCCCAGCGGCACGGAAAATCCCGTTTCCGTCATGTCGGCCGCCCAGAGTACCGTATAGCCGTTCTCGAGCGCGTAGTCCAGCGTGCGGATCATGTCGTCCAGAGGCAGGTTGTAGTATTTCTCCCAGGACCAGTTGTCGGGCACCAGCAGATGGCTTTCCCGATAGTACGGCAGGTCGGTCCACGACATGAAGTACAGGTAGTCGTCGGGATCTATATCGACGACTTCCCGGGCAAAGGACATCGGGTCGTATTCCTTGCCCTGGTAGGTGAACTGTTCAGGCAGGCGCCCCAGGTAACGGTTCAGGATCCCTTTCACGCCTTCCTCCCATTCGCCGCGGATGCGGTCGGCTTCCACCACGTCCTTGACATAGGACGAAAGCGCACGGTCCATCTCGCGGTGGTTGTCCCGCGTCTCGCCCTTGACCAGACCGGAGTAGGCCTCCTGCGGCACAATCCCGTAAAGGCGGATCGCATCCAGCACGTCGTGGCCTTCCCCGCCGGGGGAGAAAGTAGCATTGCCGTGCATGCGGACATAGCGGCGCGCCTTGTCCAGATAAGCGTGGTAAACGATGAACATCTCGGCCAGGTCGATCGGCTGCTTGCCCTGGCGGAGCATTTCGGACTCGACGAAAGATACGCCGGCATAGTCCCAGCAGGTGCCGGAGTTGGCCTGGTCCTTGACCGGAGTTGTGGGGTTGTCCTTGACGGTGGTAAAGCCGAATTTGGCTTTCCATTTCTCCTGTTGCTCGGGCAGGGTGTTGTTGAACGACAACAACAGCGGCAGGAACATCAGGGCAAAGAGCGAAAAGAGGTTGTTCTTATACATAGCGACAGGTTGTTTTGTGTCCTTTCGTCGAAGGCTACTCGGCGATGAGTACCCGAGCGCAGCCTTGCAATTCGATGCAGTCCGCAGGACGGAGCTTGGCACGCTTGCGGGTTTCGACCGATCCGCCCCGGGTAACGAGCCCCTGGGCGATCATCTCGTGCGCCTGTCCGCCGCTTTCGACCAGACGGAGCAACTTGAGCAGTTTGTCCAGTTCGATGTACGGCGCACCTTCGAGGGAAAATACGATCTCTTTCACGGTTTACCGACGGCGGCCACCCCGGACCAACTGTTGCTGTTGGAAATAGCCCGGCTGCCCCGGCGTGCGTTTGAGTCCTTGTTTGATCATAGCGATCTGTTCGTCCAGCAAGTTGCCCTTGTCCAGGCGTTTGGCTTCCGCTACCAGCGCTTCGGCTTCGCGGCGCCGGCCTTTCTGCATGGCCATGGCGGCCAGTTGGAGTTTGGCCATGGCTTTTTCCTGGCGGGAAAGACCTATTTCGAGGGCTTTCTTGAACAGGCGTTCGCTTTCGGTCAGGTTGTGTTGCGAACGGATGGAACCCAGCAGGAAGTAGTAGGAAGCCCGCTCACTGCGCACCAGAGCCCGGTCGGGGTCTTTGATCCGCAGCAGGCGGCGTTCGGCTTTTTCGACCTCGTTCTTGCGCATGGCCAGCAGGGCCATGATCATCCATTCGTTTTTGAAGTAAGTGAACAGTACGATGAGCGCCAGCAGGATGAGGAATATCCCGTTTCCGATGTTGGACACCCAGAATTGCCATACCGAACAGCCGGTCAAGGCAACCATCAGAAAGATTCGTAGGATTCTCGAAACCATAGTTTTGTCCTTTCGTTATTTTTTCGTGCGTTTTTTTCTCGGCGAGTGCGGGAAAATGCGGATACTATTCAAATGTGCGGATGAGCTCTTTGACGATCTTCATCACTTTCGGGGTAGCCGTACGTCCGACGGCCTGAACCTCTTCGTGGGAGACGTTGGCCATCTTGCCCGGCAGTCCCAGGTCGGTGATGATGGACACGCCGAAGACCTCGATACCCATGTGGCGGGCAACGATCACCTCCGGGACGGTACTCATGCCCACGGCATCGCCTCCCAGACGCGAGACCATCAGGTATTCGGCCTGCGTCTCGAACGTGGGGCCCTGGAGAGCCAGGTAAACGCCTTCGCAGACTTCGATGCCGTTTTCGGCGGCGATCTCCTTGGCTCGACGGATCATGGCCGGGTTGTAGGCGTCCTTCATGTCCACGAAGCGGGGTCCGAGCTCGTCGATGTTTTTCCCGCGAAGGGGATGTTCGGGGATCATGTTGATATGGTCGTTGATGATCATGATGTCCCCGATGCGGTGCGCGGGATTGATGCCTCCTGCGGCGTTGGATACCACCAGGCGACGGATGCCCATCAGCTTCATCACCCGAACGGGGTAGGTAACCTTGTCCATCGGGTAGCCTTCGTAGTAGTGGAAGCGTCCGTTGAGGGCCATGATGTATTTTCCGCCCAGATAGCCAAAGATCATCTCGCCCGAATGCCCTTCGACGGTCGATACGGGGAAGTGGGGGATCTGGCTGTAAGGGATGCGGTGACGGACGTCGATTTCGGTGACCAGGTCGCCCAGACCGGTTCCCAGGATGACGGCCCATTCGATGGGCTGTTCGGCGTAACGGCCGAGAAATTCGGCGGTTTCTTTCAGTTTTTCAAGCATATTTACGATTCTTTGTGGTCTTTGTAACGCGCCAGGGTCTGTTCGACGATGGCTTCGAAGGCAGCCTGGTCCTCCGGGAGGATTTCGGCACGGATGGCCAGCGAATAGACCGGATATTCGGCCAGGGGAGTGCCGATGATGCGTGCCATGTCCTTTTCGGTGGTCAGGATGATGTTTTTGCCCCGGGGCAAATTTAGGAATTCATTTTTGATTTTTTCCACGTCCCTATGCCGGAATACATGGTGGTCGGGGTATTGGAGATGCCGGCAGGTAACCTCGATCGAACCCAGGTGGGAAAGCAGGGGGGTGGGGTTGGCTACCGCGGTGACAAGCAGTATGTTGTAGTCCTTCAACTCTTCTGTCGCAATATGCCCGAGCAGCGGGTTTTTTACCCGGTCGGCATAGTGGTAGCGCGAGAACACCACCGGGGCGTCGGTGTACCGGGCGATCTGGCGGCGCAGTTTTTCCCGGGCGGCGCAAGCCCTTTCCGTGCTGTCCACATACCGCCGGGGAACTTTGGTGACGATCACGCAGTCCGCCCTCCGGGCGCCGTGGCGGCTTTCGCGCAGGTTGCCCGCCGGCAGGAGATGATCCGATGTGAAAGGCTGGTCGAAAGCCGTGAGCAGGAAGTAGCACGAAGCCTTTACCCGCAGGTGTTGGTAGGCATCGTCCAAAACGATGACCTGGGGACGGAAGCGGCGCATGAGTTGCCGGATGCCGCGCGCCCGGTTTTCGCAAACGGCGACTGTCGCTTCGGGCAGTGCCCGTTTGAGCATCAAGGGTTCGTCGCCCGTGCGGCGGGCGCTGTCGTGTTGGGAAACTTCGAGGAATCCTTTCGTGCGGCGGCCGTATCCCCGGCTCAAGAGAGCCGTGCGGTAGCCTTGTTCCATCATCCGGCGTGCCAGCAGTTCGGCATGGGGGCTTTTTCCCGTCCCGCCGGTGGAAAGGTTGCCGACCACGAAGACCGGGAGTCGGAATCGCCTGCGCCGCAGCAGGCCCTTGCCGTAAAGCCACGTGCGGATACCGCTGATGGCGTACCAAAGCGCTGAAAGGGGCAGGAGGATCAAACGAAACAGTTTCATATGGGGCAAAGCGTCAAAAGTCGATGTTCAGGTCCAGTTCCTCGCGCATCTTTTCGAGCAACGGATTTTTTTCCTTCAGGTATTCGTACTTCTCCTTCGGGGTGTAGGGTTTGCGCTCGCGCACGCTCTCGTTTACGGTGATGCGATGGGAGATGGCCGTGTTGTGCAGCCGGGAACGCAGGTAGGCCAGCACTTCGAGCATGTTTTCCTCGAGTTCGTGGGCGGCGGCGGAAGAGGAAACGGCGATCTCGACCGTGAAGTTTTCGCCCAAGCGGAGTTCGGCCGAGTTCATGGCCGTGTGCAGTCCGAAGCGTTTTTCGTTTCCGGCTTCCTCGCACAGTCGGTCCCATACCTTGGAAAGGTCTTCCTGCGTAAAGGCCTCGTGCAGTTCCTGCGTCCGGGGTGCATCCTCGGGGTGAGCCGGGTGTTGCTTTCGCGCCATCAGGTTGGAGATGGAAAGTGCCGAGCGGGCTTTCCGGGAGTTCCTGGCCGGAGCGACTTCGGTGGGCGCAATCGGGACTTGTGCAGCCGGGGCACTCGACGGGTTGACGGCAGGATGGACGGCGGGTTGGGCCGCTGGCGTGGATTCTGCGGGCGCGGGTGGGGCTTGTGCAGCCGGGGCACTCGACGGGTTGACGGCAGGACGGACAGGGGGGCGGGCGGTGTTTTGATCGCCGCTGGACAGTTCGGTCAGGTAGGCGAGAAGTTCCTCCCGGGCGGGTAGTTGCGTGCCGAAATGCCGGTAGAGCTGCGGGGGGGCTATATAGTCAGTACTTTTTTTTTTGAGGGGTCGAGTCCGATGGAGGCCAGCTGCATCAGGGTGATCTCGGTGAGCAGTCGGGGATTTTTCGACAGGCGGTACTCCGATTGGGCTTTGGCCAGCAGAGAGAGTGCTTGGACGGCAGTGTCGGCATCCAGGCGGGCGGCTTGCTCCCGGTAACGGTCCTTGATGGGGTCCGGGACGGTGAGCAGGGCTAGGGTGGAGGGATTTTTCGACAGCAGCAGGTCGCGCAGGTGCGAGGCCAGTCCGGAGAGCATGTACTGCAGGTCGAATCCGTTTTGCGCGATGGCGTCCGTTTGGAGCATGGCGGAGGGGATGTCGGCCGAGAGCAGGGCGTCGGTGAGCTGGAAGTACGTCTGGTAATCCAGTACGTTGAGCGTTTCGGCTACTTTTTCCACCGTGAGATGATCCCCGCAGAAGCACACTACGCGGTCGAAGATGGACAGGGCATCGCGCAGGGCTCCTTCGGCTTTCTGGGCGATGATGTGCAGGGCTTCGGGTTCGGCCTGGATGCCTTGGTCGGCGGCGATGTGCGCCAGGTGCTCGCGGATGTCGGCTACCGAGATGAGTTTGAAGTCGTAGATCTGGCAGCGCGAGAGGATCGTGGGGATGATCTTGTGCTTTTCGGTGGTGGCCAGGATGAAGATGGCATGCGCCGGGGGCTCTTCGAGCGTTTTGAGGAAGGCGTTGAAGGCGGCCTGGGAGAGCATGTGCACCTCGTCGATGATGTACACTTTGTACTGGCCCATCTGGGGGGCGAAGCGCACTTGGTCGATTAGGGCGCGGATGTCCTCGACCGAGTTGTTCGAGGCGGCGTCGAGTTCGTGGATATTGAAGGCGAAATCCTCGTCCGGGGCAGCGTCGGGCATCGTGCGGCGGTTGATCTCCCGTGCCAGGATGCGGGCGCAGGTGGTCTTGCCCACCCCTCGCGGACCGCAGAACAGCAGCGCCTGCGCCAGTTGGTTGTGCTCGATGGCGTTGCGGAGCGTGGCGGCTACGTGCGGTTGGCCGACGACTTCCTCGAAGGTGCGGGGACGGTATTTGCGGGCCGATGCGACGAAATGTTCCATGCTGTTTTCTCGTGTGTGTTCCTCGCGGATTCCTTGCGGAATGGAACAAGCA
>CABSLV010000029.1 GCA_902478645.1 uncultured Flavobacteriales bacterium | reverse complement strand
TCCCCATGCCACCCAGCAAGAGGATGAACGAAATCCTTCGGATACGCATATTTTTACTCATATCCTATCTCAGGAGGAATTACCCACTCTCCATTGACCCAATACTCAACTACTTTATCCTCATTGAGCCACACACACCTTTGTACGGTATCAAATATATGACATGTGCCATCTATAATAATCTCCCCTTCTCCCGAAGCCAAAGCCTCGATATTGGCCAGCGCCACGTCGGAGAGTTGTGTACGGTTTTGGAGAGAAACACCAGCAGCTGCAGCAATACCCATTGCTGCTACTGCGCAAAGAAGGGTTACTTTCTTTTTCATGGTTATAGTTTTTATTTTGACTTTCTTTAACAAGATAAAGAAAACAAAAATTTCACCCTTTGTCAAGTGTTCTGAAAATTTTAACACGATTTGTTTTACTATCCTCTACCCCTTTTCGCCAGCAGTATGGACGACTCCTCGAGCGGTTTCATGTTCCTCATGTTATACGACAGGATTTCACGGTCGCCCAGCCCATTGGTGCGCAGTACATAGAGCGTATCTCCCGAAAAACGGAAATCGTCCGGGTTCACATCGAGATAAAGTGTGTGCAATGGCTTTCCTTCATCGCTGAACACCAACATCTTCATGAAGGTTTCTTCTTTTTCCCCCTGCTCCATACGATCCGACTGGCGCCACTCCAAGGAACGGCGATCGTTGTAGGTAAGGCCGCCATTGGACAAGACATACACCCGGCCATCGTGCCAATGTACCCGCTGGTGATAAGTCCCCGATTTGCCTGCAAACATCCCGTACGAATTCCCGTCCGTTTTGGCACTCGTGGCGGAATACTCATACTGCCTGTACGGCTTCAACTCACCATCCTTGAGCCGATAAAAATGGATGATATCCGCCGAAATAAACACATTGAACACCTTGTCCCCCCGGTCGTTGATACCCAGGAAACTCTGGTACATGGCATATTTGGCCGCCGGATGCAACTGGTCTTCCTTTGTTTGCTGTGGGCTGGAAGGATAGTCGATGCAATAACGAGGCAGTTCTTCCCGAGGATTGTACACCGCCAGCATCTTCGTTCGGGTCGCCTCATAAGCTCGGGATACCAAGGTCGTATCCGGCGTGCAAACCACAGGAAAAAGCATCGAACCGCCGTATTCTCCCAAAGCTTCTTTCTCTTTCCGGCTCACTTCGAAACGGTCTATGTAGTAAAACGGACGGAAAACATCCTCATCCTGCAGGTGATGCAGATTGTAAAAAGCGACATGGTTTTTCCCATTATTAGTAGAAATATAAAACACACTGTCGTTGAACGGCTCCAAAGACGTTACAAGATTGTACTCGTCCGGACCATCACCGTGAAATGCCGCTTTCTTGACCAGTTCCCCCGTCCGGAGATCGTATATCCCCAAGCCGTAATCCAACATCCCCGCATGGCTGGTCACCAAATACGGACCGCACACGGCAAATTCCCGCACAAAAGCCCCGACCAAATCTATCGGGAGTTTTTGCCCCTCCTCAAGAGCATACCGGGGAAGGTCGGCAAACATTTCTTCCGTGCTACCGTATTCTTTTTCCGAACAACCGACAAAAAAGAAAAGGACGCCTGAAAAAAAAACTGTTTTTGCTATATACTTCCACATAGATTATCACAATATCATTCTAGGCATCGAAAATGCTCTACCCCTCCTGGGCATTATCCCCTCTCCTTATCGGTGTATTCCACACACCAAATAAAATGAAAAAACACGAGAACGTCAAGCAAATTCTCTTTTCCTTTTACTCTTTCAGCACATACCGAAGCACCACAGGATTGTCTTCCGGTGAAAGGCTACGCAAGATTGCCCGATTTTCCTCATCCAAAACAGCCTCCGACACATACTTGTCCAAGTAATCCACCGGAACCGCCAAATACAGCACTTCCCCATCCAAGAAACCTCCCGTGGACAGGGTAAGGCCTTCGGAAGTGGTCTTAAAACAAACATTCTCCCCGTCCGGCATCCCGGAGAACAGCGTATAATTTTCCCCGTTCATAACAACCGTACACAAAAAGCGATCATTCCAAATCAGAGGAGGAAAAACACTGGAAACGATTTCCGTTTGATGTTCCTTCAGGATATTTTTTATATCCGTCGGCGAAGTCTCGTCGGAAATATAATGATCCATGTTGTGCCGCTGTCCGAAATCCAATTCTATATATGGAGATATTTCGCCTCGATCATAGCGATAGATCATCCGGTCGGCAACAGCATTTACGGTAAGTATCCCACTGGGTTGGCGACGGAATGCCGTAAAAGTATAATTCCTACCCGCCGCAATTATATTTTCGGCCGAGGGCTTGGTAAGCAAAGAGCGACGGTCTGTATCCGCGTCATAAAGCAGCACATTGTCCTGAGCCGAGAAAGATGAGAATACCGCATACTTTCCTTCCTCCAAAGCGAAACATTGTTGGGCGGGAGCAGGAAAGCGCTCCGAGCCGAGTTCCAACTTTCGCATCTTCTTTCCATCCTTCCGCCGGTAAACATCCAATACATTGTTGTTCTCCAGCAGTTCAAAATGACCTGTAAAAGGGTTTATCGAAATATTCATCGCCGCGATATAATCATCCGGCCCCCCTCCCCGGCTACACAACGAATAGAGGTATTTCCCTTGCGGATCATACACCTTTATGTCTTTGTTTTGCATAAAATCCATCACATAGATAGTATCATGATACGCCGCAAGGATTACTGCCGGGGTCAGCAAACTACTGTCCGAGGTTTCCAAGGGAATAAGATCGACCCGTTCAAACAGGTCGGAAAAGCGAACATCGTCGGACAATTTGTCGAGGTCGAAACACATCGTATCGACCTGTGTTTCGGACGGGCGCCCGCAACCGAAGCAAAACACAAAACAGAGGATAAAGGATAAATACCTCATTGCTGCGAAACAGATATTAATTTAATGCCATTGTCCTGTAGTAGGATCCACATAATTCCCTGTACAATACACATCAAGATCATTAGTGAAAATGCAAGCAAGACCGGTAAAACCATACGGAAACACTATCGTCTCTTCATTCCAACAAACCCCGGGAGTGGTATTGTCGCAACCTTCCGTAAGCTCCGCATTTGCCAAAGCCTCGATGTTGGCCAGCGCCACGTCGGAGAGTTGTGCACGGTTTTGCCGACCCCTCCAAATAGGTGTATCTCGCACACCAAATAAAACGAAAAAACGCGAGGTTGTCAAGCACGTCGCAAAATTTAACACGGATAGTTCTCGTATCCGAAAAAACCTCTGCCGGGTTTGCCAGTACAGCTCCCGAAAATATCACCACCAGATCTGCCGGCCTGCGGTGTAGGTAAAGATACGCTCCTCCCGGCCTTTGGTGCGGTCGGAAAGCAAAAGCAGGGCATTCTCCGGCACACCCTCGAAGGTTATCCGGTGAGCATCCGCCGTTTTCGTCCCGATCTCCCGCCAACCGTCCTCCCAGTAATACAAGGTGTAGGTATCGCCCGGTTCCACTTCGTTTCCGGTGGTGCGGGGAGAGAAACCCACTGCACTGATCTCCCGGGGAGCCCCCAAGTCGAGACCTATCCAGGATTCCTTGTCCGCTGCTTCGTAGAAGGAAACGATGTCCCCATCGAAAGCCCGGTCTTTGGGCTGGTACACATAGCGGTCCGCCGTGCCGATGGGCGTACCGGAGAGACGCTGCCCGTCCTTATCGAAAAAAGCCAACTCTCCGACCATCGAACGGTTGCCCCGGGTATCGACATAGCGGACATAACGGTACTTCCCTGGGCGGTTCACCGGAAGGGTTTGCAGATGAGAGGCCACGGAATCCTGTATCCTCGCCAAAGGGACGGCATCGGAAAAATCCGGGCGATTCGCCCCTTCGAAATGATTGCCGACCAGTTGTTGTGCGTACCCGATAAAACGATAGGGGATACGCATCTTCTTTTCGAGGGTAACGGTTCTTTTCCGCAGGGTATCGGGAGAAAGAGGTTGCACGGTGCTGTCATTGGTCAAAACGAAGGGATCTCCGGCAGGAACCACGCGCCCCTGAAGGTAGTAGGCCGGCAAGAGAACGATACCCTGCCCCAAATCCTGTTCCCGGGTGTTATAGGCTTGGTTGTCGATCACGCCGGTAGCTACGTCCCGAAAGAGCGCCTTTCCACCCTTGATCTCGGCACAGGCGACCGGTTCCCAACCCCGAAGAGCCGACACGCAGAGGTAAAAGATCTTCGTCCCCCGCGGCACATCTTCCAGGGACACCGTTACATCCGCTACGGGGATGCCGTATTGCGCCGTAACGTCCCGAAGGTCGCACGAGCGGAATACCGGCGGGATGTCTTCCCGCCCGAGACGTTTGTAAACGATCCCGTCGCGCTGTACGGCAAAGCTGCGGCGGTAGATTTTGGCCACCTTTTCACGAAGCTGGACCTTGCCGGGATAGAGCCCGAAACCCACTTGAAATTCGCGCGCACGTCCCGTCGTGTCGATCACTACGTTCCAATAGTGTTTGTCGTGCAGGCTGGCCCACTGCGGGACGAAATCGATGGCAACGGGAATGCCGTTGCCGCGCATCTGGAAGAGGGCGTAATGAGTTTCGTCGATGCAATTTCCCCAATGGCTTTTCAACAGGTTGGGATAGCTCTGGGGCACGCCATACTGGTCCATTCCGTGGTTGAATGTCAGGTCGATCTTTCGGTTGAGCAGATGGCAGAGTTGTACCGGATCGCGTACCGTATCGTATTCCGGCGTCCACCAGCGAGGGTTCCGCCGGGCATCGGTTTTCCAATCCGAAAGGTATTCGGTCATGCTGCGGTACGGCAGGATGTATTCGCAGAACTGTTCGAAAGTGTAATGACGGTGCCAAGGAGTGCTTTCCCACGTATCGAACGAGGCATCGATGGCGCGGATCAGGTAGTCGGCCGGGATGGTTTCCAGGTCGGAGCGTTTGCGCAGGCGGGTGTCGGCCGTACGGGGATCTTTCTTGCGGAATTCCGCGAAGAGATTGCCGATGCGGGGAGAATTCAACCCTTCGTCGGCCGGGACTTGGGCGATTTCGGGCAAAAGTTCCTCGTAGGCTTCCAGGGCGGGACTGGAGACAGTGTATTTGCCCGCCATGTTCCCGATCAGGTATTCTGCCGCACGACGTTTGAGACTATCCCGAGGGGCGGAATAATGGTCCAGGACGGCTTGCAGTTCCGAGCGGTTGTCTCCGGCGAGTTCCAATGCGACGGCGAGTTCGTCTCCCTGGCCGGAAGGGTTGCATCCTGCCAGGAGTATCACTGCAGTGAGTGTCAAGAGAATCCTTTGCTTCATGAGTACCTAATTTTCGACAAAAAAACGAGGGATCACAGAACTATAACAATATTGTTCTGAAAAACCTTGAAGTTCTTCCACGGGAATATAAAGCATCCTTACTTGCAGATCTTTGTTCACCACAAAGACTAACGGGATAGCCTGATTTTACTCCACCATAAAAACAGCTAGTTGCACAATACCATCCGTTCATTATTCATAATGTAAGACCTGTTTATTGCGTAAAAATAAACATCCTACCTGAAAAAACAACTGTTTTTTGACAAAAATATCCTGTTATATTGTAGCCATTACCTATCGCCCTCCACCATTCTTCTCATCATGCTTTCACCCCGGAAACTCCCATCACACCCATTGACACGGATTTCCAATATCAACCTCTCTCTTTCTTTACTCTTGAAGGAAATTAAACGATGTATGTTTCTTGGTGTTATATATTTTCGTAATATTACTCACTGGAACTACATACTACTATGAAACCATTCCTTCTTGTCGGCAGCATCGCCCTTGCAGGTGCATGGACTTTCGCCTCATGCAGCCCCTCTCCTACCCCTCAGAGGGCAAGCGAAAGCACGGTAACACCTCTACGAGATACCTCCCGCCCAACCGCAAAGGAAGCCCTCGAAAAGGCGCCCGGTCTGGAGCTGGTCGTCTTTCCGCAGAGCATCCGGATCCAGAACGACTCACTGTACTTCCGATACGGCCTGCGAAACCATACCGACACGACCTTCACCGTGTACAATCTCGGCTACATCGGATACATCTGGCATTGGCAATCTTTCAGTTATCTACCAAACATGGGGGTAATACTTTTGCTGTACGATCAGAAGTGCCAGATTCGTTTTAATGCGCGGGGATCGAGCCTTCGGTTCAGGGACCCGACCCGACCTCCTTCCTTTGAAGAATACCGATACACCCATTGCCTCGACAAGTACATCGTGTTGTCTCCAGGTGAAACCATCGAATACCACTGGCAGGAATATCTGGGGGATTTCGATTTGGAGAAAGGCTCCTATTCGTTCCAATTGCGGTATGTGGTTCCCGCTCCGACAGACAACAAATACAGCCCCCTCAACCGCTACGAAAAGGCGTGGCGGAAAAATCCCCGATTGAAAAACACGGCCTTGTTTCGCTCCGAACTCAACTCCCGGTTCTATTCCTTCCACCTTTCAAAGGACATCAAAAGAGGATAGCGATCCCGCACCTCCCTACGCACGCTTTGCAAACCAACACGTTCCAACCCATAAAAGATTTCTGTCATGAAAAAAACTGCGATTTTCCTCTTCGCATTGCTCACCTGGCAAACAGCATTTTCCCAGGAAGACCTTTCGGCATTCGCCTCCGAAGTGATGCAACAGTACCAGAGGATGGAGACCACATTCCGGCAAGAAGCCCTCAACAACTTCCTGTCGCGACGGGGAGCCTCCTCGGAGGCTCTTTCCGACAGCGTGGATTTTATCCTCATCCCGGATTTGTACCTGAAAAAACACCCGAGAAAATTCTATCAGAAAGCCGACCCGGCCAAGCTGATCGAATACATCGATCCCCAAGCGATGCACATGTCCATATTTATCCCGACGGACAGTAACGGCCAAAAAATGAACCTTTCTCCGAATGCGGACAGCACGGCTTCTTCTTGGGCAAATTTCAGAGATGAACTTCATGCTTTTTACGTGAAATACCAACCGGAACTCATTTTCGGTGTTTGCAACCTTCCTTCCTACTTCGTGATCCTGGACGGTACCCTGCAGGCCATCCGCTTTACAGAGGAGGGGGCTGTGCCGCAAACGATCGATGAATACCGGGCCGACCACTCGGAGGACATCGCCATCGCCTTGAGTTTCGGTTACCAGACCCTCTACGAAATCGTAGACGCCGGAGGAGCCGATATTTACCTGCTCTTCAAGTCTGTCTATGGAAACATAGTCCGCGGAGTGTTCCCCGAGAGTGTCGATGATTACCAAACCCTGGGAAAGCTAATGGATCGCGGTGCCGAACTGATCGGTGTGTACGACGGGCTTTCGGTAAACATTGTACAAATCAGCATAAGTAAAAAATTAAAAATTTTCGGAGGCGGCTCAAAACTCCAGATAAAGGGAACGACCGTCTGGGACCCGCGCCCCGGAATGGGATATGTCCCGGGACCGAAGTCTTTTGATAAGGTTACCTATATCGTCTTTTAAAAATAACATGTAAGAAAAAAGAACGCATAATTGTCTTGAAAAAATTTGCCTATTATTTCTTTTTTGATTATATTTGAGAGTAGAATATTATTTTTTACAACAATGAAAAAAAGGAATCAATGGGTATGAACAGAAAAACATCCCCATCAACAGAATTAAGTGGTCTTACGTTACCTCTGAAGGATTAGGCCTTGGTGGCACATATGAAGTATTTGGAGAAATCAGAATAAGAGAGCAATCAAATAACATATGGAGTGCTCAAATTGTAGCTGAAGCCAATGCACAAAGTGCAAAAGGACTAGGGGATGTCACATTTTCAGCTAATGCCTTTTTATATGTAGACGGGGCTCTTCGAGACTCTAAACCACTAACTGGGAATGGAGCAAAAATGAATTCATCACAAATTAAATGTAATCTTGGAACAGGAACCTTTATATTACCACAAAACGGAACTGTTGAAATAGAACTGGAGGTACGTTATACCGTGATTACTCCAACTGGAGCCGCCTCCGGGCTCAATCTTTTAGGAGATATTGGCTACAAAATCAATAAAAAATTAGGCAAAGCTCTCGGTAAAATTCGAGAAAGAATAAATTAATGTATATTTGTCCCATAACCATCGACCCATTTGTATGAAAAAGCTGCTCCTTTGGGGGATACCCCTTCTCTGCCTGACGGCCGGCTGCCGGGAACAGACCGATGAAACCCCGGACGAAAGATCCATCGCGTACAACGACCGGGCCATCGCCCTGATGCAGGATTACCTGGAGCGGGACGAGATTCTTCCGGATTCCTCCCTGCTGGCCTCGTGCCGCACCCGCACCGACACGATCCAACGGGTGATGAAAGACATCGTGGACAGCTGCCAAACCTTGCTGGACTCCGCCCTGTTGTACAGCCCGGAGCACTACTTCTACTATGCCCAGAAAGCGACCCTGTACGCCTGCGGTGCCTACTACCAGGAGGCCGCCCGGTGGATGGAAAAAGCGCTGGAAAAAAAGGACCTCCCCGAACTCCGGCTCGGTGCCGGGATGTTCCTGCAAAAGGCGGGGGAGGAACAACAAGCCCACACCCGCTACCGGCAAGTGGCCGACCAATACCGCACCCGCGATACCCTGTCGCCTGCCGACCGGATCAATTACGCATTTGCCCTGATCCTGTCCGGGGAAAAAGAAATGGCCCGACGCACCATCGACAGCCTGATCACGGACACCCTTGCCCGAAAACAACTCCTGCAGATGACGGAAAACCCGCAAAAAGCCCTCGAGGTGCTCTTTCCCTGATCCGCCTGGTTTCTTGAACTTGGAAACTGACCACTTCCCCTCCCCCTTTTTTCCCTTTCCCGGAAAGAATCCTGCGGCCGAGGGGAAGAAAAACAGAAAAAAAACTTACAGATACTCCACCGTTACCCCTTGCCCGCGACGCACACAGGCACGGATAGCGTAGAGATAATCCGGTGTATTCTCCAACGGGGTAAGCCGCGAGCGCAGCACATCGAGGTTCGTTACCTGGTGGTTCAGGTCGGTATACGCATAGCCTTTCAACTGGCCGTTCTCCACCAGCACCACCGCCCGCTCGGAGACCTTCTGCCCTTTGTCGAAGATGAGCATCGTCTTGTCCCGGGGAAAGGCCGAAGCCAGCGAGCGCGTCATGCGCCGAAGCCGGAGCTTGCCGTTCAAGGGCGGCTCGATCTCACGTACCTGGCCGATGTACTTCAGGTAGGAGATCAGCTGACTGGGCACTTCCTCCCACGTAACGGTATTGATCGCCTCCTGGATCGCCCGTCCGACTTGCGTATCGAGCGAAAGCAGGTGAGTCATCTGCTTGTAAATATTGTTCGAACGACCGACGTAAACGATGTTTTTGTCCTTGTCCAGGATCTGGAACACCCCGGAAAAAGTAGGCAGGGTGTCGAGGATCAGGCGGTACTTCATCTCGCGGCGGGAAAGTCGGTGAGCGGGCCGCGAGGCCATCTTGACGATCTGTTTGGAGGTGTCTTTTTCGATCAGGATTTCCAGCAGGCGCACCGTCGCTTCCGCATCGCCGTAGGCCCTGTGGCGCGCCGCCACCGGAATGCCCAGCGTGCGGCACAGTTTCCCGAGGGAATAGCTTTCCAAGCCCGGCATCAGCCGTTGCGATTCCTTGACCGTGCAGATCGTATTGCGCTCGTACACATACCCCAAACGGGCAAACTCCTGACGAAGCATCCGGTAATCGAAGTCGGCGTTATGGGCCACGATCGCGCATCCGTCGGTAATCTCGACGATGCGTTTGGCCAACTCGTGAAAACGCGGCGCGCGGCGAAGCATCTTGTTGTCGATCCCCGTCAGGCGTGTTACATACGGATCGATGGGCCGCATGGGATTGACCAGCGAAACGAGCCGATCGACCACCTGATGCCCGTCGAAACGATAGATTGCCACTTCGGTGATGCCCTCCTCACTGAAACGCCCGCCGGTGGTTTCCAAATCCACTACCGCATACACCTTTTTCTACCTCCTCTACGATAATCTCTTTACACGTTGTAATTTCTCGCCCCGAAGATACGGCTGCCCACCCGCACCATCGTCGAGCCGCATTCCACCGCAATGGGGTAATCTCCGCTCATGCCCATCGAGAGCACGTCCATCGTCGGGTCCTGTTCCCGAAGCCGGTCCCACAGAGTCTTGAGCGAGGAAAACTCCCGACGCACCTGCTCCTGATCCGGCGTATTGGAAGCCATGCCCATCAGTCCGCGCACCCGCACGTGTTCCAAACGGCGGGTCTGTTCGCTCAAGGCCAAAGCAAGAGCTGCTTCGGGCTCGAGTCCGTACTTGGTCTCTTCGCAGGCTATGCGCACTTCCAGCAGACAATCGATCCTGCGCCCCACCTTGCCTGCCGCCACATCGATCTTGGCAAGCAGTTCGGCGGAATCGACGCTTTGGATCATTTCGACAAAGGGCACGATGTACTTCACCTTGTTGCTCTGCAAATGCCCGATCAAGTGCCAACGGATATCCCCGGGTAGTTCGGGTTGCTTGGCACACATCTCCTGCACTTTGTTTTCCCCGAAGACGCGCTGTCCGGCGCGATACGCTTCCCGGATAGCTTCCACCGGATGGGTCTTCGATACGGCCACCAGTTCCACGGCTGGCGGGAGCGATGCCCGCACACTCCGGATATTTTCTTCGATCTCATTCATGGTTCGTCCTCCTGTTCATCCTCCTTGGCGTTCTCTTGTGTCTTCCTTCCGGGTCCTCCTGCCGGCTTGCTCTCCAGCCCCCCCCTTTGGTTCGCCCTCTTGGTTCGCACCACCGGTCAATCCTCAGCGTCTTGCGATGCGCCGTTCTCCACCCGGCGGAGCGAGTCCTTCTGCAGACTGTCCACCCGGAAAAACTCCTTCATGTCCAGCGCTACGGTATCCATGAACTCATTCTGCTTCCGGCGGCCCAGGTCGAGAAAGTCCCGGTAGGTCTTTCCCCGGGTAGTCTTTTCTTTCTGGCAGTACATCAGCCCGCCGATCAGTGCCGTCTGATCATCGGGGGTGAGCATTTCCAGTGCTTGCTCCAGGTCCTGCTCATAACTGCGGGCATCCCAAGGCTTGTCCAGCGGATTGTTCGAGCCTCCGCCGGTGGAATACGCCCAAATGACCACCACCAGCAGCACTACCGCAATGGCTGTTACGGTCACCAGAAAGAGTTTTTTTATCGGTCGTTTTTTCATCGTTCAAGTCCCTATGCGGACAGATCGTTGCTTATTTGTCGTTTCTGTGCTGTTCCACCCACTTGCGGGCATTGACGAATGCCTCGATCCAGGGGCTTACCTCCTGACGTTGGGTAGCAGGATCGCAATACGCCCACGCCCAAGGATGGATGCTGCGTTCGATGTGCGGCATCATCACCAGATGGCGGCCGTCGGCCGAAGCCAAGGCAGCGACGTCGTAGTCCGAACCGTTGGGGTTGCCCGGATAGCCGCTGTACGTATAGCGAGCCGCGATGTGGTAGGCATCCTGCGACAAGGGCAGGTGGAATTTGCCTTCCCCGTGCGACACCCATACGCCCAGCCGCGCACCGGCGAGCGAGGAGAACATCACGCTGTGGTTTTCGGGGATGTCCACATTGACAAAACTGCACTCGTGCTTGTGCGAATCGTTGTGCCACATCGCGGGTTTGTCCGCCTGGTCGGGATAGATCAAGCCCAACTCGACGAACAACTGGCAACCGTTGCAAATACCCAGCGAAAGGGTATCCTCCCGGGCAAAGAAGTTCTCCAGCGCACGACGTGCCTTTTCGTTGTAGCGGAACGAACCGGCCCAACCCTTGGCCGACCCCAGCACATCGGAATTGGAAAATCCGCCCACCGCTGCGATAAAGTTGACATCCGAGAGATCTTCGCGCCCTTCGATCAGGTCGGTCATGTGCACATCCTTAACATCAAATCCGGCTAAGTACAACGCATGGGCCATCTCCCGTTCGGAGTTGGATCCCTGCTCGCGGATCACGGCCGCCTTGATGCCCGTGGGGGTGCGGCGGTTCGGATCGAGACCCAAGTCTTCCGTCCGGCCGGTAAAGCCTTCGGGGAATACGTAGCTCAAGGGCTGCTGCTTGTAGTTCTCGTAACGCTCGGCCGCTTTCTGCTTTCCGCTCTGATGGCAGTCCAGCAGGTACGAAGGACGGTACCATTTCTCACGCAACTGCGGCACGTCGAAGACATACGAGTGTCCGCCGTTCTTTATCTTGAGGTCTTTTCCCGCCTTGGCGCGACCTATCTCCCAGAGAGCCACCCCGTAGCGATCGCACACCGCTTTGGCGGCCTCCACGTCGCTCACCTGAAGCACCACGCCGGGATTTTGTGCGAAAAGCAGTTTGACCGCATCGTCCTCTCCGAGGGCGGAAAGGTCGATCTCGGCACCCAGGTTGACCTGTGCGAAACACATCTCCAGCAAGGTCGTCAGGATACCTCCGGCCGATACGTCGTGTCCGGCTACTGCACAACCCTCGCTCAAAAGTTGCTGTACGGCCGAGAATGCCTGTTTGAAATACTGCGGGTCCTTCACATCCGGAGTTTTCGTGCCGACAAAGCCCAGGGACTGCGCCAGGGCCGAGCCGCCGAGTTCCCGGGACGTTCCCGAGAAATCGATGTACACGATCCGGTATTCATCCCCGCGACGCAGGCAGGGCGACAGCACACCGCGCACGTCGGACACTTCGCCCGCCGCCGAAACGATAACCGTTCCGGGAGCGATCACCCGGCTGCCGTCCTTGTATTTCTGGGTCATGGACAGGGAATCCTTTCCGGTGGGCACATTCACGCCCAAGGCTACCGCAAAGTCGGACAAGGACTGAACCGCCGCATACAGAGCCGCATCCTCGCCTTCGTTGCGGCAGGGCCACATCCAGTTGGCACTGAGCGACACTCCGCCCAAGCCGTGCGAGAGGGGGCAGAACACGATGTTGGTCAGCGCTTCGGCCACCGAAAGACGGGAGCCGGCCGCCGGGTCGATCAACGCCTCTACGGGCGCATGACCGATGGACGTGGCGATACCCTCCCGGCCGCGATAATCCAGGGCCACCACCCCGGCATCGCTCAAAGGAAGCTGCAGGGGGCCAGCCGTCTGCTGACGTGCTACCCGGCCGGTTACGCAGCGGTCCACCTTGTTGGTCAGGTAATCCTTGCACGCCACGGCTTCGAGTTGCAGGACTTTTTCGATGTATTGTTCCGCCTTGCTCGGATCGTATTCCACTTCGTGGTACGCATGGTGGACGGTGTGGTCTTCCATCACCGTCTTGGGAGCCGAACCGAACATGTCCGAGAGCTGCAGGTCGATGGGCGCACGGCCGGTGCGCTGACTCTCGAAACGGAACTGCATGTCGCCCGTAGCCTCGCCCACCACGTACATCGGGCTGCGCTCGCGGTCGGCGATCTTTTTGAGCAGCGGAAGGTCTTTTTCCTTGACTACCAACCCCATGCGCTCCTGACTCTCGTTGCCGATGATCTCCTTGGCCGAAAGGGTCGGGTCGCCTACCGGCAGGGCATCGAGCTGGATGGTACCGCCGGTATCCTCCACCAGTTCCGAGAGGCAGTTCAAGTGGCCGCCTGCGCCGTGGTCGTGGATGGAGACGATGGGGTTTTCCGAAGCCTCGGTGAGCGCACGGATGGTATTGGCCACGCGTTTTTGCATCTCCGGGTTAGAACGCTGTACAGCATTAAGCTCTACGGCCGAAGCGTACTGGCCGGTATCCACCGAGGAGACCGCGCCTCCGCCCATGCCGATGCGGTAATTGTCCCCGCCCAGCACGACGATCTTGTCGCCCTTTTCCGGCTGGCCCTTGAGCGCATCCCGCTTTTTGGCAAAGCCCACGCCGCCGGCCAACATGATGACCTTGTCGTAGCCCAAGGTGCGGCCGTCCTCCTGATGCTCGAAGGTAAGCACCGAACCGCAGATAAGCGGCTGACCGAACTTGTTGCCGAAATCCGAAGCGCCGTTGGAGGCTTTGATGAGAATATCGAGTGGGGTCTGGTACAACCAGGGGCGTTCCTTGATCGCTTCCTCCCAGGGACGACCGGCTTCGCTGCGGGGGTAGGAGGTCATGTACACCGCCGTTCCTCCCAAAGGCAGCGAGCCCTTTCCACCGGCCAGACGGTCGCGGATCTCGCCGCCGCTACCGGTAGCCGCCCCGTTGAACGGCTCGACGGTGGTGGGGAAGTTGTGCGTTTCGGCCTTGACCGAGATGACGGATTCGATGTCCGTAACGGCATACTCCGAGGGTTCGTCCCCTCGCTGGGGGGCAAACTGTTCGACGGTGGGACCGGTGAGGAAAGCGACGTTGTCCTTGTAAGCCGAAACGATGTAGTCGTGCTGCTGCTCGGTGGTGCGTTTGATCAGTTTGAAGAGCGAAAGGTCTTTCTTCTGCCCATCGACGACGAATTCGCCGTTGAAGATCTTGTGGCGGCAATGTTCGGAATTGACCTGGGAAAAACCGAATACCTCGCTGTCGGTGAGCGGACGGCCGAGTTTTTTGGACAAGCCTTCGAGATAAGCGATCTCCTGCTCGGAAAGAGCCAGGCCTTCCTGCTGGTTGTACGCGCGGATGTCCTCGATCTCGACGATGTCCTCGGCCCGGCGCGAAGTGGTGAAGAGGAACTGGTCCAAACCGTCATACTTCTGATAGAGCATCGGGTCGAAAACCTCCACCCGGTCTTCCTCGACGAACTGCTCGATGCGCTTGACCCCGGTGATGCCCATGTTCTGGCAGATTTCCACCGCATTGGTACTCCAAGGGGTGATCATCTCCTTACGGGGACCGATGTAACGGCCGGGATAATTGGGCTGAAGCATCTGATGCGCCTGACCGAACAGCCACGAGAGACGTTCGAGCGATTCGTTGGAAAGGTATTCGTCGGTTTCCACCACGTACACCACGTCGGCGGAAGATTTGAAGAAAGAAAGCATGCTTTTATCGGCGTATTTTAGTGATTCGTATCGATCGGAACGGGGACTTCTCCTCCCCTTCTCCCTGAAGGGACAAAGATAACCCTTTTGCTCCGTTTTTTGTGTTATAATCTCGTTTTAGTACGCGCTGATCAGCTCCAGGAGACGGTTCAAGCGGGTGGAAATGGGCGAGAGGGAATGGTAACGGTTGACCATCACCACGAAACACAGGAGTTCCCCCTGTTCGTTGAGGCTGTACCCGGCCAAACCGCGCACTCCGGACAGGGTGCCGCTCTTGAGGTGCAAACGGGTGCGCGTAGGGCAATCCCGGATCGTATTCTTGAACGTCCCTTCCCCGCCCGGAACGGCCAGCGAAGCAAAAAAGTCGTCAAAAGCCTCCGTACGGTACATCCCGCAGAGAAAATCGGCGTAATACTCCGCATTGAGGAACGACATGCGGGAAAGCCCGCTGCCATCCTGCAGGTTGAGCGTCCGGCTGCCGGGCGCGATCGAATCCAGCACCGCGAGTTCCACCCGGCGGGCATCGCTGCGCGTATCGCCCTCCCCGAGGATTTTTCCCATCGTCCGGAAGATGGTCTCGGCATACATGTTGTCGCTGTACTTGTTGGTTACCGATGCGATGGTCCGCAGGGCAGGCGAATCGTACTCCAAGATCACTTGTCCGGGAGCCGTCGTATCGGCGGGATCGGTATAGGAATCCCACAGGACGTATTCCACCTCTCCCGGATCCCCTCCGGCACAGAGGTAGCGATGGAACTCGCACAAGAGCGAAAGCCCGGCCGCGCGGTTGGCTCCCGTCTCGGTCACCTCTCCCCGCTCTGCCCCCAGCGTACCGGTAGCGAAATGCTCCAGCGGGTGAAGCGGAGAAGCATTGAGCCAGATACCATTGGAGCGGCCTTCGACCGTATGGGTGCGGTTGATCACCGTCAGTCCCGGGGTTTGGGGAAAGACACCGGTAAAGCGTGCCGGACGCCCCAGCGTATCGGAAGGCTCGAAGCTCAGATAGCATTTGTTTTCAAAAAACGAAAGTCCCTGTACATTGGTTCCGTAATAGGTATCGGCATCGTCCCATGTCCAGGAATCGACCATCGGTTCCAGGGTAAAATAACGGCTGTCGGCCACCATGCGTCCTTCGATACGGGCGATACCGGCCCGGTTGAGGGCTTTTTTCCATACGGAAAACACCGAATCGATCCCCGGGAGGAATTTGTCGTAATCCGAACCGAGCGTCGGATCGCCGCCCCCGACGACATACAGAGTGCCGTAGAGCGTCGAATCGACCACCTGCCCGCTATACGCCAAACGGGTGGTATAGTGGAAATCACCTCCCAGGCTTACCAACGCGGCTCCGGTGGTGAGCAGTTTGGTGATCGACGCCCCGGCGAGCGAGGTCTTCGGGTTGTGTTCGACCAGCGTCTCCCCGGTCTTGACATTGCGAATCACGATGCTCCACGCGGTGGTGTTCATCAGGGAATCCTGCTCGAGTTCGCGGATATAGCTACGGATGGCTTTTTCCTTTTTCGCCCGGCCTTCCGCCGCGCCCGGTTCAACCGCCTGCACCCCGAGAGAAAAGAGCGTCAGGACAGCCAAGAGTGTCGTCCATTTTTTCATGCGTATCGTCGTTGTTTTTCAGTTAATAGAGATTCATTCCTGTGTCTGTTGCTCGGCTTCGGCCTCGGCCGAAGCCTCGGCAGCCGCCTCGACAATGTTGGTCGAGTGGAGTTTCTTGCCGCTCAAGTCCTTGCGGCGGAGTTCGAAGTGCTTGCCCAGGTACACCTTGCGCACCATCGCATCGGCGGCCAGTTCCTCGGGCGTACCGGACTTGAGAATGGAACCTTGGTACATCAGGTACGTACGCGTGGTGATGGCCAAGGTTTCCTGAACATTGTGGTCGGTAATCAGGATGCCGATGTTCTTGGACTTCAGACGCCAGACGATGGACTGGATGTCCTCCACCGCAATGGGGTCTACCCCGGCGAACGGCTCGTCCAACAGGACGAACTTGGGGTCGGTGGCGATGCATCGGGCGATCTCCGTGCGCCGGCGTTCACCTCCGGAGAGAACGTCGCCGTTGCTCTTGCGGACTTTTTCCAACCCGAACTCCTCGATGAGCGAATTCATCTTGTCCAGCTGCTGGGCCGGCGTGAGGCGGGTCATCTGCAGCACCGAGAGGATGTTCTGCTCGACGGTCAGTTTGCGGAACACGGAATTTTCCTGCGCCAGGTATCCCACCCCGTACTGGGCGCGCTTGTACATCGGGAAGGACGTGATCTCGGTATCGTCCAGAAAAACCTGCCCGCCGTTGGCCTGGATCAGCCCCACGATCATGTAAAACGAAGTGGTCTTCCCCGCCCCGTTGGGGCCGAGCAGACCGATGATTTCACCCTGGTTGACTTCCAACGAGACATCATTGACCACGCAACGGTTGCGGTATGTCTTTTTCAGGTGTTCGGCTCGGAGTTTCATGCTATTTCTGTTTCTTTCTTTTTTCTATCCTTATTCATCGACGCCTTCTTCCGCTTCTCGGGCGCGCATACGGTGCTTTTCCATCCGCCGACATATCGTGATGCTGGCCTGGTACAACAGAACGATGGGCACGGCCAGAACGATCTGCGAGACCACATCGGGCGGGGTGAGTACCGCCGCGACGATCAGGATGAGCACCAGCGCATGGCGATAGTACTTCAACAGGAAGTGCGAGGTGATCAGCCCCATGCGCGAGAGCACGTACACAGCCATCGGCAACTGGAACATGATCCCTGTAGCCAAGGTGATGTTCACCACATTGGATATGTAGGACGAAAGCTCGATGTTGTTTACGATGGCATCCTCGGTACCCAGCCGATAACCGGTAAAGAAATTGATGGACATGGGCAGGATGACGAAATACCCGAAGGAGAGTCCGAGGAAAAACAGGGACGACACGTAGAACACTACTCCCCGGGCGGAGCGTTTTTCCCGGTCGGTCAGTGCCGGGGCGACAAAGCGCCACACTTCCCACACGATAAAGGGAAACGCCACGATGATGCCCGTCACGAACGACACCCACAGGTGCGAATTGAACTGCCCGGTGAGCTCGCGGTTCTGCACATTGAACTCCACCGGATGCATGCACAGGTCGGCCGAGGTACCCAGCCAGGCATTGAGCGTATCCGAGAGCCAGCAAAAGAAACGGTACGTCGGAAAATCGGCATGGCGCGGACCGAAGATCACCCGGTCGTAAATCAGATGATCGCAGAAAAAAGCCACCACAGCCGCTATCAGCACGTAGAGTGCCATCCGGAACAAATGTTTGCGCAGGATAAACAGATGCCCCAGGAAGGTCGTCTGCTCGGCAGCATTTTCCGTTGTATTCTCTTCGCTCATCGGCCGCGATATGCTTTCTTCGTTTTCCGGTCGGTCGTCCTCCCGGGTATTGATTCCGTTCTTCTTTCTTTTATGCCCCTTTCGCGCTCCTTTTGTAACCCTTTTGCGCTGTTCCTCCGCTGTTCTTCATCCATCCTCCGTATCTTTTTCACCCCTCTCCGTTTTCTGCCGGGTCGGATACGCCGTTTTCCAAGCACCGCAGGAGGTTTACGTCCGGACGGCTACACGATCCCCTCGCGCACCAGATCGTGCAGATGGATCACCCCCACGTAGTTCCCTTGGGCATCGGTAACCAGCAGGTTGTTGATCTCGTATTTCTGAAGCATTTCCAGCGCGTCGAAGGCCAGCACATCGTCGGGGATCGTCTTGGGATCGCGGGTCATGATGTCTGCGGCCGTAAGCGAGAAGATGCTGCCGTCGTCGTAACGCGCCAAGGTGCGACGCAGATCGCCATCGGTTACCACGCCTACGATGCGTCCCTGCGGATCAGTTACAGCCGTTACTCCCAGGTATTTGGACGATATTTCGTCGATCACCTGCTTGATGGGCGTTTGCGGAGCCACCGCCGGACGCTCATTCTGGGCGATCACATCCCGCACCCGCATGTAGAGGCGTTTTCCGAGCGCCCCTCCGGGATGGAAGCGGGCAAAATCCTCGCGGCCGAAGCCCCGGAGCACCTCCAGTGCCACAGCCAGCGCATCGCCCAGCACCATCTGCACCGTGGTGGATGTCGTCGGAGCCAGGTTGTTGGGACATACTTCGCGCTCCACATAAGCATCGAGCACGCAGTCCGCTCCGCGCGCCATGTACGAATCGGTATTGGCCGTGATGGCGATGATCCGGTTGCCCAACCCGCGCAACACGGGCACCAGGGCTTTTATCTCGGGGGTGTTGCCGCTCTTGGAGAGCATGATCACCACGTCGCCCGGCATGACGGCCCCCAGGTCGCCATGCATGGCATCCGCCGTATGCATGAACACCGAGGGGGTGCCGGTAGAATTGAACGTGGCGACGATCTTTTGTCCGACCAGCGCACTCTTGCCGATGCCGGTTACCACTACCCGCGAGGGGCATTCGAAGATCATCCTCACGGCTTTTTCAAAGTTCCCGTCCAGTCTTTCGGCCAGATATCCCACTCCTTTCGCTTCCTCAAGAACAACACTTTTAGCCAGTTGCAAAATATTTTGTTCTTTTTCTCCCCTATTTTCCATGCGCACTATTGTTTTTTGGCGGGTATTTATTATCTTTATGATACAAAAATAGTGAAAGCCGAGCGCAGCGGCAAAACGAAAACGCAAGTTTTTGGATGAGACGCTGCCGAGGTGCATCCTGTTTTATCCAAAAACAGGGAAAGCCGAACGCAGCGGCAAAACGAAAACGCAAGTTTTTGGATGGGACGCTGCCGAGGCGCATCCTGTTTTATCCAAAAACAGGGAAAGCCGAGCGCAGCGGCAAAACGAAAACGCAAGTTTTTGGATGGGACGCTGCCGAGGCGCATC
>CABSLV010000028.1 GCA_902478645.1 uncultured Flavobacteriales bacterium | reverse complement strand
CCTTCACCGGGAGCACCGTCCGCCTGCCGCAAGGTTTGGAATACCGCAGTCTGGGCGACAGCCTGTGTCCCGTTCCGAAGGATTCCCTGCGGTTGGTGGTGTACATCAACAGCGAATGCGAGCGTTGCGCCGCGCAGACAAGCGAGTGGGCGAAAAGAGAGCAGGAATTTCTCCAGGCGGGCAACGTGGCTATCCTCTACTATGTCCGCGCGGCGGATTTTCCGCAGGCGCGGGTGCTATTGGAACACTCAGGGCTGTCCTCCCCCGTGTTCATCGACCCGGAAAGCGACCTGCTGTACCAAAACGGCATTCCCGAGAGCCTCACTCCCCTGCACACTTTCCTGTTGGACGGACAAGGAAGGGTCGTTCTCTACGGCGATCCGCTGGACAATCCTTTCCTCTACCGACGCTACCGGGATGCCATCCGCCGGCTCTCTCCCCACTGGAAATAGTCTTGCCCACCCCGGCATCCATTCGGCGCGGCGAAACGGGTTCGCCTTTCCTTTCACTATATTTTCATAATAGTAGGATGCGGCTCGGCATTCGTCAAATGCGAAAACAATGTTTTCCATTTGACGCTGCGCTCGCCTTTGTTTATATTTGAAGTCCCCTCGACGTCCGGATGATCATTCCGCCGGGATCGTGTCCTGTCCTTTGGCGTCCTTTCTGAACTGGGGGCGCGTTGTCAGGCTGAAATCTTCTCCTTGGCTTACATATCGGCTCAAAAGCCAGTGGTACACATTCGTTGCACTGGACCCCGAATCCACCGTAACGACATAGGCCTGTTCGAATTCCCAGCCCAAGGTTCCCATGAAATTCATCGCATCGACCATCGAATTGAACACGATCGGTTTCCCGTTTTCATCCACCAGGGTTTCACGGCTGAAAAGGGTGCTTTCCTGCCCGAAATCGACTTCGATCGTCAATTTCTTGGAGAACATCTTACTCGTGCCGACGATCTCGCAATAGACTTTGCTTTGTGCCTGCTGGGCAAAGGCCGTCCCGCAGACGACGAATGCCAAAAATAAAAGTGCTTTTCTCATGGTCGAACTGTTTTAGCGTTTTCTCTATTTCTTTCCTTGCGGTTATGTAAAGGAGAGGCATGCTTTCCTGGATAAAAGTATCCTTTTTTTGCGTCAAAGGTCCATCCGCCCAAAACTTTAAGAACAAAATAACACCTTCCCGTCCCTTTCCAAAGACTCCTCCCGATGGCTTCTGCCGAGACGTCCGCCCCGGCCGTATTTCAAATCCCGCGAGGATTTCGTACCTTTGTCGTTTGCTATTTCCGCCCCCGGAAGGGGGCTTTCCGGCATGAAAAACGAAGAGACGATAGACATATACGGTGCCCGCGAGCACAACCTGAAAAACATCGACCTGAGCATTCCCCGCGACCGTCTGGTGGTCTTTACCGGTCTTTCCGGAAGCGGGAAATCCTCCCTGGCTTTCGATACGATCTACGCCGAAGGGCAGCGCCGCTACATGGAGACCTTTTCCGCCTATGCCCGTCAGTTCATCGGCGGGATGGAACGCCCCGATGTGGACAAGATCGAAGGCCTTTCGCCCGTGATCTCCATCGAACAGAAGACCACTTCGGGCAATCCGCGCTCCACCGTAGGCACCATCACCGAAATATACGACTTCCTGCGCCTGCTCTACGCCCGGGCTTCGGTGGCTTTCTCGCCCGTAAGCGGGCAACCGATGGTCAGCCATACCGACGAGCAGATCTGCCAACTCATCGCACGCGACTATGCCTCCCGGCGGTTGAGCATCCTCGCGCCCGTGGTCCGCTCGCGCAAGGGACACTACCGGGAACTCTTCGAGAGCATCCTCAAGGCCGGTTTCCTCAAGGCCCGCATCGACGGCCAGACGACCGATCTGACTCCCGGGATGCGCATCGACCGTTACAAGACGCACGACATCGAGATCGTCATCGACCGCCTGGCTTCCCCCCAGGCCGATTCTCCCCGCCTGATGGAAGCCGTCCGCACGGCCTTGTACCACGGTGAAGGGACGATGATGGTCGAGGATGCCGATTCGGGAGAGCTGCGGTACTATTCCCGCCATCTGATGTGCCCCGAATCCGGCCAGTCGTTTCCGCTGCCCGAACCGAACACCTTTTCGTTCAACTCGCCCAAAGGGGCTTGCCCCGAATGCGGCGGCTTGGGCGAAGTGCTGCTGATCGACCTGAAGAAAGTCATCCCGGACCCGCGGCTTTCCATCCGCGCGGGGGCCATCGCTCCCCTGGGAGCTTACAAGAATACCTGGATCTTCCAACAACTGGAGCCCATCGCCACCCGCTACGGCTTTACACTGAACACGCCGGTAAAGGACATACCGGAAGAGGCGATGCACGTGATCCTCCACGGGGGCAGCGAGCATTTCTCCCGCCTGTCCGAGGCCGGGGTAACGCACGACTACCAGATCGACTTCCAAGGCATCGCCGCCTTTATCCGCCAGCAGGCCGAGGATACCGAAAGCAAGACGCTGGCGCGTTGGGCGCGCGAATTCATGAACGAGGTGGAATGCCCCGTCTGCCACGGATCCCGCCTGCGGGACGAGTCGCTGTGCTTCCGCATCGGGGGGATGAACATCGCCCAGGTAGCCGCCCTGCCGCTCTCCGAACTGCCGCAATGGTACCGGAAGGCATGGGAGGGGATGAACGAGCGGCAAAGGAGCATCGCAGGCGAAGTGTTCAAGGAACTCTCCAGCCGCACACAGTTCCTGCTGGATGTGGGACTGGGCTACCTGTCGCTCGACCGGGGATCGAAAACCCTCTCGGGAGGCGAGTCGCAACGCATCCGCCTGGCTACCCAGATCGGTTCGCAACTCGTAGGGGTGCTCTACATCCTGGACGAGCCTTCCATCGGGCTTCACCAGCGGGACAACCAACGCCTGATCTCCTCGCTGAAAAAACTCCGCGATGCGGGCAATTCGGTCATCGTGGTGGAGCACGACCGGGACATGATCCTGGCGGCGGACGACATCGTGGACATCGGCCCGGGCGCGGGACTTTACGGCGGGAGAGTCGTTTGGCACGGCCGTCCCGACCAACTTCGCCAGGCACACACCCTTACGGCGGACTACATCAACGGCGTGCGGGAGATCCCCCGGCGACACACGCCCCGTCCCGGCTCGGGACAGGTGCTTCGCCTGGTGGGGGCCCGAGGGAACAACCTGAAAGACGTTACGGTGGATTTCCCACTGGGGAAACTGATCTGCGTGACGGGGGTATCGGGCAGCGGCAAGTCCACCTTGATCAACGATACGCTCTACCCGATCCTCAACGCACATTTTTTCCAGGCACTCAAAAAACCCCTTCCCTACCAGCGGATCGAGGGCTTGGAATACCTCGACAAGGTCATTGCCATCGACCAGTCGCCCATCGGCCGCACTCCGCGCTCCAACCCGGCGACCTACACCGGCGTGTTCTCGGAGATCCGTTCCCTGTTTGCCGAAGTTCCCGAAGCGCGCATCCGGGGGTACAAGGCGGGACGTTTCTCCTTCAACATCAAGGGCGGAAGGTGCGAGGAATGCCAAGGATCGGGGCTGAAGACCATCGAAATGAATTTCCTGCCGGACGTACACGTGCACTGTCCGGCTTGCCAGGGCAAACGCTACAACCGCGAAACGCTCGAAGTGCGCTACAAAGGCAAATCCATTGCCGATGTGCTGGATATGAGCATCGATGAGGCGACGGAGTTTTTCGAGCCGATCCCCTCGATCTACCGGAAGATCAAGACCCTGCAGGACGTCGGGCTGGGATACCTTACCTTGGGGCAACAAAGCACCACGCTCTCGGGCGGCGAAGCCCAGCGCGTGAAACTGGCTACCGAACTGGCCAAGAAAGATACCGGGAACACTTTCTATATCCTTGACGAACCCACCACCGGACTGCATTTCGAGGACATCCGCGTCTTGATGGGCATCCTCGACCACTTGGTCGACCGGGGCAACACCGTGCTGGTGATCGAGCACAACCTGGATGTGATCCGTCTGGCCGACTACCTGATCGACATGGGGCCCGATGGCGGACAGGAAGGTGGTTTTGTCGTGGCGCAAGGTACCCCGGAAGAAATCGTCGCCCAAAGAAAAGGCTACACTTGGGCCTTCCTGAAAGAGGTGCTCGAAGGGGAAGAATCCCACCGGGGCTGATCGTTTTTCCTTTCTCTCCCCACCCCTACTCCCCCGGGAAAAGCCCTTAAAAAAGACCGTCAATCCAGCTCTTGGGATACCTTTACACCGAAAATGGCTTCCAACGCTCCCCGGACAGCCTCCGCCGCCGATGCCCGTACCGCCACCCGGATGCGGCAATCCTCCCGCAGATCCTGCTCCAGGAGGTCCAATCCGCGCTCCTTTACCAGCCGCATCACGGCACTGATCTGCCCGTAGCCGAAGCACACATCCAGTTTCCGGCAGACGATCCGCTCCTCGATCCGGGATGTTTCCAAGGCCATCCGCGCCGCTTGCTTGTACGCGGCCACCAGCCCCGATGCCCCCAGGAGAATGCCCCCGAAGTACCGCACGACGGCCACCAGGGTATCGGTCGTACGGAAAGACAGCAGTTGGTTGTAAATGGGCAACCCGGCCGTACCGGAGGGTTCACCGTCGTCGCCTGCGCGGAACACGGCCCCTGAAGCCCCCAGACGATAGGCATAGCACACGTGTCGAGCGGCGTGATGCTGCGCGCGAAGCTCGCGCAGGATGTCCTGTACGGCTTCCGGGGTCTCCACATGGAAAGCATACCCCAGAAAACGGCTTCCCTTTTCCTTGTACACGGGCGTTTCCCCTTCCTGGGCGCATACGGTCAGATATGTATCGTTGGGCGTTGTCATAGCGTTGTCATGGTTTTATCATGGCCTTGGAAGATGGCGGTAGATGACCAGTCGATCGTCCCCGAGCGTTTCTTCGGCTTCTGCGCAGACATCGTCCGGCAATCCGGGCGCGGGCACGCCAGCCCCGAGAAACCGTTGCGGTGCGGTGAAGACATACGCCCGGTCCCAAAGGCCGCTGCGAAAAAAGGATGCGAGCATTTCTGCTCCACCTTCCACCAGGAGGGACTGGATACCCCTCCGGTAGAGTGCGTCGAGCATCTGAGGAACGGTATCGGTCGAGAAGTCGAGTGGAACGGGCTCCACCGCGGGAGGAAAAGGACGCTCCACCTCCGTAAAGACAAGCGTGGGGAGACTTCCGTCGAGCAAGTGGTTCTCCAACGGGATGATGCCCCGGCGATCCGGCACCACCCGCAAGGGATGGCGCGGGACGGGAGCCAGACGGGCGTCAAGACGGGGGTTGTCCAGGCAGGCGGTGCGGGTCCCTACCAGGATGGCCTGCTCGATGCTGCGCATGCGGTGGACGTACTGCTGCGCAAGGAAGCCGGTAATGCGTTGGGGGGGCTGCCGGGGGGAGTCCCGCAGCGCGTCGAGGTATCCGTCGGCACTTTGGGCCCACTTGAGGGCGACGTAAGGGCGTTTTTTCTGGTGAAATGTAAAAAAGCGTTCGTTCAGCCGGCGGCATTCCTGCTCCCGTACGCCGACGGTAACAGCGATACCGGCCTGTTCCAACTTGCGGATGCCCCGACCGGCGACCTTGTCGAAAGGATCGACGACGCCCACCACCACACGGGGAATGCCTTCCCGGACGATGCGGTCGGCACACGGGGGCGTTTTCCCGAAATGGGAACACGGCTCCAGGGTAACGTACAGGGTGCTTTCCCGCAGACGGGTCTTGTCCCGGACCGATTCGATGGCATTGACCTCGGCATGGGCTTGTCCGGCGCGGTGGTGATACCCCTGTCCGATGACTTCGCCCCGGGAGACGATCACACAGCCTACCATGGGGTTGGGATAGGTCGCCCCCAGTCCTTCACGGGCCAGGGCGAGCGCCATGTCCATGTATTTTTCATCCTCGTTCATCATCTCTTCTCTTTTCACTTGGTTTTCCGGTAAAGCCCAAAGACTGCACACGGGAAAAACGACAACGCACGGGTCCTTCAGTTCGAAAAAACGATCCTTCCCCGCAGACGGGCCTCACGGCTTCAGGGACAAGACGACCGTGATGCTGCCTCGGCCGAGCGCTCTTTCCAATTCGCCGGGCGAGAGGTCCTTTATCCGTCCCAATCGCGTGAGGGAGTAATGGTTGTGCCCGTAATAAACCGTCAGGTAATGCCCCTGGTACAGGATGACGTCGCCGGGCTGCACGTCGATCGGCCGATCGTTCGTCGGAAGGCTCACCCCGAGATCGCCCACTTTCTCCATCCGGGCATAATCCTCCATCCGAACTGTCCTGTCGCCCTTTTCCAAGAGGTTTTTCAAGGCTTCGGCGGAGGTATTCCCCTCCAATTCTACCGGGAAGGCCTGCTCCCCGACCCGCAAGAAGATCTTTTGGTGCTCCATCCGACTGGTCGTTTTTTTCGTTTCAAGGTCTGCAAAGAGGATTCCTCTCCGGTCTGCTGCGGGATGCGCCTCGGCAAACTCCTTGGGGAAAAACTTCGTTTTCCCCCTCGTCTTTGCGCTCGGCTTTCACTATCTTTGCAACCGATGCCCGAATGTACGAAAATAGTTCGGATGCTCTGCCGGTGAGCCTGCCGAAAGTTTTCCCGCTCCGGTGTGGGTTCGCTCTGCGTATCCGGCATCGGAAAATACGGGTATCCGCACGCCTTGAGGGGTGCGTCGGACAAGGACTGTATAAACCAACAAAACGATACGACCATGATCTACAGAATACGGGTAATCCTCGACGTGCGGGACGATGTCTTCCGCGACATCGAGATACAGGGCAGCGATACGCTCGAAGACCTGCACGAGGCGATCGTCCGCAGCTTCGATCTCGACGGACGGGAGATGGCTTCGTTCTACCTCTCGGACGACGAGTGGAACCAGGGCGAGGAGATCACGCTGTTCGACCTTTCGGACGGAGACAAGAATACCAAGGTGATGTCCCGTTTCCGCATCGAAGAGGTGCTCACCGGGACACATCAGCGGCTGCTCTACGCATACGACTTCATGAACATCCGCACGTTCTACGTGGAGGTGTTTTCCATCACCCCGCCGCAGGATGGGGTCGAATACCCGCGGGTGGTGCTCTCCTACGGTTCTACCCCGCAATACACCGACAGCGATATGGAGGAGATCGACGATCCGGACGCCATCGAATACGACGACGAGGACTTCGACGACGGTTTCTCCGAAAGGGGAGACGATATTTTCGCGGGCGACGAGGACTTCGGCGGCAGCTACGGCTACGACGAGGACGACCGGTACTGACACGTTCCGTCCTTTCTGCTTTCCGTTTCAAAAAAGCGTGCTGCGGGCAAGCGGGGCGGGGCCTTTTGGCTCCGCCCCGCTTGCCCGCAGCACGTTTTTCGAGCGGCCTTCCGGAAAGGGATCAAGACAAGGCCTTTTCCATGATAAAATCGTCCATCACAAAACCGCGGCCGATGTCGGCCACTTTTTCTTCCCGGACGACGAATCCCCGGTGGAGGTACACCTGGATGGCGGTCTCGTTGTGGCGGTTGACCGTGAGCCAGATGGCCTTCAAAGCCCGGCGGCGGCACTCCCCTTCCATAAAGCCAAAAGCTGCACTCGAAAGCCCCTGCCCACGGAACGCGCGGAGGATGTACAGTTTGCTCAGGAACAAGCGTCCTTCGCCATCCTCCCGGATGCCGAAATACCCGGCGTTTTCCCGGCCGCAGCGCAGGAAATAATACGCATAGCCCTCGCTTTGCATCTGTCGGGCGAGGGCTTCTTCCGACTGGAAACGGGCGAGCATATACTCGATCTGCTCCCGGGAAAGCAACCGGGCGAAACATTCGTGCCATACCTGCTCGGCAAGGGCTGCCAAGGTGCCGATCGAGGGAGCATCGACCGGGACGATCTCCAAAGTGTTTTTTGCCTCTTTCGAGGGTAGAGTTGTGTTGTCTTCCATGATTTTTATCTTAAAAATACCCCGGAAGGTTCGCTTCCGGGGTACGAGCCGTTTCTGTCATCGCTCTTTTATTCCTCCTTCTGCCGGGAAGCAGGCCGGGCGGGACGCGTCCCCGTTTGGGTCGGATCGGGAAGCGGGGATTTCTCGAACAAAGTCTTGATCGCTCCCAACGAACCGAGCGCGGCGGTAGCCTCGTACGGCAGGTAGATAGTCTTGTTGTCCTGTCCGGCCGTCAGAGCATTGAACGTTTCGAGGTAATGCACCGCGATGAGATACTGAGCCGGATCGGTCGCGCAACCCTTGCCCAGGGCAGCGGCAACCCGTTCGATGGCGGTAGCCTCAGCCGTAGCGACGGCGATACGGGCTTCGGCCTGTCCTTCGGCTTCGAGGATCTGCGCCTGTTTGGTACCCTCGGCTTTCTTGATCTGGGCTTCCATCTGACCTTCGGCGTGGAGGATTTGCGACTGCTTGGTTCCTTCCGCTTCGAGGATCATGGCGCGTTTGTCGCGTTCGGCCCGCATCTGCTTCTCCATCGCATCGCGGATGTCGCGCGGAGGGTTGATGTCCTGCAACTCGACACGGTTTACCTTTACGCCCCATTTGTTGGTAGCTTCGTCCAGGATCTCGCGCAAACGGGAGTTGATCGTATCGCGCGAAGTAAGGGTCTGGTCCAGGTCCAGGTCGCCGATCACGTTACGCAGGGAGGTCTGCGTCAGTTTTTCGATCGCCTGCGGCAGGTTGGATATTTCGTACACCGAACGCACCGGATCCATGATCTGGAAATAAATCAGGGCATTGATCTCGGTTACGATGTTGTCGCGCGTGATCACGTTCTGCTTGGGAAAGTCGTACACCGTCTCGCGCAGGTCGATCCGGTCCTTGGATACATGGCGCACCACTACACCGGCCCCGGGTATCTCCTGCGCATAACGCCACAGGATGCTGCGCGGCTGGTCGATGATGGGAATGATGATGTTGATCCCCGAATGGAGCGTCTTGTGATAACGTCCGAGCCGTTCGATGATCATCACCTCGGACTGCTGGATGATGCGGATACCTTTGGCCAGGATCGCGACCACCAGGATGATGAGAATAATGAGCACTACCGTGCCTGCTGTAAATCCGTCCATAATGTTCTTAAGCGTTTTGGTTTATGGTCTGTTATGTTTCTCTTTGGTCTTCCCGCCCCCACGTAGCGGAACCACATCCGACACAAGAGCGTCTTTGCGGAAACTAAAGCAGGGCATCCGGTCAAGCCTGCGAAGAGCCCTCGAGCGGTTCGACGATGAGCGTGATGCTCTCCAAAGCCACGATCCGCACATCGCTTCCCGAGGGGATACCTGCCCCGGAATGCGAACGCGCCGGGAAAATATCGCCGTCCACCCGCACTTCACCGCGCATGGCCGCGTTGTCGATGGCCGTTACCACCTGTCCCGTGCGGCCGATCAGCGCATCGTTGTTGGTAGCCACCCGGTTGCGGGCTCTCAGCAGGTACTTCAAGGCAAAGGGGCGAATAAAGGCAAAGACCCCTACCGTTACGGCCGCAAAGACGATGAGCTGGGCGTTCATCCCGCCGCCCAACGCCGCTACGATGGCCGATACCAGCGCACCGACCGAAAAACACCCGATGACAAACCCCGAAGTAAATACTTCCAGGATGAGCGTGATCAGCGCCACGGCCAACCATACGTACCAAACGAACAAAGCATCCATAGCGAGTAGTTTTTACGCATTTATGTTTTTCCAAAGTTAATGAAAAACTCTTTCCTTTACAAAACCCGTCCAAAATTTTTCGCCCACTCCTCCCCCGTCTCTTTTCCGCCAGGAAAGGACAGGATAAGGAAAAGCATCCATCCACCCGGAAGGTCGGGAAAAACAGCCGGCGTCCCGGATGCGTATCAGCCCTATCCCCCATTACGAAAACTTCGGCCGTTCCCCCTTGCCCCTGCGCCCGGCATTGCGTACTTTTGCTCCCGAACTGAAAACAACCCACCCTTGCCATGTCCCAACCGCAAGAACTCTTTGCCCGCATAGAAGCCGCCGTACCGCTGCGCCCCGAATTCCGTTTCACCCACCCGGTGGACTGGAGCATCGCCCAAGGCGAATCGTGGGCCGTGGTCGGGCCCAACGGCGCCGGAAAAAGCCTGCTCACGGGCCTGCTGACCCGGCGCGTTCCCTTGCGCAGCGGGACCGTAAGCGTATATCACCCCGAAGGGACGGCCGCCATCCGCTCCCTTTCCTTCCACGACATCCATCCCCCGGCCGAACTGAGGAACATGTACTACCAGCAACGCTGGAACTCCACCGAAACGGATGCCTCGCCCCGGGTGGAGGAGGTCTTTCCCCAACTGTGCCAAGGGGAATCCTTCGGGCGGGAAGGCTTCGAGATAGGACACCTGGCCGGTCGGCGCGCCATCTCCCTCTCCAGCGGGGAACTGCGCAAACTGCTCGTAGCCCGCGCCTTGTGCGGAGACCCTCGAATGCTCATTTTGGACAATCCCTTCATCGGCCTGGACGCTCCCTCGCGCGCGGTGCTGGACCGGATGCTGCGCTCCCTGTGCGAAAAAGGCCTGCTGCAATGCATCCTGGTGGTCTCCGACCCGGCGGACATCCCCGAGTGGATCGACCGGGTATTGCCCTTGTGCGCGATGGAAGTGCTTCCGCCGATGAGCCGCGAGGATTTCCAGCACGATTCCCGGCTCAAAGCCCGGTTGTTCGGCGAGGACGCTCCCAAGGCGTTCGACTTCCCGGCAGCCATCCACCCGCCCGCTTCGTTCTCCATCGCCGTTCAGATGAACCGCGTGAACGTTTCCTACCAGGGGCACCCCATCCTGCGGGATGTGGACTGGACGGTGCGGCGCGGAGAGAAATGGGCGCTGGTCGGAGCCAACGGTTCCGGAAAATCGACGCTCCTGAGCCTGATCTGCGGCGACAACCCCCAGGCGTATGCCAACGACATCGTCCTGTTCGACCGCCGAAGAGGCACCGGCGAAAGCATCTGGGACATCAAGAAACGCATCGGCTACGTCTCGCCCGAGATGCACACCTACTACCTGGAGCCCATCCCGTGCGAAGAAGTGGTCGCCTCCGGTTTCTTCGACTCGGTGGGCCTGTACCGCCGCTGCACTCCGGAGCAAACCGCTGCCGCCCGTGAGTGGTTGCGGCTTTTCGACGCCGAAGACCTCGTCGGGAAACCCTTCACCCAAATCTCGTACGGCCAACAGCGCCTGGTACTGCTCGCGCGCGCCTTTGTCAAAGACCCCGACCTGCTCGTACTCGACGAACCGTTCCACGGGCTGGACGCCGGAAAGAAACGCCTCTGCGGGGCCCTCGTAGAGACCTTGGCACGGCAGCGCGACAAGACCCTGCTGTTCGTCTCGCACTACCGGGACGAAATCCCCCCGTGCGCCGAACACGAGAAAATCCTCTCCACCCCCACGACCCGCTGACATGAAACGCGTGTACGTCCTGTTGGGCAGTCTGTCGCTCGCGATGGGCATCCTCGGGATCTTCCTCCCGCTGCTGCCCACCACGCCTTTCCTGCTGCTCACGGCCGCCCTGTGGATCAAGGGATCTCCCCGCCTCTACCAACGCCTGCTCGCACACAAACGCCTGGGCCCCTACATCCGGCAGTTCCGGGAACAACGCGCCATCCCGCTGCGCGCCAAGATCGTCTCGGTATCGCTCGTGTGGATCACCCTGGGGTACAGCGCAGGATGGCTGGTGGGGAACCTTCTGCTGCGCATTCTCCTGCTGGCACTGGCTACCGGCATCACGGTGTACATCCTCTCCTACCGCACCCTCCGAAGGGGAAAATAAACCCCACTTGCACAACGCGGAAGAACGCACAAGGCTTTTCACCCCTCACCGGAACACCTCCCGGGAAAAACACGAACGGAGCCTCTCCGCACAAAAACTCGGGCCAGGCAAGGATTGCCTGGCCCGAGTCCGAACAATAATCATCAAAGTATATCCAACTAACAACTAAACAATGCTCTTTCCGAAAGGTGTAAACGAAAGCGCCATCAACTTGAAGTGCTGACGGCCGAACGGGATACCCACGATCGTGATGCACAGCAAGATCCCCCACAGCAAGTGGGAAAGGGCGATCCATATCCCCCCGATCAAGATCCAAAGGATGTTCATCACCACCGACAGGCAGCCCGGCTCCTGGGGCATGTTCACCACCTTGTTTCCGAAAGGCCACAGGGACAAAACTCCCAGTTTGAACGCCTGAATGCCAAACGGTATTCCGATCAGGGTAACGCACAAGGCGATCCCCGCCACAAAGTACTCCAGAGCGATCATCAGCCCGCCGAAGACCAGCCAAAGGATGTTTCCCAGTATATTCATCGCACTTTTTATCTTTCTCTCACAAATTTAAGCAAATCGGAGCGGTTTTACAAATTCCCCCTCCCCTTGCAGCGTTCACCGCAGCGTCTCCCGTTGGTACCTTCCCGGATGGCGCAATACCTCCCCGATGGCATCGATCACCGGAATGGCCCGCACCCCCTTCGGCAAAGTTCGCCAGTGACGGAGCAACTCCCGGCGCACTTCACCGGGCAGTGCCGCCAACTCCATGGCCAGAGAAGGCGAAAGCCTCCGGCACTCCTGTCCGAGGCGGCGAGCTGCCGGCGAACCCGGGCACGTTCCCGCCTCGGCGGCCAGAGCGAGACAACGCCCGGCCCAACGTCCTGCCTGTGTCGGAACTTCTTTTACAGGAACTTCCGCCATACGAACCGACCCCGGGGCTTTTCCTCCCGAATTCTCCATCAGACGGCAAAGCCGGGCGTATTCCTTACCCCGCTCCGCCAGACGTTCTGCCCGACGTTTCAATCCCCGGGGAGAGACATACGCTTTGCGGCATCGTGCGGCATATCGCTCGCTCTGCCGCGCCAGACGCTCGGCCTCCCGCGTGAGTTGGCGGGTCTTGCGTTCGAGCGTCCGCTGATCCTTTCCTTCGCTGTACGCCCAGGCATTGCTCATGCTCAAAGCCAGTATGACCAAAAGAAATATCCTCATCACACCGTTGTTTTTTAGGTTTCGCTATTACATTAGACGACAAAGGCGGGAAAAAGGTTGCACCCGGAGGACGATTTTACCGAAGATTTAACATTTCAGTCCCCTTCTTCGAGGAAAAACACCTCGTCCACCCTCCGACCGAAGACGTGCGCTACCTTCAGGGCCAACACCGTAGAAGGCACATAACGCCCCGTTTCCATCGCGTGGATCGTCTGCCGGCTCACTCCCACCTGTTGGGCCAACTGCTGCTGCGTCATCTGCCGCGATGCCCGCAACACTTTCAGCTCATTCTTCATAGCCGGCACTTCTTCGGGAACGGTACAGGCGGTAGTGAAACAGCAAGGCGTACACCACCAGCACCGTGAACAGATTGACAAACAGAAAGGTGAGAAACGGAAAACCGTAGATAAACAGGTTGCCCACCAGCAGGCACACGTACGAGGCCATGACCGACACGACCAAAGTCCGGCAACGCAGCTGGGCCACATACTCGTCTTCGTCCTTCTCGCGGGAGAAGCAGATCATCAGCAAACTCACCACCAGACCGAAAATGACCAGCGTGGGAAAGATATCCGTATGCACGGTAACGAAACTCCCTCCCGAGGCTCCCAGCGGATCCGCAGCCAAAGCAAACACCGGCAGCGACCATTCGAGGTTCCACCAACCGCCCAGCATACAAACCCCTGCGACGGCAAAGGGGACGAACATTCCCAGGCCTGCTTTCTTGCAGGACGAGGGGAAGAGATAGGTTTTTTCCATAGCGTAAAATGATTGGATGTTTTCAAGACCAAAAGTAAAGCATACTTTACAAAAAGTCAAGCGAATTTTACTTTTTTTTCATTTCGCCCCTCCAACCTCTGCGAGAAGCAGAGCGCGTTTGCCCGGGAAAAAAATTGTCCCGCACGGGGATAAGCCGTATATTTGTACCCGCAAAAAAAACCGCCACCGCATCCCCGCGGCGCAAAAAAACTTTTCACGATGAGCGCACACCTTTCAGAACAGGAGATCGTACGCCGAGAGGCGCTGGAGAAATTGCGTCAGGCCGGCATCGACCCGTATCCTGCCGCCGAATTTCCCGTTACCCACCATACCCGCGACATCCGCGAAAATTTCGACCAACTCGAAGGCACCGAAGTGGTACTGGCCGGACGAATGATGAGCCGCCGCATAATGGGTAAGGCTTCGTTTGCCGAACTGCTCGACGCCGAAGGTCGCATCCAGTTGTACGTCTCGCGGGACGACCTGCCCGAAGGAGAACTGATGTACAACACGGTATTCAAGAAACTGCTCGACATCGGCGACTTTATCGGCGTAAAAGGCACCGTATTCCGCACCGGAACGGGAGAGAAATCGGTTCACGTGCACCAGCTCACCGTGCTGGCCAAATCGCTCCGCCCGCTGCCGGTGGTGAAAAAGGACAAGGACGGAAATGTGTACGACGCCTTTACCGATCCCGAACTGCGCTACCGCCAACGTTACGTGGACCTGATCGTCAACGAAGGGGTGAAGGACGTTTTCCTCAAGCGCACCAAGATCATCAACACCATGCGCGAGTTTTTCAACGAACGCGGCTACTTGGAAGTGGAAACGCCCGTGCTGCAAGCCATCCCGGGCGGTGCATCGGCCCGTCCCTTCATCACGCACCACAACGCTCTGGATATCCCTCTTTACTTACGTATCGCCAACGAGTTGTACCTCAAACGCCTGATCGTGGGCGGATTCGAAGGGGTCTACGAGTTTTCGCGCGACTTCCGCAACGAGGGCATGGACCGTACGCACAACCCCGAGTTTACCGTCATGGAACTCTACATCGCGTACAAGGACTACCAGTGGATGATGGGCATGACCGAGCAACTGCTCGAAAAGGTCTGCACGGCCGTCAACGGTTCGCCCGAAGCACAGATCGGCGAGCACCGCATCAGCTTCAAGGCTCCGTTCCGCCGCATGACCATCACCGATGCCATCCGGGAACACGCCGGAGTGGACATCACCGGAATGGATGAAGACGCTTTGCGCCAGACCTGCCGCAAGCTCAACGTCGAGGTAGACGACTCGATGGGCAAAGGCAAGCTCATCGACGAACTCTTCGGTGCCTATGCCGAAGGGAAGATGATCCAGCCGACCTTCATCACCGACTACCCGATCGAAATGTCGCCGCTGACCAAACGCCACCGCGACAATCCCCAGCTCACCGAACGCTTCGAACTGATGGTAGCCGGCAAGGAAGTGGCCAACTGCTACTCCGAGTTGAACGACCCGATCGACCAGCGTGAACGCTTCCAGGCGCAAATGGCCCTGCTGCAACGCGGCGACGACGAAGCGATGTACATCGACCAGGATTTCCTGCGCGCCCTCGAATACGGCATGCCGCCCACCGGAGGCATCGGCATCGGCATCGACCGCCTGGTGATGATGATGACCGGCGCCCCGTCCATCCAGGACGTACTGTTCTTCCCCCAGATGCGCCCCGAAGTATGGGACGTGGAAGGCAAGGACAACAGCGCCGAACTGCTCGCAGCCGGTGTTCCCCAGGAGTGGGTAGAACACGTCATCGCCGCCGGATACGACTCGGTGGAAAAACTCCGTGCACAGAAACCCACGCAGATCCAGCAAGCCTTGGGCTGCTACCGGAAAAAGCACAAACTGGACATCCCGGCGCTGACCGCCGACCAGATCGCCCTTTGGGTCGAGGAAAAGGAACAATAAGTTCCCTCTCCGGGCGCAGATACAGCGAAGCGGCGAACCCTCCGGGGTTCGCCGCTTCGCGCTTGCCCGCCCCGCCGGAAAAGCCCACCGCAACCCCTCCCCACCCCTTCTGAAACAAAGCCGCCCGCCGAGCGGAAGTCCCTCCCGAAAAGGGAAAAAGAAAGAACAAACAAGCGAACACTCCCATGAAAAACCTCAAAGGCATCGCTTACGCCTTGGCTTCGTCCTCGACCTTCGGACTGATCCCCTTGTTTTCCATCCCGATCCTGGTCAGCGGAGCGATGGAGGTTCCCTCGTTGCTGTTCTACCGCTTTGCCTTCGCCACCCTGGCCATGGGCCTGGCCGGAATACTACTGAAAAAAGACTTCCGGGTATCGCCCCGCCTGCTGCTCAAAATATCGCTATTGGGCGTATTCTACGCCTCGACCTCGATGGGGCTCACCCTGTCCTACCAATACATCCCCAGCGGAGTGGCTACCACCATCCACTTTCTGTATCCGGTAGTCGTTACGGTGATCATGACGACCTTCTTCGGGGAAAAGCGCTCGGGTACGCTCCTGCGCGCGGCTCTGCTGTCCATCGCCGGCGTCGCCCTGCTCAGCTGGGGGGAAGGTACGATCCGGCTCGAAGGTCTGCTGCTGGTGCTGATGACGGTAGGGACCTATGCCACGTACATCGTAGGGGTCAACCGCTCGGGCGTGGAGGCCATCGACCCGATCGTGCTGACGTTCTATGTCTTCGTCGCCTCTACCGCCCTGTTTGCCGGGTACGCCGTCGCGACCACCGGGTTGGAACCTATCGCCGATACATCCACCCTGGTCCGCCTGTTGCTGCTGGCTTTGCTGCCGACGGTCATTTCGGATTTTACACTCATTCTGGCCGTGAAATACGTCGGATCGACCGTTACGGCCATTCTGGGCTCGATGGAGCCGGTGGTGGCCGTGCTGATGGGTGTGTGGTGTTTTTCGGAGCGCTTCGGGGTGAAGAGCATCCTGGGATTGGCCCTGGTCGTTACAGCTGTGACGATGGTGGTGGTACGCCAGTCGAATAAAGGGTGAACAAAGGACAAAAAAGCCGGAGGGAAAGCAATCCGGTTGAAAACTTTTGCCTAACTTTGTGTGTTTGTTTACGATCGCTCAAGTCATTTTGACAAAATACTGAAAATCAAACTATAAAACAGTTTCAAAAAGATGTCTTACAAATTCATTTCGGCCGAAGATGCCGCAAAGCTCATCCAGAACGGCGACAACATCGGTTTCAGCGGATTTACCGCTGCAGGAAGCCCTAAGGCCGTTTCGGAAGCGCTGGCAAAAAGAGCCGTGGAAGAACACCAGGCAGGACGTCCCTTCAAGGTAGGCGTATTCACCGGCGCCTCGACCTCCGACCACCTGGACGGAGCACTCGCCCGCGCCAACGCCATCAAGTTCCGTACGCCCTACCAGTCGAACAAAGACCTGCGCGCCGCCCTGAACAAAGGCGAAGCCGCTTATTCCGACTACCACCTGTCTCAACTGGCACAGGATATCCGCTACGGGTTCCTGGGCGACATCGACGTAGCCGTCATCGAAGCCTGCGACGTAACCCCTGAAGGAGAGATTACCCTCACTTCCGGTGTGGGCAACTGCCCCACGTACGCCCGTCTGGCCAAAAAGATCATCATCGAACTCAATAGCTACCATCCCAAAACGCTGCGCGGCATCCACGACCTGTACGAACCTGCCGACCCGCCGTACCGTCGGGAGATCCCCATCTACAAGCCGTCCGACCGCATCGGCGTTCCCACGCTCAAGGTCGATCCGGCCAAGATCGTGGGCATCGTCGAAACCAATGTTTCGGATGGAGTAGCTCCTTTCTCGCCGCTGGACGAAGTAACGATGCGCATCGGCCAGAACGTAGCCGACTTCCTGGCTGCCGAGATGAAAGCCGGCCGCATCCCTTCGACCTTCCTGCCCATCCAGTCGGGTGTGGGCAACATCGCCAACGCCGTGTTGGGCTGCCTGGGCGAAAACGAGGAAGTACCTCCCTTTGAGATGTACACCGAAGTGATCCAGGATGCCGTAGTCGGCCTGATGGAAAAAGGACGTTGCAAATTTGCCAGCGGATGCTCCCTGACCCTGAGCGAAAAGGCCATGCAGGAAGTGTACGCCCACATGGATTTCTTCCGCGACAAGGTAGTTCTCCGTCCGCAGGAACTCTCCAACAACCCCGAGATCGTACGCCGACTGGGCCTCATCACCATCAACACCGCCATCGAAGCCGACATCTTCGGCAACATCAACTCCACCCACATCATGGGCAAGAAGATGATGAACGGTATCGGCGGATCGGGCGACTTCACCCGCAACGCATACCTGTCCATCTTCACCACCCCTTCGGAGGCCAAAGGCGGACTCATCTCCTCCATCGTACCGATGGTATCGCACCTGGATCACTCGGAACACTCCGTCAAGGTCATCATCACCGAATACGGCGTAGCCGACCTGCGGGGCAAATCGCCTATCCAGCGCGCCAACGAGATCATCGAAAAAGTCGCACACCCCGACTACCGTCCGCTGCTGCGCGACTACATCAAGATGACGCAAGGCTGCCACACACCGGAATGCTTGCAGAAAGCCCTTTCGTTCCACATTGCCTTCGAGAAAGAAGGCGATATGCGCAAGGCCGATCTCGGCACCCCGTGCAGCTGTGAAAAATAACATCACCTTCCCTATCCGGGAATACGAAAAATCCCGTCACCACTCGGTGGCGGGATTTTTTTACACTTTCTCCCCGGGAAGGAACCATCGGAAAGACATTTCCCCGACAGCACACTTTAGAAGTTTGGTATTAAGCCATTTTCTTGCACCCAAACATTCCCGGACGAAAAAACAGGCAAAAAGCAAGCCCGGGGTTCGCCCAGCACCTCAAGGCAAAATGCACGAGGCCTCTCACAAGGGCTTTTCCATCCGGAAATTTTCCATCGACACTCCGTTTACCTCCACCTTTTGGAGCGCGATCTCCCGAAAGCCACGCGATAGGAAAAAGCGCCGTGCCGTCCAACTGACCTCGCTGTACAGACGAACAGCTCCCCGGGAGCGGGCGTAATCCTCGGCCATGAGCAAAAGAGCCGTCGCGATTCCTTCGCCTTGGTGCTCACTATGCACGAAGAGCGAATGGAGATACCCTCTGTCATCGACCGAGACAACACCCAAAAGGTTTCCCTGCCCGTCGTGCGCCACAAAGAACGACAAAGGCGTATCCCACAGTTCCTCCCACCGGGCCTCCGATGCTCCACGCGCAGCCCACGCCTCGACCTGGCGGGGCGTATAGTCCCGGACATTGACCCGGAGGATCGTCTGCCGCACCAAGCGGGCCAACGCGGGAATATCCTCACGACAGGCGGGCCGCAAGCGCACTCCCCTACCCTTCATTCGCCGTATTTTTCGACCAGTTTCTCGGCCAGCAGCGGCATGCCTTCGGCGGCACGCATCGGGAGTTTCTCCACCGCGGCCCCTACCGAAGCGGGAATGTGCGGATCGACCACGAACATCTTTGTACCGGGACGGGCGTAATGGATCAGCGAAGCCGCAGGATATACGGCCAACGATGTTCCGACGATCACCAGGATGTCCGCCGTGGAAACGATGCTTGCGGCCTGGGGAAACATCGGAACGGCTTCGCCGAAAAACACTACGTGAGGGCGGGCAAGCGCACCGTCAGGCGCGCGAAGTTCCTTGGGCTGTTCCCATCCCTGTAGCGGAAAGATAAGTTCGGGATCGTCCTGGCTGCGCAGCTTGGTGATTTCCCCGTGCAGATGTGTTACCCGGGACGAACCGGCTCGCTCGTGCAGGTCGTCGATGTTCTGGGTAACGACTTCCACGTCAAAATGCTTTTCCAGGGCGGCAATGGCGCGATGTGCGGCATTGGGCTGTTTTTCCAACACGTCCCTCCGCCGGGCGTTGTAAAAGTCGATGACCCGGTCGCGGTGATCCCGCAAGGCTTCCGGGGTACATACGTCCTCGATGCGATAGTTTTCCCACAATCCGTCCGAATCGCGGAAGGTAGAAATGCCGCTGTCGGCGCTTACTCCGGCGCCGGTAAAGACCACGAGTTTTTTCATCACACAATTCTCAGATTTTATCCTTCCTCAAAGATAAGAAAGCCATCGCAGAATGTTTACATTGTCTGAGTTTTTCAGAATATCCTACCATCGACGACACATCGCACGGGTAACGATCACCGGCCTTATTATATGCACAAAAGAAAAACGGCTATCTCGAGGCTCAGAATCTTACTATCCGATGCAAAAAGTGTGACGAATTCGATTTATTCGCTTGAAAAAGTGTAGAACCGCTTAAATACCATATCTTCTATTCTTGCGATTTTTCACCTATAATACATCATTAAATAGATAAAAAGTAGTACATTTGCATATTATATGATATGTTGAATATGGCAAAAAATACAATGGGCACCAAGTTGCCAAGAAAACTGGAGCAGAAGATGCAGATAGTGGGTGAGCAAATCAAACTAGCTAGACTGCGCAGGAATCTCAGCATGGCTCAGGTTGCCGAACGCGCAACCTGCT
>CABSLV010000027.1 GCA_902478645.1 uncultured Flavobacteriales bacterium | reverse complement strand
GCCTTTGGCCGCCCGCCTGCCCGCCTCAACGCAACGATGGGAAAGACAGAAAACGTCAGAGGATGAACGACACCTCGCGGAAAGCGTAGCAGGAAACACTTCCGTCGGGACGCTCTATCTGCAAGCGGCCCATATCGTCGCATCCCCGGATGATGCCCGTGAAACGCCCTTCGGCGTCCTGGTAGTCGGCCTCGAGGTCCTTGCGCCACATGTGGGCCAGGTATTCCTGTTTGATCTCCTCGCGGCGTTCTTGTTTCAACAGGGAATAGTACTTGTAGAGGTTGTGCATCGTTTCGTCCAGCAGTTGGGTCAGGTCGGTTTCTTCGCCCGTCTCGTTGCGGATGGATGTCGGGTTGGGAATCCAACTTTCGAATTCCTCCTGGTTGACGTTCAGTCCGATGCCTGCTACGCAGCGGGTGATGCGTCCACCCTTGATGGAACTCTCGATCAGGATGCCGCAGATTTTGTCCTTTCCCACGTAAATATCGTTGGGCCACTTTACCTGCACTCCTTCGGTGTATTTTTCAACCGTGTCGCGGATGCCCAGCGAAACGCACATGTTGAGGAAGAAGTGTTCCCGTGCGTCCAGGTCGGGAAGAAACAGTGTGCTGAATGTCAGGTTTTTTCCTCCCTGGCTACTCCACCGGTTGGTGCCTTGTCCCCGTCCGGAGGTCTGTTCGTCGGTCTGCACGACGGTAAACTCCTCGAGCGGTTCGCCCGAGGCCAGCAGGTTGATCAGATGAGTATTGGTCGAAGCCAGCATCGGATGCTGCAAGACTTTGTATTGCAAGTCGCTATCCATTCTCATAATGTTTTGTGAAGATGGCCTCCGTAACGCATTTTTTCATTACATTTGCCAACCGTCAAAACTAATCAATTTGTATGACAAAAAAAACAGTATCCACCGACACTTTGCTTTCCGCTATCCTGCATGAACTCTCCCAGATCAAGGCGCGCGATATCGTCTTGATGGACTTGCGCGGGATTGAATCGGCCGTGTGCAGCTATTTCGTAGTATGTACCGGTAATTCCTCCACACACGTGCATTCCATTGCCGGACAGGTCGAAAAGCAGGTGTCCCGTACCACGGGCGAACGTCCCTGGCATGTGGAAGGTGCCGACAATGCCCAGTGGGTGCTGATGGACTATGCGGACATCGTGGTGCACGTTTTCCAGGAGGCCACCCGACAGTTCTACGACTTGGAATCCCTTTGGGGCGACGCCAAGGTCACCCGGATCGAAGAGGAAGCCTGAGGATCTGCTTCGTCCCTTTTCTTTTCGCTTTTTTCTCAACCTGAACCTGAACCCGGAAAAAAACAAAATGGAACAAAAAAAACCGACCGGCAAACCGACCGGAAATATATCGCCCGTAGGACGCTCCCCGCTGGGATTCTGGTGGATTTCGGCCCTGATCATCGTAGTGATCTTCGGGATTGAATATTTTTATAGCGACCAGTCCCGTCCCAAGGACATCACGTGGAACGAATTTTTCGACACGGTGCTTCCCTCGGGCGAGGTGAAGGAGGTGGTGATCTACAACAAGGAAGTCGCCAACGTTTATCTGACCTCCGAGGCACTGAAATCCGACAAGTACAAGGATCTGCCCAAGGCTTACGGGAAGGGCGCTCCCGCCGGCCCGCAGTTCGTGGTGCGGTTTGTCGATGCGGCCAATTTCGAGAAAACCTTCAATGAGGTATCCAATGCCAACGGGCTCAACATTCCGTTGCGGATGGAAAAACCCAATACGCTCTGGGGCGACCTGCTCTCGTGGCTTCCGATGATCCTGATGATTGTGTTCTTCGTCTGGATGTTCCGCCGTATGGCCGGCGGTGGCGGCGGTGGTGGCAATCAGATCTTCAACATCGGCAAGAGCAAGGCCCGGGTGTTCGACGAGAACGACCGGATCCGGGTTACCTTCGAGAACGTAGCCGGACTGGAAGGGGCCAAGGAAGAGTTGCAGGAGATCGTCAATTTCCTGCGCGAACCCTCCAAGTACACCCGCTTGGGTGGAAAAATCCCCAAAGGAGCCCTGCTGGTAGGCCCTCCCGGAACGGGTAAGACCCTTTTGGCCAAGGCGATCGCCGGAGAAGCGGGTGTGCCGTTCTTCTCCCTCTCGGGGTCGGACTTCGTCGAAATGTTCGTCGGGGTGGGGGCTTCCCGCGTGCGCGACTTGTTCAAGCAGGCCAAGGAAAAGTCGCCCTCCATTATCTTTATCGACGAGATCGACGCCATTGGGCGTGCCCGTGGCAAGAACGCGGTAACAGGCTCGAACGACGAGCGAGAAAATACTCTCAACCAACTCCTCACCGAGATGGACGGTTTCCAGACCGATACCAACGTTATCGTGTTGGCCGCCACCAACCGTGCCGACATCCTGGACAAGGCGCTCTTGCGCGCCGGACGTTTCGACCGCCAGATCTACGTCGACCTGCCGGATTTGAACGAGCGCGAGGAGATCTTCAAGGTCCACCTCAAACCGCTCAAACTGGCACCCGGTCTGGACATCAAGTTCCTGGCACGGCAGACGCCGGGATTTTCCGGAGCGGACATTGCCAACGTATGCAACGAAGCCGCACTGATCGCCGCCCGTCGCAACAAGGATGCCGTCGATCGCGAGGACTTCCTCTCGGCTGTGGATCGTATCATCGGCGGGTTGGAAAAACGCTCGCGGATCATTTCTCCGGAGGAAAAACGCGCCATTGCCTTCCACGAAGCGGGACACGCGACCGTGAGCTGGCTCACCCGCTATGCCGCTCCGCTGGTCAAGGTAACCATCGTGCCGCGCGGACAGTCCCTCGGGGCGGCCTGGTATCTGCCCGAGGAGCGTCAGCTGACTACCGCCGACCAGATCAAGGACGAGATGTGTGCGACCCTCGGTGGGCGGGCTTCCGAACAGATCATCTTCGGGAAAATATCCACCGGTGCCTTGTCCGACCTGGAAAAGGTCAGCCGTCAAGCCATGGCGATGGTAACCGTCTATGGGCTGAATGAAAAGATAGGCAACATCACTTACTACGACTCCACTGGCCAGCGCGACTACGGTTTTACCAAACCGTACAGCGAAAAGACCGCCCAGATCATCGACGAGGAAATCTCGAAGATCGTCGAGGAGCAGTACCAGCGTGCTTTGAAGATCCTTTCCGACAACCGCGACAAACTGACCCGTCTGGCGGAAATGCTCTTGGAGCGGGAGGTGATCTTCAAGGAAGACCTTATCGAGATATTCGGCCCTCGTCCTTTCCCGGACGTGGAGGACGGTCAGACTTCGGATACCCAGTCGAAACCCGCTCTGTCCGCCCTGCCGACGAGCGAATCGGAAGAGGCAACGGATGAGGCGAAAACAGATGCGTCGGACGCGCAGGCCGACCGCCCGGCGGAGGATTCCTCGTCGGCATCCCCTTCAGAGCCTTCGAGCGGGCAGCCTTCGTAAGGGGGCCAAGAGATAGCCGGGTAGAAGGGCAGAGGGGGAGAGAAATTATCCCGATTGTCGTTCTTTCTTTTTTGCCGGGTTCATCGGAAGAGAAAATCAAGGATCGCGGGACCGGGGCGAATGCCCCGGTCCCGCGATCCTTCTTGGTGGGAAGGGGGAACTTTTGGCCTCGTCGGTGTCCGGTCCTTTCTGAAACTTCGTTTTCATTTGCCGCTGCTCTCGGCTTTCACTGTCTTTCCATAAGACAGGAGGTGCCTCGGCATATCCAAAGCGAAAACTTCGTTTTCGTTTGTCTCTGCTCTCGGCTTTCACTATCTTTGCACATTACGAAGAACACTTGACGCTTTGGACGCTCCGAAAAAAGACATCAAACAAAAATTCGTGGCAGCTTCCCTGCCCGTGAGAACGGCCGTAGGGGCGGTTTACGTAGCTCTGCTGGTCGGATGTATCCTGGGGGGCGCTACCCCGTATTTTGTCTTCATGGCTTTGGCTTCGGGGGTGTGCATCGCCGAGTTTATCCGTTTGCTCTCCCTGCGCAGCAGAAGCCTTCAGGTGTCGCTGGTCGTGATCCATGTGTTGCTGCTGCTTTCGGTGGCTTTCTCGACGGAATATTTGCCCCTCCGGGGATTCGAGGCGCGGTGGGACGTACTGCTGCTTCCGCTGCTGTTTTTGCTGTTCCTGGTGGAACTCTTGCGGGCCAAGGACAATGCGGTGGCCGATCTGGGACGGGCGTTTCTGATCTTCGTTTACATCACGATGCCCTTCGTGCTGGCGCTGCTGATCCCTTACTCCGGAGCAGTGCCGATGTACGACTACCGTTTGCCGCTCGGGTTGTTTATCCTCACCTGGGTGTGCGATACCTTTGCCTACCTGTGCGGTATTTCGATGGGACGGCACAAACTGATGGAACGCGTCTCGCCAAAGAAGACCCTCGAAGGGTTTGTAGGCGGGGTGGTGTTCACTCTGGTGGGCGGATATGTGCTTTCCCAGGTGTTTCCCCAGACTTTGACTCTGACCCAGTGGATGGTTGTGGCTGCGATCGTCTGCGTGATGGGCGTAGGTGGCGATTTGGTCGAGTCGATGTTCAAGCGCATGGCCGGGGTGAAGGATTCGGGACGTATCATGCCGGGGCACGGCGGGATGCTGGACCGTCTGGACAGTTTTATCATGAGCGTGCCTTTTGTGTACGCATACCTTTATTTGTCGTAACGTCATGCGCCTGAAGATCCACAAGGAAGGGAAGAAGATCCTGCTCACGCTCTTTGCCGTGATGGTGCTGATCAATGTCATTGCATTTCAGTACGTGGATTCTCAGGTGGTTTTCGGCTTGCTGCTGGGGGTAACGTCGATAGCTTATGTGCTCATCTCTACGTTTTTCCGCAATCCGCGCCGCTATGCCGTGCAGCCGAAAGACACCCAGGTGTTTTCCGGAGTGGACGGTAAGGTGGTGGTGATCGAGGCGGTAACCGAACCCGAGTATTTCCATGCTCCCATGCGGCAGATCTCGGTATTCATGTCCCCGGCCAATGTTCACGTAACGCGCTATCCTGTCAGTGGAGTGGTGGAATACTCGAAGTACCATCCCGGCAAGAAACGCGTAGCCTGGAGTCCGAAATCTTCTTTGGAAAACGAACGGACGACCGTCGTGATCCACAACGCCACCCTCGGACGGATCCTTTACCGACAAGTGGCCGGAGCAATGGCGCGCCGGATCGTCAATTATGCCACTGTCGGGCAGCATGTAGGGCGCGGGGCCGACTCGGGCTTTATCAAGTTCGGTTCTCGGCTGGACGTGTTCGTCCCCCTGGACTTCAAGGTGTGCGTATCGTTGGGGGACAAGGTGCGTGGCGGTGAAACCGTCATTGCCGAGATCGTAGAAAAAACGGAGGAAAAAGAAGAAAAATAACCTCCCGGTTTTTTGAGAGGGGCACGATCAGCGGATACGTTTCAGGGTTTTTGGACCGTTTTCCCTTTGGGGAAACAGTTTTGCGCAACTTTTCGACAACACCATCAAACCTTGCCTCGTTTTGCGGGGGAGAACTCCTTTCGCGCGATGGACGCTGGAGAATCGCTTGGCAGTCCTCTTTCCAAAATATCGTTTTCCCCTCATGGCCGCTGCGCCGCCGGGGGCGCCTTTGATTTTTGTCTGCGACAGAAAGCAGCCTCGTATCGGCGTTCCAAAATTTTTACAATAGAATTGCAACACCGGTGCTGCGGCCGTTCCCCGGCCCCTTCTTCCAAAACGGCTTGTCAGGGGATGTCGATGTACTTGTGCGTTTGCAGGGAAAGTCCCCAGCGAGGATGCCGTTTGACGTAGGCTACCAGCAGGGGAAGCACTTCGTCCCGCCGGCTCCATTCGGGCTGGAGCAGCAGTTGGCAACTCTCTTTGGTATGCGTGGCGTAGTGTTCGGCGCGTTCGAGATCTTCCCGGGAGCAGATGACGGTTTTCAGTTCGTCGGCCTGGAGCAACACCGAATCCAGCGGTGGCAAGGCCGTTTTGGGGGATACGCAGATCCAGTCCCATTGTCCGGAAAGTTCCCGGGTGGCGGAAGTCTCCAGGTGGGTGCGCAGTCCGCGGCGGTGCAAGGCTTGGGTAAGGCCGTCCAGGGGATGCAGCAGCGGTTCGCCGCCGGTGATTACGGCCAGGCGGGCTTGGGCGGGGATTTCCTCCAGGATCGTTTCGAGGGTGCGGTATTGCTCGGGACGGATGGTCCAGCTCTCTTTTACGTCGCACCAGGGGCAATGCACCGGACAACCGGACAAGCGGATAAAGTAGGCGGCACGGCCGCTGAAGCACCCTTCGCCTTGCAGGGTGTAGAACTGTTCCATCACCGGAAGGCGGTCGCCGGTGGGGTGTGAGGCGGGGGTAGTGGAGATGTTTTGGTTGGGCATCCTTTTGGGTGTTAAAAAAGCCTTTCGTTCCCGGGACAGGAAAGAAAGGCTTGTTCTTGTTTTCTCCCGGAAAAGGGAAAAGGACGTCGGTTCGTTTACTTCATGTTGGTAAAGACGTACTGCACGTCGTCGTCCTCTTCGAGTTTTTCGAGGACAGTCTCTACCTCGGCTTTTTCTTCGTCCGAGAGTTCCTTCAGGTCCATCGGTACGCGCTCGAATCCGGTGGTAACGACTTTCAGACCGCGTTCTTCTACAGCAGTGGTCAGTGCACCAAAATCGGCGAATGCTCCGTAGATCATCACTTCGTCGCCGTCGGCAAATACCTCTTCGGCGCCATAGTCGATCAGTTCGAGCTCCAGTTCGTCGATGTCCATTTCCGGTTTTTCGATCTTGATGAAGCACTTGCGTTCGAACATGAAGTCCACTGAACCCTGCGTGCCGAGCGAACCGCCGTATTTGTTGAAAATGCTGCGGATGTTGGCCACGGTGCGTACATGGTTGTCGGTAGCGGTTTCGATCAGTACGGCGATGCCGTGCGGAGCGTATCCTTCGTAGATGACTTCCTTGTAGTCGGCCTGTTCCTTGCTGGTGGCTTTCTTGATGGCGCGTTCAATGTTGTCCTTGGGCATGTTGGCCGCTTTGGCGTTCTGGATGGCCATGCGAAGGCGCAGGTTGTTGCGGGGGTTGTCTCCAGCTTCCTTGACGGCCATCGTGATTTCCTTGCCGATGCGGGTGAAAGTTTTGCTCATGTTGGCCCAGCGTTTGAGCTTGGTCGCTTTGCGGTATTCGAATGCTCTACCCATGGTGGTATTTTTTGTCTAATGTGGTACGTTTGTTTTTAACACCTGCAAAGATAGTGAAAGCCGAGAGCAGAGACAAATGAAAACGAAGTTTTCGGATTTGGATATGCCGAGGCGCCTCCTGTCTTATGAAAAGATAGTGAAAGCCGAGAGCAGCGGCAAATGAAAACGAAGTTTTCGGATTTGGTATGCCGAGGGCCTCCTGTCTTATGAAAAGATAGCGAAAGCCGAGAGTAGCGGCAAACGGAAACGAAGTTTTGGAAAGAGCGTGCTGTGCGCTTCCGGGACATCTTGTGTTTTTGTGGAAAAAGATATTCTTGTTTGCAGTCCTTGAGGGTTGATAAAATGTAGCATAAACAGTTGGAAAGGGTAGCGTTCCAGTCGATTTTTTCGTAAAAAGAGCAGGGAGAGAAAGAAAGATGTGGGCTGTCGTTTTTTTTCGTTTTTCTGAGGAGAAAAAAACAGGGGGGCGCAAAAAAAGTTTTGTGTTTTTCGAGAAAAAAAAGCCCTTTATTTGCGAATGTTTTAGCGGGCGGATCGGAGGGTGTCGGGATGAAAAAACGAGGTGGTAGCTGTGGGGTGTTGTGGGGACGATTTTAACGCTTTAAAGTTAAATAGAATTAACGAAAACAAAATATCTTTTGTAAGCGATTGCTTTTCATGGTGTTGGTAAAAAACTTTGGAAATTCATAGACAAAAAAAACTTGTCGGTCAAGGGAACATCGGTTTTTTTTTCCCCTTTTTTTCGTCCACTTTTGTCTTGCCCGAACAGGGAAAAGAAACACTTTTCGGATAGTATTTTTACCATCCTGATTTATCAACGTTTAACAAATGAAAAGGGAAACAGCTGCCTCTCTTTGGAGCGCTTGTCTGGCGGAAATCGAAGGGAAGGTTTCGCAGAAGGAATACGCGACGTGGTTCTCGCCTACGCGGGGACTGTCGATGGACGGGAAGACGTTGACCGTAGAGATCCCCGACCGGATCTTCTATCAATGGATCGAACAGAACTATGCCGATCAGTTGCGGCAGGCTTTGGACACGGTGCTGGGTAGCGATGCCCGCCTGCGGTACAGTTTGCCCAATGTCGAGAAACACCCGGTGGCATCGGGGGCGGAGGTCGCCGTTCAGCCGGTACGCTTTTCTTCGCAGCTCAATGCTTCCTATACATTTGAAAATCTGGTAGAGGGTAAGTCCAACCAGTTGGCCGTCAGTGCAGCGCGGACGATTGCCGCGCGCCCGGGCAAGACGGCATTCAACCCCATCCTGATCTATGGCGGGGTGGGCCTGGGGAAAACCCATTTGGCGCAGGCCATCGGAAACGCCGTGGTGCAGTCCGACCCTTCGATGAAGGTGCTTTATGTCCCTTCCGAAAAGTTTATCCAGCAGTATGTCGATTCGTTCCGGCAGGACAAACGCAACGACTTCATCAACTTCTACCAAAGTGTGGATGTGCTCATCGTGGACGACGTGCAGTTCTTTAGCGGGAAAGCCGGTTCGCAGGAGGTCTTTTTCCATATCTTCAACCACCTGCACCAGAGCGGACGGCAGATCATCCTCACGGCCGACAAATCGCCGGTGGACATGCGCGATATGGAGGAGCGTTTGCTCTCCCGTTTCAAGTGGGGCTTGCAGGCCGAGCTGACCACGCCCGACTACGAACACCGTTTGCGGATCCTGGAGGCCAAACTTCGCCGCGACAACATCCAGATTGCCGAAGATGTGGTATGTTACATCGCCCGGATGGTCAATACCAATGTCCGCGAACTGGAAGGAGTGGTCAATTCCCTTTTGGCGCAGGCTGTACTGGTACACCGGGAGATCACGATGGACCTGGCGGTGGCTTTGGTGGGACAGTTTATCCGCTCTTCAAAGAAGGAGATCACGCTCGACTACATAAAGACGGTCGTTTGCCAGGCGATGAACGTGGACATCTCTTCGCTCGAATCCAAGAGCCGCAAACGCGACATCGTTCAGGCTCGGCAGGTGGCGATGTATTTTGCCAAGTCGCTCACCAAAAACTATTCCTTGCAGCACATCGGAGCGCATATCGCCGGGCGCGACCATTCCACCGTACTCCACTCGTGCAAGGCTGTGGCCAATCTGATGGATACCGACCGCAAATTCCGTTCGATGGTGGATGATATCCGCACCAAGATCCTGGGCTGCGCCTGATCCTTCTCCGGGGGAGGGGGAGACTGCTTCTCCTTTTTTGTAGGAGAGAGGACAGAGGGTAAGCGAAAAAAGTATCCCCAATACTTGTTCAAGGCGGGGAAGCAAAAGGGCGGAGCCTATGGCTCCGCCCTTTTGCTTCCCCGCTTCCGCTTGAGGGAGAAGGGGAGTTTTGTTTACTTGGTCATTTTAGCCGCATCCTCGACGAATTTCTTCAATCCGTTTTCGGTCAAGGGATGCACGAGCATTCCCTTGATAGCCGACAGAGGAGCGGTCACCACATCGGCCCCCAACAAGGCGCATCCGGTGATGTGCTTTACGTGGCGGACCGAAGCTGCCAGGATGCGGGTTTCGATGGCGTAATTGTCAAATATCTGGCGTATTTGCCGGATGAGTTCCAGTCCGTCGGAGTCGATGTCGTCCAGCCGTCCCAGGAACGGGGAAACGTAGCTGGCCCCGGCTTTGGCCGCCAGGAGTGCTTGTGCGGCCGAGAAGACGAGCGTACAGTTGGTCTGGATGCCTTCGTCGTGGAAGGTCTTGATGGCGCGCAGTCCGTCTTCGGTGATGGGCACCTTGACCACGATCTGAGGGTCGAGCCCGGCCAGTTCGCGCCCTTCGGCTACCATGTGGGAATAGTCGGTGGCCAGCACTTCGGCGCTGATAGCCCCGCCGGGTACCAGACGGCAGATCTTCCGGTAGTGTTCCAGGATGTTTTCGTGTCCGGTGATGCCTTCCTTGGCCATCAGGGAAGGGTTGGTCGTTACTCCGTCGAGGATGCCCATGGCCTGGGCCTGGGCGATTTGGTCGAGATTGGCCGTGTCGATAAAGAATTTCATGGGGCAGGGGATATTACGGTTCTGTTTGTTCTGTTTATTCGGTGTATTCGAGGGTTACCAGGATGGGGCAGTGGTCCGAAAGCGGGACATCGACCAGACGTTGGTAGTCAACCACCTTCCAGGTGCCGCGACCCCGAACGAAGAAGTAGTCTATTTTTCTCTTCGGGTTGGTTTCCGGATAGGTGAACTGATCGTCGCACACTTGTGTCCAATGCTCTTTCATGTACTCGATGGCACCGGATTCCGGCATTGCGTTGAAATCGCCGCAGACGATCGAGGGGGTGTCGTCTCCCGAGAGCCAACGGGTGAGCGCCGTGGTCTGTGCCAGGCGGATGGAGTCGGAGGGCAGGTCGAGGTGGGTCGAGGTAAAGAGCATCGTCAGATCCTCGTTTATCCGGACTTCTGCCGTAACGGCCCGGCGCGGTTCGTACGAGCCTTCCGGCTGGGGCAGCGCAAAGGCTTTTACACCTTCGATGGGGAAGCGGGTCATCAGTCCGATGCCGTACTGTCCGTCCGAAAAGGCCATGGCGGCGGCATAGACCGGGTGCATGCCGGTCATCCGGGCTACGTCGCTCAGGAAATCGGGTTTTTCCTTGAATCGTTTGGTCATGTAGTCCACTTCCTGGAAAGCGACCAGGTCGGGCTGGTATTTTTGGATAAATTCGGCATACTTTTCGGTGGGAAAACGCTTGGCACCCTGAATGTTGTAGCTCAATACGGTGATGCGTACCGGTTTGCCGGCCTGTGCAGCCAGCGGGCAGAGCAGCAGAGCGGCCAAGGAAAGAAGAAGGAATCGTTTCATGTTTTTTGTTTTTTATGTTTTTTGTTGTGTGGATTTCTTACGGCTGCTATGATTCAATAGCGATGAGCTCTTCGCCCAGTGCGTGGAGGGCACTTTCGATCTTCCGGGACTGTGTAGGACGGGGACGGATAGTCCCTGCTTCGTAAGCACTGAGTTGTTTTTGACGGATGCCCGTGAGGCGATGCAAGGCGTCTTTCGTAAAGATATCATGGTAGTAGCGCAAAAGGCTTTGGATGTCAAACTGATATACAATTTCATAATCGCCGTTCATCCATTTGGGGTAATGACGCCCTTCTTCCTGACAAGTGGCAACGTAAAACCGTATTGAATCGATCATATCTTTTTTTGCCGCCTGCGGGGTGACTCCCATACCGGAAAATATGCCATTGGTCAGATAAACTCCATATCCTCCATCGGAGGCTTTCTCCATGATTGCTGCTAATTTTTTCATATTTGTCTTTCTGATTTTTACAAGAAATGGAGATGAGAGATTCATCTCCTTTTGATTTTTCGCCCAATCCGCAGGGTAGGTCAAGGCCGGTTTTCGGGAGTATCGTTCTTTTTCCTCCGCTCGCGGGCGCGGCCGAGCAGGTATCCCAAGGCGAACGGAATACTGAACAGTACGACCAGAGAGGCGGTGAGATAAAACAACATCCGTCCCAGCAGGGAAGGCAAGGCTTCCATGGCGGTGTTGACTGCATGGACGGCCAGTGAATCGGTCTGTGCCATCAGGCGTACCCGTTGGCTGTCGATGAAGTCCTGGAGTTCGGTGCGCTGCTGTCCCAGATCGACAAATACATGATCGACCGAAGCATTGAAACTATCCAGGATTTTGGTTACCTGTTCGTTCAGGTCGTCCAGGGCGGCATCGGCTATCTGCGGGGTGTGCTCCAGTACGACGACTATCCGGTCGAACTGTCGGTAGAGACTGTCCATGCGGCTGCGGATCTCCGCTTGGGTATGGTCGGTGTCCAGCCAGGTGTCGAGCATCTCTTTGTTCCACGAGAGTTCGTTGCCCCATTGCGAGGAGTAGCCGCTTATCTTTTCGCTCATGTCGGCAATGGACTGGGCTACGCTGCCCGTACTATGGAGGTAGGTGGAGTCCGATGCGCCGATGTAACTGATCCAGCGAAGGGTCATGTCCTGCGAGGTAGGCGGCACCGAAGGAGCGGTATTTTGGCGGACGAAGGCCTGCATTTGGGCGTATCGTTCCTTGCTCAGGATTTTGGAAGCGATCGAGACGATCTGGCTGTCGAGCGAGGCGGCACATTGGCGGGCCAGGGGAGAATACTCGGCAAACAGGAGGCTATCCGGGGCATCCTTCATGTACAGGTTCATCGAACTGCACAGCAGCCAGGTGTTCAGCAGGGAGATTTCCGGAATGCTTCCAAAGGCGGCCTGTGCGCAGATGGAGGTCGAGCGGAGTTTCCACTCGATGGCACGTAGTTTGAGTTGCAGGCTGTCGGTGGACTGGTAGATGCTGTCGGCGGTGTTGATCACCGAGAGGGAGAAGTCTTTGTAAAATGCGCGGACGGTGAGCCGGGTGTTGATCTGCTCCCGGGTGAGGGGCGTGTCGCCCGTGTCGAGGGAAAATTTGAGCAGCGAACATCCGTTTAACATCAGGATGGCTGCGAGCAGGATCAGGTTGCGTTTCATGGAAAGGCTTGCGATAGTTCATTACAAATCTAATGAAATCCTCGGGGATGGCGAAAATTTCCCGGGGAAAAACCTGCAGGAAAATTGCTTGAGAGGATTTTTCCCCCGGGAAAAGGAAAAGATGGTTTTCTTGTTTGAAGTGTTCGGGCAAGCGAAAGGCCGGAGGCAAAGCCTCCGGCCTTTCGCTTGCCCTCCCGAAGAGCGTGGAGAGCGCTTCTATTCGAGCGCCAGGACGATCACTTGTCCCGGAGCCATCTCGTAGGACAGCCAATCGGAAGTGAATGTATGAATGAATCCTGTGATCATGTCGGGTGCTTTCCGGTCGCCGGCATAGGGGATGTGCAGGTAAAATTTTCGGGAGGAAGCCTCGTCGGTATTCAGCAGAACGACGATCTGTCGGTGGGGGTTGTCCTCCCGGACGCGGCGATAGGCCTTGACCGATCCTTCGGGCGATTCCACATACGGCAAGTCGAGTGTCCGGGGCGAAGTATCGCTTACCAGATCCAGGTGTACTTTGCGCAGGTCGTTCAGTCGGGCGATCACTCCGCTCAGGTTGTCCCGGGAGAGCCAGTTGAGCCCGCCCAGGTAAAAGAGCGGGAGTTTTTCCCGGGCGTAAAATTCCGTCTGGTCTCTGGTAAAGCCCAGTCCGGTATTGACTGGGAAGGTTTCCAGCAGTTCGAAGCCCGAATGGATCATCGGAAGGACGGACGGGAGGAAACAGAATACCGCATATCCGGCCAAGGAAAAGCGGGCGCCGCCGCGCGCCGCCGCGCGCGGCGTGTTGTGGGTCTCCAAGGTGCCGAATACCGCCTCGGGGTGATCCTGGCGGGCGTAATCCACCATGCGCCACAGGGAATGCAGGTCGCACTCGAAGCCGAAACCCAGTGCCGCATCGTATCCCTCGGGGTCGGCCTGGCCTTTGGGGTAGAAGTTTTCTTCGAAGAAAGCAAAGGTGGGGTCGATCTTTCGGGCCTCCTGCCGGATGTCCCGAACCAGGGATTCCGGGAGGGCATGCCCCATGTCGATCATCGAGCCGTCGATCCCGTATTTCTTCTGGTAGGTGGGGATCACCTGCGCGAGGTAGTCCCACAGGGGGCGCACCGCGTTTTCCTGCTTGGCCAAAGCGGGGTCGTAGTACCGGAGGGTGTTGTACGCCATGTAGTTGTACTCGTCTTTCGGATCGCGGTACATGCGCAGGTAGGTTACGTCGTCCCACGAAGGCTGAATGTCGTCCGGTGGCCAGTCGGCAAAAGCGGGGGGGATGACGGCTTCGCCTTCGGGAGTTTGCCCTACCGGCTGCCCTTTGAGGCGTTTTACCTTTCCTTTGGCCGGCGGGAGAGTGAACATCTGGCGATAGTCCGGGCAGGGGGGGAGGTAGTTTTCCTGCTGACCCGAGGTCGGAACCTGCCGGATGCTCCGGAGTTCTTCGGGGGTAAAATGGGGCTTTTCAAAGCGGTCGGCATCCTGACGGTGGATCCAGTAGAACCACTCGGGGTGCGAGGAGGCCTGGACGCAATCCACCGAAGCGGTCCGTAGGGCAAATTCCAGCACGACGCGGATGCCCAGGATGTGGGCGGCTTCCACCAGGGCGGCGAACTGGTCGGCGATGCTCATCCCTTCCAGCAGCGGATCGGCCAGCAGCGGGTCGAAGTCCATCAGGTCGGCGGTGGCGTACGGCGAGCCCAGGTCGCCTTTGCGGTGCGTGGTACCGATACGGTTGACGGGCAGCAGGTACAGGGTGTTGGCTCCCAGGGCGCGGATATAGGGGAGCATGGCGATGGTCTTGAGGAAGGTGCCGCTGTCGCGGATGCCTTTTTCATTGAGGGTCAGGTCGATCTGCGACTGGCCGATGACGTTGTTGCCGTCGTGGTCGAAGGCGCTGGTCAGGCGCGGAAAAGCGTTGTAGAGTACTGCGCGTGTGCTCCATCGGTCGGCCTCGCCCCGGATGGAGGAGAGGTTGGTGGCGTAATTCACGCCCGGTCGGGCTTGTTCGAGGATGCGGTTGACGACATCGCGGTAGTAGTCCTTGGCCCGGACAAAGACGTATTCATAGGGACTGAAAGGGCGGCTCCAGGCCGAAGGTACGTAAATGTAGGTTTCGGCGTATCGCGAGTTGCTTTCCAGCAGTTGCGGGATGCGAGAGAGTCGGAGGGTTTTGTTCATGGAACGTGTTTTTTAGGGGGAAATGAAAATGCAGGCCGCCAAGTCCGGTTCGCAATCCGCGTCCGTCATGGGCCTGCATTGTGGCGGATACGGCGCCCCGGTGGGGCGAGCCGTCGCTCCTCAGGGTTCGACTACCAGGCGGAATCCTTCGCCGTGGATGTTGCTGATGGATACTTTGGGGTCGCTCTTGAGGTATTTGCGCAGTTTGACGATGTATACGTCCATTGAACGCGCGGTGAAGTAGTTGTCGTCTTTCCAGATGCGCACCAGCGCCAGTTCGCGTGGCATCAGGTCACCCATGTGCTGGCAAAGGAGCTTGAGCAGGGCGTTTTCCTTGGGGGAGAGTTTGTATTCCTCGGTGCCGTTGGAGAGGTTGCGCAGTTTGGAGTCGAAGGTAAAGGTGCCGATCTTGAATTCGGTCTGGGTATTTTCCTCGGCTTCGGCCGTTTCCACTCCTCCGCGTTCGGTGATGGCTTTGATCTTGTAGAGGAGTACTTCGCTGTCGAAGGGTTTGTTCAGGTAGTCGTCGGCACCTACCTGGTATCCGTGCAGTACGTCCGACTTCATGGATTTGGCCGTCAGGAAGATGATGGGGACCTGTTTGTTGACTTCGCGGATTTCCTTGGCCAGGGTGAATCCGTCCTTCTTGGGCATCATCACGTCGAGTATGCACAGGTCGTATTTGTCGGAGTTGAATTTTTTCCAGCCGTCCTCTCCGTCCACTGCATGGACGACATCGTAGTCGTTGAACGTGAGGAAGTCTTTCAGCACGGCGCCGAAGTTGGTATCGTCCTCTACGAGCAACAATTTGATTTTGGATTTTTCCATAGTGGATTGTTTTTTTGATTTTTAGGAAGTAAAGTTACGGATTGTTTCGTTGTCAGTCAAGGGGGATTTTTACGGTAAATGTACTCCCTTTTCCCGGAGAGCTCTCCACTTCGATGACCCCGCCGTGGAGTTCGACGATCTTTTTCGAGTAGGCAAGCCCCAGGCCGTGTCCCTTGATGTTGTGGACATCGCCGGTGGGCACGCGGTAGAAATCCTCGAAGATCTTTTTCGTTTCGCTCTTGTTCATGCCCAGCCCCCGGTCCGTGATGTCCACTGCCCAGTATCGCCCGTCGGAGGTGTTGTAGGTGCGGACGGTGATCTCGGGTTGGCCCGGAGAGTATTTGTTGGCATTGTCCAGGATGTTGAGGAAGATGTTGATGATGTGCATGCGGTCGACCGTGGCGGTGGTCTTTTCGGCTTCGAAACGCTCCTCGATGGTGCCCTGGCGGTCGGAGACGATGAGTTCGATGTGTTCGAGGGCTTCTTCCAAAAGGGCGTTCAGGTCGGACTCCGTCCGGTTGAGCTCCATCTGTCCGCGCTCCAGGCGGGCGATACGCAGCACGCTTTCCACCTGGGTGAGCATCCGGCGGTTTTCCTGTTTGATGATCCCGGCGTAGTGTTCTACCTTTTCCGGGTCGGAGTTGATCCGGGAGGAGTTCAGCGCATCGGCGGCAATGCTGATGGTGGCGATGGGCGTTTTGAACTCATGGGTCATATTGTTGATGAAGTCGTACTTCATGTCCGTCACCTTCTTTTGTTTGATCATGTAGTAGATCGCCGAGGCGAACACCCCGATGATAAACAGGATGAAGGCAACCGAGGCAATGATCATGGGAATCATGGAACTTACTACGAAACTCATCACGCGGGGAAAGCGCAGTACCAGTTCGTACTTGGCATAGCCGTCCTGGTTGGCGAAGAGCTGGGAATGGAAGGCAATCAGGTCTTCGTCCCATTCCTCGGAGTGGACATCGGAGAGTTCGCCGTCGGTCAGAATGCCGTACTGGTAGCGGATGTTGATGTAGTTGTCCGAGAGGATTTCGTCGATGATACCGGTGAGCACCTGCGGATCGACGCGCTGTTGGATGGGGGTCATGTCGCCGATCACCCCGGCTTGGGTGCGGAGGATGTCCTGCAGGACGTTTTCTTCGTTCCAACCGTATTTTATGGAATAGTTCGGGTTGGAGGATGCTCCTTCGGTGTAGAGGGGAACGGAGGTTATTTGGCTGAAGTAGTTCTTGATCTGCAGCGAATCCTGCCGGGAGCTGATCAGTTTGTTCAGCGGGATGGTAAAGGTCTCCTCCAGGACGTTCTGACGGATGCTGAAGGCTTCGTTGCGGCCGGGAATGGTGCCGATGTAGTTGGCCGTGGTCTGCCGGTAAGTGGGCGAGATGAAGTCCTTCAACCCGGCAAAGCGCGAAAGGAGGTATTCGCCTTCTTCCTCTTCGAGCTTGCGGGTGATCTGGTGGATGGCGCGTGTGGCGTTTTCCTCGAATTCGATGGTCCGTTCGGTGATCACCGACGAGATCCAGTAGATCTGGATGCCCACCAGTCCCAGAAGCGAGACGAGCATCAGGGCGATGATCAGGATAAATTTGTTTTTCCTCCTCATAATGTACAAAAGTACCCTCGGCGGGGGATTTTCGGTATTAACGTTCTGCTAAATTAACACCCGGATTGCTTAAAGGCTTTCGGTTTTTTTAACAATTGCATCCAAGATCTGCCGGTAGTAGTCCTCGTGCGGCACGGCCACGCCCCGTTCGCCCAAGGTGAGGTGGGAGAACTCCTCGGGGGTGAAAAAACGCACGGCTTCGACCTCTTCGCGCTGCAGGGTGAAGGAGTTTGGGTCGGCTTCGCTTTCCAGCAGATAGACGTAGCAGTGTTCGCGGTTGAACCAGCCCAGGCGGGGGTAAGGGTAGGCCATGTGGATGACGGTGAGCAGTTCCAGTTGGTCGGGTTGGACTTCGAGACCGATCTCCTCCTTGAGTTCGCGCAAGGCACCTTCGGCGGGGGTCTCTCCGGCAGAAATGTGTCCGGCCACCGAGATGTCCCACAGTCCGGGGAACGTGTCTTTGGTCAGGGCGCGTTTTTGCATCAGGATATTTCCCGTCCGGTCGTAGATCCAGACGTGTGCCGAACGGTGCCAAAGGCCCTGCTGATGGGCCTGGCGTTTGGGAACGGACCGGGACAGGGGGCGGTCGTCGCTGTCGAACAGATCGACGTATTCTTCGCTCATGGTTTTCGGGGTTTTGGAAAGGACAAAGGTAGTGAAAGCCGAGCGCAACGGCGAGGGGAAAACGAAGTTTTCCTTTGAAGGCATTGCCGAGGCGCCTGCTGCCAAACAAAACCCCGAAAATGCGCCGAGGTTTTTGCCCGGAAAAACAGAAAGGGCTACCTTTGGCCACAGAAACGAAAAATAGAAGAAAATACCATGGCAGAAAAGAGAGTATGGACTCCCATCAAGGAGTATTCGGACATCCTGTTCGACTATTTCGAGGGCATAGCCCGCATTACGATCAACCGTCCGCAGGTCTATAATGCCTTCCGCCCCGATACCAACGAGCAGATACTCGACGCGCTGGACATCTGCCGCAACCGGGCGGACATCGGCGTGGCGGTGCTCACCGGAGCGGGCGACAAGGCGTTTTGCAGCGGGGGCGACCAGAATGTCAAGAGCCGGGGCGGGTACATCGGTACCGACGGCGTGCCACGCCTCAATGTCCTGGATGTACACAAGGCTATCCGTTCGTTGCCCAAACCGGTGGTGGCGATGGTCAATGGTTACGCCATCGGCGGGGGCAATGTCCTCCAGGTGGTGTGCGACCTGACGATCGCTTCGGAAAATGCGCGTTTCGGCCAGACGGGTCCCAAGGTAGGCAGTTTCGATGCCGGTTTCGGGTCGTCGTACCTGGCACGCTGCGTGGGACAGAAGAAGGCCCGCGAGATATGGTTCCTGTGCCGGCAGTACACGGCTCGGGAGGCCGAACAGATGGGTATGGTCAACAAGGTGGTCCCCCTCGAATGTCTGGAGGACGAGACGGTGGCGTGGTGCAAGGTGATGCTCTCCCGTTCGCCGATGGCGCTTCGGATGATAAAACGCGGGCTGAATGCCGAGTTGGACGGGCAGCGGGGGCTGATGGAGCTGGCCGGCGATGCGACGTTGCTGTATTATCTGATGGACGAGGCGCAGGAGGGACGCAATGCTTTTTTGGAAAAACGCGACCCGGACTTCGACCGCTTCCCGAAATTCCCCTGACTTCCGCAGGAAAGGGAGAAAAGGACATTTTTTGTACATTTGTCCGGGAGAGAAAAAACAAGGAATTCATTGTAAAAACCGATAAGATATGTCTGTAACCATTCGTTCGATGGCCTTTGCGGCCTTTCTGCTGGCGGGAACGGCTGTTTTCGCCCAGGACAATCTGGTGGCCAAGACCCAAGGGGGCGACCAGGATTCCAAAGACAAGTTCCGTTTCGAGGTAGTAAAACGTCTGCCCGTTACCTCGGTCAAGGACCAGGCGCGCTCCAGCACTTGCTGGGCCTATTCCGGGTTGGGTTTTGTCGAGGCTGAAATGCTCCGCATGGGTAAGCAGCCGGTCGATCTGGCCGAGATGTTCGTCGTGTACAAAGTATATCAGGAAAAGGCGCAGAAGTACGTCCGTCTGCATGGCAATCTCACCTTTGCTCCCGGCGGAGAATTCCACGACGTGCTCAATGTGATAAAGCGTTACGGGATCGTTCCTCAGGAGGTGTATTCAGGCCTTCTGCCGGGCGAATTGCGCAACGACCATGACGAGATGGATGGTCTACTCGCCGAATACATCAAAGACGTGGTGGCAGCCTCCCGCCTTCGGGGCGATTGGAAGGCCGGTTTCGACGGGATTTTGGACCGCTTCCTGAGCGAACCTCCGGCCGAATTTACCTACCAGGGCAAGAAGTACACGCCCCGTACCTTTGCCGATCGCGTAGTGGGCATCAATCCGGACGACTACATGTATTTCATGTCCTGGATGTCCGAGCCGTACTATACCGAGGCTGAAATGCTGGTGCCGGACAACTGGGCGTGGGCCAAGTGCTACAACATCCCCCTGGATGAGATGATAGCTGTAGTGGACAATGCTTTGGAAAACGGCTATACGGTGGCATGGGCGGCCGATGTGTCGGAAAAGGGATTCTCGACCAAACTGGGTGTGGCTGTGGTGCCCGATGGGTACGATTCGCTGCTCACCTATACGCCGAAGGCTCGTCTGGACAGCGTGGTAGCTTTGACCCTCAATGGACCGAAACCGGAGAAGAACATCACCGAACAGATGCGCCAGGAGGCTTTCGACGATTATTCCACCCAGGATGACCACGGGATGCTCATCATCGGGCTGGCCAAGGACCAGACGGGCAAGAAATACTACATCGTCAAGAATTCCTGGGGTCCCGACCGGGGCCGCGACGGAGGGATGGTATATGTGAGCGAGGCTTACCTGCGCTACAAGACTATCTCCATTGTGGTCAATCGCGGGGCTGTGCCGCAGGAACTCCTCAAGAAATTGAAGTAGTCCGTACTCTGCGGCGGCAGGCGTGCAAGCAAAAGGCGGGGTGCCGTACGGCATCCCGCCTTTTGCTTGCACGCCTACTTGTCCGTTGTTCGGGAAAAAAGGAAAAACAGGACAGGATCGGGGAAGCGGCGTTCGGGAAGGCAGTCTTGTTCTCCGGAAAAATTTCTTACCTTTGGATAAGGTAGGATGCGGTTCGGCAATGCCTTCGGAGGAAAACTCCGTTTTCCCCTTTTGTCGTTGCGCTCGCCTTTCACTACCTTTATCCCTTTCACAAAATGGCTTGGCCGCAGTAGGAATGATGAAAAGATTGTTGTTGTTTTTTTCGATTCTGTGTCTGTCTTCTTTCGCTCTCTTCGGACAAGAACAAGAAAAGGAGAAATGGACGGAAAAGATCGATGTATCCCGTTTCCCCCACCGCGACAGCGTACGGCGTGAACTGGAAACCATCCCGGCTTTCGGGATATACAAGGACAATTATTTCGTGACCGGTACCAATTTCCGGGGAGGCGGCATCAACAAGGACAACAGCGATGCCAAATTTCAGGTGAGCATCATGCACCGGCTGATCAAGGGCATCCTCCCGCACGAGATGTACGTGTTTCTCACTTATTCCCAACGTTCGTTCTGGGATATTTACAAAAAGTCCGCCCCGTTTGCCGAGACGGTGTACAACCCTTCGTTGGGCGTGGGCAACAACATTGTCCTCAACGATCACGTGGTGGGCGTGCTGCTCTTTCAAGTGGAACACGAATCCAACGGCCGGGACAGTATCTGGAATCGAAGCGTGAACAAAGTCAGCTTCACCGCTTTGTATTCCGTCAACCGCAATCTCAACCTGCAGTTCAAGGTTTGGGTGCCCTTCTGGACGGCCAAGGAAAACAAGGACATCAGCCGCTATGCCGGTTACTGGCACGTGGCCGCCAATTATCAGACCCCGAACCGGCGTTTTTCCTTTTCCGGAGTGTACACCAAACGGGGGGGGTGGGATCTCAACGCCAATTTTATGCTCGAAGCTGCCTTTCGCCTGACCAAAAGGAGCAACCAGTATCTCTGCGTCCAGTACTACAACGGTTACGGGGAAAGCCTGTTGGACTACAAGGACTTCAGCGGTTACATCCGTGTGGGGATCGTCATCAAGCCCCAGCACGGCTTCAGCATTTATTGATCGGGAGGCTTCGATCCGCTACTTGGACGCAGAATCTCGGGGTGCTCCCGTGGCATTTGTCCCCCTTTTTCTTTTATGGGCAAATGCCAAGTCTCCGGGGTGTTTTTGCCTCGGATGTCTTGAATAGTCTTTCTTTGGAAAACTGCGGGGAAGCATTTGTTTTCCCCGCAGGGAAAGGGTTATTTGGACAAATACGAAAAATATCCGCGAAGTACCTCGTCGTTGTCTTCCTCTCGGGTGAACACCTCCAGCATCCGGGGACGTGAGGAAGGTTCCCAGAAATCGCGCAAGGCTTCCCGGAGGCTTTCCGTATCGTCGGCTGCGCGGTATTCCCAGTCGTGGAGGCGGGCCAGCGGTTCGATGCTTTTTCGGTGGGTGGCTTGCAGGTATCGGGAGCAGATGCTGTCTCTTATACACATCTCCGAGCCCACGAGACCGTACTAGATCTCG
>CABSLV010000026.1 GCA_902478645.1 uncultured Flavobacteriales bacterium | reverse complement strand
GCAAGCGAAAGCCCGGCAGGGGGAACCCCTGCCGGGCTTTCGCTTGCCCGACCCCAGAGAATGTACCCACAGCCGGAAAACTTCTCCCCGCTGTTGTCCGACAACGCCCCGTGCCGTACCTTTGTACCGACGAAACGAGCTCTTGCCAAGGACAAGCTCTCTTTTTTCTTTTTTCGGAAAAAATCGTGGAACGGTACAAGGAAATCTCGGACCTGCTGCTCGAACTGGCCACCACCCTGACGGCCTGCGGTTCGCACACATCCCGCATCGTGCGCAATGTCAATCGCGCTGCGCAATGCTTCGGATGCTCCACCGACATTACCCTGTTCCAAAAAAACATCACCATGACCCTGCGGGACAACCGCGACGGAGAGATCCGCCTGACGGCCGTCAAAAAGATTACCCCGCGTCCCATCGACTTCCGCATCGTCTCCTCGATCAGTTCCCTGACCTGGTACGCGTACGACAACCTCATTTCGATCGAGGAATTCCGCCGCCGATTCGACGAAATCGTCCATCGCCCCCGGTATTCCACCCTGCCCGTTACGCTACTGGTGGGAGCGGCCAATGCTTGTTTCTGCCGGATCTTTACCGGCGACCTCCTCGCCATGCTGCTGGTACTGGTCGGGACGCTCGTCGGATTTTCCGCCCGCAGCTACCTGACCCGCCAGAGGACGAACGCACTGGTGGTTTTCATCATCTGCGCCTTCCTCTCCTCGTTTGTCGTCGGAGCAGCCGTCCAACTGGGCGTGCCGACCCAGACGGCACACATCGCCATCGGATCGAGCGTACTGTTCCTCATCCCCGGTGTGCCGCTGATGAACGGCGTGATCGACGTATTGGAAGGACACGTGCTGGCGGGTGTCTCGCGCCTGATCACCGCCACCGTATCGATCGTGTGCATCACCATCGGGCTTTCGATAAGTCTTCTGTTATTGGGCATTAGCGAACTATGAACTTTCTGACGGAAATCGCTCTGGACGGACTTCTCTCGGCTGTAGCTGCAGCCGGATTTGCCGTCATCTCCAACCCGCCGCGGAAGGCCGTTTACCTCTCGGCGCTGCTGGCGGCCATCGGACATGCGCTACGCTATTTCCTGATCCAGACCACCGAGATAGACATCGTAACGGCTACGGTCATCGCCACCTTTACCATCGGGATGATGACCATCTTCTTTGCCAAACTGATCCACTGCCCGCCGGAAGTCTTTTCCTTTCCTTCGCTCCTGCCGATGATCCCCGGGATGTATGCCTACAAGACCTTCATGTCGCTGATGTACTTCATCCGGGCCGACGACCCCTCGACCATGCAAGCCGCCATGCTCGAAATCCTTCACAACGGTGCCCTGACCGTATCCATCCTCTTTGCGCTGGTACTGGGAGTTTCCTTGCCGCTTTTCATTTTCCATCGGCAATCGTTCCTGATGACGCGCATCATGCACAACCGGCATCGCGCCTGAAAAAGCAAGTCGGGAGCCTTACCCCACCACCCCGCCGAGCATATTGAGCAGGATGATCGCAAAAACGATGCAGGTGATCACCACGTACAGGTAGTCCCGCTCGAAAAGAAAAGCGAAAATCGAAAACAATACGCGCAACACCGGAGTAGCCAGCAGCACAACTACCCCTGTCTGGACGATAGCCAAAGGTTCCAAGGCTTTCAGCCCCATCCAGATCCCGGAGAGGCTGCGGTACATCGGCGGAGCCCCCTCGAAAGTGGAAAAATCGGCCTGCGTCCCGCCATAGCGCATTATGTACAGTACTCCCCCCACCAGACAAATGGCGCAAGCCATCAATACGCCCACGCGCAACATATACCCTATCGCCAATTCCATCGCCCGGGGGGACGAGGCGATACCTTTTATCGGATTTTTCATAGCTTGCCCGAGATTCCGTTGTATATCATTTCCAAAGCCACAGCCGTGATCACCACGCTGAACAGAATGCGCAAAGAGCGCACCTTGGCTCGCATCAGCACCTTCGAACCCACGAACGCCCCGATGAGCACCCCCACTACGATGGGCATGGCGATCACCGGGTCGATGTATCCGCGCTGAAGGTACACCACCGCGCTGGCCGCCGCCGTTACCCCGATCATGAAGTTGCTCGTGGTGGTGGAAACCTTGAAGGGGACTTTCATCGCCATGTCCATCGCCACGACTTTCAGTGCGCCCGATCCGATGCCCAGCAAGCCGGAAGTGATCCCGGCTACGGTCATCATCAGGTAGCCACCCACTACATTGCGAACTTTGTAGAACACCGTTCCCTCGGGTGTGGGGTAAGATCCGTTGAGCCGCAAAGCCGTAGCCAGCTGGCTGTCTTTCTGTCCCGAAGTATCATGCTCGACATGCTTGCGCAGGGACATCACCGCCGAGAAGATGAGCATGATCCCGAAGAGTACCGCCACCACCGTGGTGGGTGTGTACACTGCGATCAACGCCCCCAGTACGGCACCGGTAGTAGTGCCGATCTCCAGGAACATCCCGATCCGCACATTGGTAATGCCCTCGCGGATATAGGCCGAAGCCGCCCCCGAGGAATTGGCGATCGAGGAGACCAGCGCTGCACCGACCGCATAACGAATGTCCACCCCCAGTGCCAAAGTCAGCAGCGGAATGACCACCATCCCGCCCCCCAAGCCCGTGAGCGAACCCAGAAAGCCGGCCAGGACAGCTCCCAGGAGAAGAATCGCGATAAAAAGGGAAACATCCATACACTTATCCGTTGAAAACCGGCGCAAAGGTACGCAAAACCGGTCAATCCACTTCGAAAAGCCCGGCCGAAATCCCGTCGGTAAAAAACCATCCTGCCCGTGTAATGCGCAGCGCCCCATCGACCACCTCGAGTTGCCCCGCCTCCAGAAAAGGCCGTGCATCGTCCATGAGCCTCCGGAAAGACTTCGCCCCGAATTGCCGGGCAAACGGATCCAGGAGAAGTCCCTCGCCGGTACGCAAAGCCGTCATTACCGTCTCGTTGCGCCGGTCGCGTGGGGAAAGCACCTCCTGTTCGAACGGCACATCGCCCCCCGTCCCGCTTGCGAGGTAGCGACCCACCGAGGCCACATTCCACCGACGTGTCCACTCGCCATCGAACGAATGCGCCGACGGGCCTATTCCCAGGTACGGTGCCCCCGACCAATACGCACTGTTGTGCCGGGATCGGGCACCGGGACGAGCGAAATTGGACACCTCGTAACGCGAATAACCCGCCCGCTCCAGCGCATCCACCACCTGAAAATATTGCCGGGAAGCCATCTCGTCGTCCGCCGCCGGCATCCGCCCCCGGGCAATGCCCACATCCCATGCCGTACCGGTCTCCCGGGTAAGCGCATACGCGGAAATATGCTCCACCCCCAAGCCTACCGCCGTCTCGATCTCCCGTCCGAGAGCCGCATCGCTGCGACCCGGCACGCCATAGATCAGGTCAAGGGAAATCCGGGAAAAGCCGGCCTGGGACAAGGTCTCGACCGCCCGAACCGCCTCCGAACCGCTATGCCGACGCCCCATAAAGGCCAGAGCCGCATCGTCGAACGACTGCACGCCTACCGAAAGCCGGTTGATCCCCACCGAGCGCCACTCCCGGGCTTTTTCTCCGGTAATGTCTTCGGGGTTGGCCTCCAGGGTGATCTCCGCTTGGGGAGAAAGGGAGAAACAACGGGCAATCCGCTCGAGCAGGAAAGCGATGTCTCGCACCGGAAGTAGCGAAGGCGTCCCTCCGCCGAAATAAACAGTACGCAGCTGGCGGTCTTTCCAGCCGGGCGCGCGAAAGGAAAGTTCGGCCGCCATCGCCTCGACCATGCGCTCGCGGGGACGAAGGTCGGCTACGGAAAAGAAATTGCAATACACGCATTTGCGCCTGCAAAAAGGGATATGGAAATAGATACCGCCCATGGTGATGCTGCGTTGAAAAAACGAGGAAAAGAGTCGCCTGAGGAAATTTTCGGGTATGATGAAAAAGATCCCCGGGAAATCCGTGCGGAAGGGGGCTCTTTCCGGCCTTCGGCCGGAGCGCCGCTTACGCGGCGCGTGCTTGGGGGCATCCCGAAAGATGCTGACTTTTATTCCTGCGCCCCCTTTTCGAAACTATTCCAACCCTGCGCCTTGAGGTCGATCTCGCTCCCGTCGCGCAACACCAGGCGGCAGGGCGAACCCGGAGCCGTAATATGCCCCACGGGGGTTAGGTTGGGATTGCCCTTGATCTTGTCGTAATCCGCCAGCGGCATGGTAAAGAGCAGTTCGTAATCCTCGCCCCCGGACAAGGCCACCGTCGAAGCATCCAAGCCGAACTCGTCGGCCGTGGTCAGCGTCTGGGGATCTTTCGGAATCTTGTCCTCGTAGAGACGAACCCCCACGCCCGACTGATGGCAGATGTGAAGCATCTCCGAAGAAAGCCCGTCCGAAATATCGATCATCGCCGTAGGACGCACTCCCAATGCCTCGAGCAATGGAGGAATATCGCGCCGCGCCTCGGGTCGCAACTGCCGCTGGACCACATACTGATACGGTTCGAGATCGGGTTGCCAAGCCGGGTTGGCCTCCCACGTCTTTTTCTCGCGGCGCAAGGCCTGAAGACCCATGTACGCACCGCCCAAATCGCCCGTTACCACCACCAGATCGCCCTCTTTGGCACCGTTGCGGCACACCGCGCACCCTTCCTGCACGTAACCCACCACCGTAATCGAAATGACCAGTCCCGAAGTCGAGGACGTGGTATCGCCCCCCACGATATCGACCGAGTAGAGACTACCGGCCAGTTTCATCCCCTGGTAGAGTTCTTCGAGTGCCTCGACCGGAAAACGGTTGGACACCGCCACCGAAACCACCACCTGCTCCGGTACGCCGCACATGGCGTAAATGTCGGACAGGTTGACGATCACCGACTTGTAGCCCAGGTGTTTCAGCGGAGTGTACGACAAGTCGAAATGCACCCCCTCGACCAACATATCGGACGAGACCAGCACCTGCCTCTGGCCCGGATCGAGTACCGCCGCATCGTCGCCCACCCCCCGAAGGGTGGAAGCATTCACCGGAACGATATCCCGGGTGAGGTGTTCGATCAACCCGAATTCGCCCAATTCAGCAATAGGCGTACGCTTTTCTTCTTTCTTGTATTCCAGCATCGAACGTTCGTTTTTCTTTTCCGCTCATTCTTACTTTTTTCGGACACCCACTCCTCCCCGTCCGGGCAAGCGCGAGGGGCGCCTCTGTTTCCGCGAGCCTTATCGGCGTAACGCCTCGATCGCCGCCGAAGGATCGGGATGGGAAAACACGAAATTGCCCGCCACGAGCATATCGGCCCCTGCCTCGAAAAGACGGGCTGCATTGCGGTCGTTCACCCCGCCGTCCACCTCGATCCGTGCCGAGGAACCCTGGCGCGCTATCAATTCGCGCAAACGACCCAACTTGGCGTACGTGTTTTCGATGAAAGCCTGCCCGCCGAAACCCGGGTTGACCGACATGAGCAGCACCCAATCGACCTCGGCGACAATATCCTCGAGTACCGACACCGGCGTAGCAGGATTGATCGACACCCCGGCGAGCGCACCGGAGGCCTTGATCTGCTGCACCGCGCGGTGCAAATGGCGCGTCGCCTCCTGGTGTACGGTGAGTATCCGCGCACCCAATTGTACGAACCGGTCGATGTAGCGCTCCGGATCGACGATCATCAGGTGGACGTCGAGCGGTTTTTCCGCCACGCGGGCGATCGCTTCCACCACCGGCATCCCGTACGAGATGTTCGGGACGAACACCCCGTCCATCACATCGATGTGCAGGTAGTCGGCCGAGGAAGCATTCATCCGCTGAATGTCGCGTCCCAGGTGGGCAAAATCGGCCGAAAGGAGCGAAGGGGAGATCATTTTTTGTTTCATACGGTCCAAAGAGGTTGTGGGTTCAGGGGACTATTTCGGTATGGGGGACCTGCGGCGAAGCGACAAATGCCGGGGAAGCAATGATGACCTTCTTCACCCCGCAGCGCAGGGCAGCGAAAGCATTTTCCAACTTGGGCAGCATCCCTCCGGAGACCGTTCCCTCGGCGCGCAGACGCTCGAAAGCCGCGGCATCGATCCGGGCGATGACGCTCGTATCGTCCTCGGGATCGGAAAGCACCCCGGGTTTCTCGAAGCAAAACACCAGTTCGGTCTCCACCCGAGCAGCCAACGCTTTGGCGATCTCCGAGGCAACCGTATCGGCGTTCGTATTGAGCAGCGAGCCCTGCCCGTCGTGCGTAATGGCGCAGAAAACAGGGGTAAACCCTGCCCGGGACAGCGCCAGAATACCCTCTGCATCCACCCGGTCCACATCGCCCACGAATCCGTAGTCCACTTCGCCCGTCGTCCGGCGGTGCGAAAGGATGGCACCGGCATCCGCCCCGCTCATCCCGATGGCGTTGCAGCCCTGCGCCTGGAGAACCGCCACGACGTTCTTGTTGATCAGTCCGGCATAGACCATGGTAACCACATCGAGGGTCTGCCGGTCGGTTACCCGTCGTCCGGCAACCATACGGGTCTCGATGCCCAAGGTCTTGGAGAGAGCGGTGGCCAGTTTTCCGCCCCCATGCACCAATACTTTTTCTCCCGGCATGCGGGCGAAGTCGGCCTCGAAACGAGCGAGTGCCTGCGGATCGTCGATGACGTTTCCGCCTATCTTGATTACTTTCATAGGTACAAATGTAGTGAAAGGCGAGCGCAGAGCCAAGACGAAAACTGTGTTTTCGGATTCGGATCTGCCGAGCCACATCCTGCATTATCCAAATGCAGGGAAAGGCGAGCGCAGAGCCCGTGGGCGGAAACACCAGTCCCTACTCCCTCTCCACAGGCATGCGAACAAGCGAAGCGGCCGTTGGAAAACCTTGTTTTCCAACGGCCGCTTCGCTTGCCCGCCCCTACCGGGACTCATTCAGGAAAAAACGCCCCGATCAACGGAGGCCCTTGAGCATCTCGCGGAAGATGTACTGAGCGGATACTTCGCGGTTTTTGGCCTCCGGGACGACGATGCTGGCCGGAGAGTCGAGCACCTGCTCAGAGACGATGACATTGCGGCGCACGGGCAGGCAGTGCATGAAACGCCCGTTGTTGGTCAAAGCCATCTTGCGAGTGTCGATCATCCAGTCGTAATCCTTCTTGAGGATCTGACCGTAATGCGTATAACTGGACCAGTTCTTGGCATAGACGAAATCCGCCCCTTCGAGTGCCTTTTCCTGGTCGTACTCGATGCGCGCCCCTTTGGTGAATTTCTCACACAACTCGTACCCCGGAGGGCAGGTGATGACGAAGTCCACCTTTTTCGAAGCGGTCATAAAATCGGCAAATGCATTGGGCACACTCTGCGGCAAGGCGCGGGGATGCCCCGCCCACGAAAGGACGACCTTGGGACGCTCGGTGCGCTTAAACTCCTCGATGGTGATCAGATCGGCCAAAGCCTGAAGGGGGTGCGAGGTAGCACTTTCCAGGCTCACGATCGGCACATCGGTGTACTGGATGAAGGCATTGAGAACCCTTTCGGAATAGTCGAACTCCCGGTCCTTCAAGCCCGGGAAGGAACGTATCCCCAGGATGTCGCAATACTGCGCCATCACGGGAGCCGCCTCGCGGATGTGTTCGGCTGTCGAGCCTTCCATCACTACGCCGTCCTCGAATTCCAGCGCCCACCCGTCGGTACCGACATTCATCACAATGACATTGGCTCCCAGGTTCTGCGCCGCCCGCTGGCTGGAAAGCCGCGTGCGCAACGAAGAGTTGAAAAAGATCAGGCCGATGGTCTTATTCTCACCGAGGTATTTCTCGGCATAAGGATTTTTCTTGAGTTCCAGCGCTTGTTCTACGGCGGCGTCCACATCCTGCAAATCCGCCGCGCAAGTAAATTTTCTCATGGATCGTATCGATATTTATTCTTTTCCTTTCTCCTTTCCGGGATCTTCCAGGGAAAAACCCACCGCATCCGGCAAGTCCCGCACCCAGTCCCGTCCCTTGGCATAGCGCACCAGCATTCCCACGTAAAGCATGTCCCCGCCGCTGGCCACGATGAAAATCACCGAAAGGGCATATACGAACACGCTGCCCTCCATCACCGCCGCCACCGCCGGCAACAACCCCAGGCCCACCAGGGGAGCCAAACATACGACCGTCATCTGCCAGGCGCGCAACGGCACCCGCGAATGAGCAAAGGGCGAAAGCGTCTTCCGGTCGAAACCGAACGCCAGGCTTCGCCACCCTCCCCGCGCCAACAAGACGATCGCCACTCCGTGCAAGCCTTCATGCACGAACACTCCGACCAGCAACGCCGCTACGAAGATCAGCAGCCACATCACATACCGGAGCAGCCAAGGCCCAAAGCCCCACGCGTGCGCCTGCATCCAAAACGAAAAATCCCAATGAGGAAGCCGGGCGATGAACACCGCCGCCGCCAGAAGCAGCACCGGCCAAAGGATATACCGAACGGTCTGCCGGTTGGCCTGTTCGAGGGTTATCCGGTACTCCATCGTTTCGACCCGAGCGGTGTTTTACTCGACCGACGCGAGGAATTCGTCCAGGGTGAGGATCGTCAGTTTTTCATCCTCCGTCCACTCGGGGCTCACCAGCGGATCGGGCAGACCCGGCAGGCTGGCGATGGCATCCGAGATGACCACCACCCGAAAATCCCGCTCGCGCAAGCCATCCACCGCATACTTCACGCACACATTGCCCGAAACACCGTACACCACCGCCGTATCGCGCCCCGTCTCGTCGTAGAGCGCCTCGACGAAGTCATCCATATTGGGATTGCCTTCGAAGACGTCGAAGGCATCCTTGGTCACCAGAAATTCCCGCCGGCGGGCCGTGTCGAAATCCCGGTACAGTTTTTCCCACGAGATCATCAGCGGCTTCTGCGGACACGTTTCGGGGATGAGTTCCGCCCCGGGCGTTTCGGCCATGCAATGAGGCGGGAACGTGGTCTTAAAATCCGGGGCATCGGACAGTTCCGCACTCTCCTGGTAATGATAGTCGGCCGAGGACACCACCGGGATGCCTTTCTCCCGGGCAAAAGCCGTCAGCCGCGCCAAGGCGGGACGGATCTCCCGGGCACCCGGCACATACAAGGCACCGGTTTCTTCCATAAAGTCCCGCTGGGTATCCACATTCCAGAAAAACACCTTCTTCAGCTCCATCGTCTGTCGTATTTTGATCGTTGTACTAATTTCTTTTCTCTCCGGGGGTCTCCGGGCAATTTCAACAGCGGACCGTTCTTCTTCCTCTCTTCCCTCTCTCTCCTTCTCAGCCCCTATCGTATCGCCCCCTGTTCTTTTGCCCGGGATGTTAAAGCCCGGCCTCCCAGCGAACGAGCCCCACTTTCGAGCGAAGCGATCACCACTTCTCGGTCAAGGCTTCCACCGCGGTGCAAAGCTCGTCCACCTGCTGCTGGCCGATGGTCAGAGGCGGGAGGAAACGGATCATCGCCGGATTGGATGCCGAGCCGGTAAAGATATGCTTTTTAAGCACGAGATGCTTGCGCAGTTCGGCGATCGGCCGGTCGAATTCGATTCCCAACATCAATCCCCGACCCTTTACCGCCACCACGTGGGGCAACTCGGCAAAACGCCGGGCGGCATACGCGCCAATACGCGCCGCATTGTCCATCAAGTGTTCGTCCTGCATCACGTCGATCACCGCCAGGCAAGCCGCACACGCCAGATGGTTTCCACCGAAAGTGGTGCCCAGCATCCCGTAACGCGCCTCGATGTCGGGGGCGATCAGGATACCGGCGACCGGGAAGCCGTTGCCGATCCCCTTGGCGACCGATATGATATCGGGAGAAATGCCGGCATGCTGGAAAGCGAAGTATTTTCCGGTACGCCCGCAGCCGGACTGCACCTCATCGAGGATGAGTTTGGTCCCTGCTGCGTGACACTCCCGCTGGAGGTCCTGGAGAAATTCGTCGGTGGGAACCCCCATACCGCCTACCCCCTGGATACCTTCGACGATCACCGCGCAAACGTCGCCCTGAGCCAATTCTTTCCGAACGGCCTCGATGTCGTTCAAGGGGACAAAGGTGCGCTTTTGGACGTCGTTTACCGGAGCGACGATCTTGGGATTGTCCGTTACGGCCACGGCTTCCGACGTCCGTCCGTGGAACGAACGGGAGAAGGCCACCACCCGATCCCGCCCGGTGGCGAAGGATGCGAGTTTGATAGCGTTTTCATTGGCTTCCGCGCCGCTGTTGCACATGAAGAAGGTGTAGTCCTCCATCCCGCTGATGTGTCCCAGACGCTCGGCCAAGGTACGCTGGAGGGTGTTGATGACCGAGTTGGAATAGAACCCCAGGCGGGCAACCTGCCGGGAAATCGCTTCCACATAATGGGGGTGGGCATGGCCGATCGAGATAACGGCATGTCCTCCGTAGAGGTCCAGGTATTGTTCACCGGCGGCATCCCACACGTGGCAGCCTTGTCCGCGTACGATGTCCACATCGTACAGAGGATATACATCGAACAGTTTCATTTTCGTATCTTTTGCTTGTCACCCTCTTCCGGCGGGCGTCCCGGTCGGAGGGTCCGATGTTTTTTCCCCTCCCCGCCTGTTCCGCCCCCCCGAGCACCGAGGGATTTTTTGTGTTCTTCTTTTTTCTTTCTTTTCTCTGCTGACTTTTCTCCCGCCTTTTCTCTCCTGCTCTTCCTCTCCCTTCCCTCGCGCTCCACTCGGTTTCTCCCCTTGCGGGCAATCCCGAAAGGCGGCGGAGAGGTAAGTTCGGGAATCCCCCGGGACGAAGCCTCCGGGAGAGGAGAAAAAACGGATCAGAAAGCGGAGCCTTTCAAATTGAGTCCCATGTCTTCCGGCAGGCCGAACATCAGATTCATGTTCTGTACCGCCTGACCCGAAGCACCTTTGATCAGGTTGTCGATCACCGAAGTGATCAGCAGTTTGTTCCCATGTTTGTGCAAGCCCAGGACGCATTTGTTGGTATTGACCGCCATCTTCAGGTGTACCTGCGGCGCGTCGGAAAGCAGGGTGAAGGCGGCCGAACGATAAAAGTCGGAGTAGAGGCGGCGCGCCTGCTCCAAGTCGCCCTCAAAGTCGGTGTAAGCCGTAGCAAAGATCCCTCGGGTATGGTTGCCCCGCAGCGGCAGGAAATAGATCTCATGATCCAGCGAGCCGTTCAGACGGGTCAAGGTCTCCTTTATCTCGCCCAGATGCTGGTGCGTAAAGGGCTTGTAGTACGACAGGTTGTCCGCCCGCCAGGAGAAATGCGTAGTAGCCGAAGGTTTGACCCCCGCTCCGGTAGAACCCGTAATGGCATTGACATGGACATCGCTGTTCAACAGACCGTTTGCCGCCAGGGGGGCCAATGCCAACTGGATGGCAGTAGCGAAACACCCCGGATTGGCAATGTCGTGCGCACGGACGATCTTGGCCCGGTTCACTTCCGGCAAGCCGTACACGAACTTGCGCCCCATGAAACGAGAATCGGCCTTCAGGCGGAATTCGTTCGAAAGGTCAATGATGCGCGTGTGTTCGCAAAACGGGTTTTCCTGAAGGAAATGCCCCGAGTCCCCATGCGCCGTGCAGAGGAACAGGACATCGACCGTAGGATTGACCTGATCGGTAAAACACAGGTCCGTCACTCCCAGCAAGTCGTAATGGATGCTGTGAAGCGGCGCGCCGGCGCTCGAAGTGGAATACACGAAATCCACCTTGACCATCGGGTGGCGCAGGATGATGCGCAGGAGTTCACCGGCCGTATATCCGGCTCCGCCCACGATCCCTATCTTGAGTTTTCGCTGCGTCTGTTCTATCATTTCTTATCTATGTCTTCTAAATAAACGTCTTCCAATTGTCCTTGCAACCAACGGGGGCGGGTCGTATCCGCACTGGGAGGCGGTGCCTGCGTGCCTCCCAAAGGCAAACGCCGACGTTTCCACGCCTCGATGCCTCCCTTGAGGTTGTACACCATATAACCCCGCTCGGAGAGCATCTGCGCAGCGCACGCGCTGCGCACCCCGCTGCGGCAATACACGGCAAAGGGAGTCTTGTGGCTCAAGCTGTCCACCGACGCCCAAAACGCCGCCGTATCGGACACCGGAAGGTTCAACGCACCCTTTATATGCTCATCCGCATATTCCTGCGGAGTGCGCACATCGATCACGTGAACCTTTTTGTTGGAGGTGAGCAGCGAATAGAACTGCATCGGCGGCAGGTCCATATAACGTTTTCCGCAACCGACGGCCAAAAGCGCGCACACCACCAGCCCTACTGCCCGGGAGAGGCTTCGACGACCCATCGAGGAGCTCCCTTGCTTATTTCTCGTCCTGGGAGCCCTTCACGGCAATGCCCTGCTTGTCCAAGCCATTGACGTGGTAGTAGATCTTGTTGGGCAGAGCCAGCACCTTGATGAAGCCTTCGGCATCGCGGCCGCTGAAGGCCTTGTTCATCTCGCCGTATTCGCCGTAACCGGAGTTCATCAGGTCGTAAGGCGACTGCACTCCCTCGACCATAAAGGTGTAAGGACGCAGGATTACCCCCACGCGACCCGTAACGGAACGCTGCGAATCCTCCAGGAAGGCTTCCATGTTGCGCATCACCGGATCCAGGTATTGGCCCTCGTGCATCAGCATCCCGTAGAAGTCGCCGATCTGCTGTTTCCAGTAAGCCTGCCACTTGGTCATGGTGTGCTTCTCGAGCATGTGGTGCGCTTTGATAATCACCAGCGCGGCGGCCGCCTCGAAACCTACACGGCCCTTGATACCGATGATGGTATCACCCACGTGCATATCGCGGCCGATGGCATAGGCCGAAGCGATCTTTTCCAGTTCGGTGATCACCTTCAGCGGAGACATCTTCTGCCCGTCGAGGCCCACCGGTTCGCCTTTCTCGAAGTCGATGTACACCGTGTGGACTTTCGTCTCGGTGAGTTGGCTGGGATAAGCCTCCTCGGGCAGGGTCTGTTCCGAGTGGAGCGTTTCCACCCCGCCGACCGACGTACCCCAGATACCCTGGTTGATGGAATATTTCGACTTTTCCCACGAAGCAGCCGCTCCGTGTTCCTTGAGGTAGTCGATCTCCTGCTGACGGGAAAGGGACAAGTCACGCACCAGGGCGATGACCTCGATCTCGGGAGCCAAGGTCTGGAAGATCATGTCGAAACGCACCTGGTCGTTGCCCGCACCGGTCGAACCGTGCGCCACGGCATGAACGCCGATCTGCTTGGCATACTCGATGATGGCGATGGCCTGGAATACGCGCTCGGAACTTACCGAAATAGGATAAGTATTGCCACGCAGGACATTGCCGAAGATCATATAGCGGATGGCCTTGTCGTAAAACTCCTGGGTGATGTCGATGTTGCAGTGCGATACAGCCCCTAGAGCGAGCGCTTTCTTCTCGACCTCCTCGAGCTGCGAGGGGGAGAATCCGCCGGTATTCACCAGGGCAGTATAGACGTCGTATCCTTTTTCTTCCTTGAGGTATTTTACACAGAACGAGGTGTCCAGCCCACCGCTGAATGCCACCAATACTTTCTTTTTCATCTTTTACTGTTGTTTTTCCGTTTGACTCTGGGGGTGGAAGTCCACCACGCCGTTAAAGATACTGATATTTTTCAAAACCTGTTCGTCCGAGGTTGTTTTCGGATCGAAAAGCATACCGGTGCACAGACACATGCGCCTGTTGTTGCGCGAAAGCACGTCGAAGTTCACGCAACCCTGGCATCCGCTCCAGAACGTTTCGTCGGTAGTAAGCTCGGAAAAGGTCACCGGTTTGTACCCCAGGTTGGTGTTGAGTTTCATCACAGCCAGCGAGGTAGTGATACTGAATATCTTCGACTCCGGGAAACGCGTGCGGGCCAAGAGGAAAGTCGCGTGTTTGATCTTCTTGGCCAAGCCCGACATGCGATATTCCGGCACCACGATAAGCCCCGAGGTGGCCACATACTTTTCGTGTTCCCACGTTTCGATATAGCTGAAGCCCGCAAACTGCCCGTCCCGCGTAAGGGCGATGATAGCCTTGCCGTCCTTCATCTTGTTTTCGATGTACTCCGGTTTGCGTTTGGCGATACCCGTCCCGCGCGCATAGGCGGCCGTTTCGATCGCCTGACAAATGGTAGGCGCATACTTCAAATGCTCCTCAGAGGCCACGAAAACATCGATATCCTTTATGTCCATTCGATGAGAAATATTAAAAAGTTGAATTTTGTCTTTGACAACCCACCCGAGAACGAAAACTCCATCCACGACCTGCACAGCCGTTTCCTTTCATGTCCAATAATGTTCCTGGGAAAATAAAATCGTACCAGCCGCTGCGGTGATCCCCCTACCGCCACACGGCAAAATCATGCCATGGCGCACCCGCGCCTGCATCGAAGCAGCGTAGAAAAAACAAACGAAAACGCTTCCTTTCCTTTCATGGTTTCCGGCGGGATCCTCCCGCTATTTGTCCAGCATGGATTACAATGGCGCAAAGGTATAAAAAAACACTGGAATAGCGGATGTGCGAAAGCCTATTTTCACATTATTTTCCGGAATGGCCCGGAAAACAGCCTGATCGACAATCCACCCGCCCGTCGGAAACGGATTTTTCAAAAAAGAACCTTTCTCTCCCTTCCTCCCGTCTCTTCTTCTTCCCTCACCCCGGCAAACAAACACCCGGACGAAGCTCCCTCACTTCCCGGCAGAGGCATTGGACGACGAGGCAGGCGAAGCGACGAGACTGCGCGCCACGGCCTGCGCGATGTCCTCGACCGGACGGCCGTCCGATACGCCGGTAAACGTCTTTTTGCAAAGCGGGCAGGCAGTGTAAAGCACATCCTGTCCCTTCTCCGTCAGACGGGTGAAGGCATCCTGCGCGATGTCCCTGCGCTGGCGCTCGCCCAGCACCGTATCGGCCAACGAAGCCCCGCAGCACAGCGACCACTTGCCCGATTCGGCTGCTTCGTCCAGATCGCAAATGGCATTGATCACCCGACGCGGCGCCTGGTACACGCCGCAGCCACGCCCCAGATCGCAAGGATCGTGGTACGAAGCACGGATCGGCGTATAACGCACCGTGATGCGCCCGTCCTGGATCAAGCGGTCGATGTACTGGGTATGGTGCAGCACTTCGATGCCCTTGAGGTTGTAGTGCTGGCGGAAGATCCGGTAACAGATCGGGCAGGACGTTACCAAAGTCTTTGCTCCGCTGCGGCGGATCAGTTCGGTATTTTTGGCCATCATCGCCTTGGCGGCCTCCACCTGCCCGGCGAGCATCATCGGCCTCCCGCAGCAGATCGTCCCGTCCTTGTCCATGTACGAATACCGGTCGCCGGAGGCCTCCAGGATGGCCAGCATCGGTCCTTCGATCGAGGGCATCGAACGGGTCATGCAACCGGCAAAGTACAGCACGTCCGCTTTTTCCACCGCCCGGTCGGGGATGTACGAAAAATCACCCTGCTGTTTGAGAGCCTTCAACTCCCGCACATTCTGCCGCAACCGCACCGAGTCGATCCCCACCGGACAAGCCTCCACGCACCGCCCGCACATCAGGCAGTTCTCGGCAGAAAGGAGTGCCGTGGGATCCTTTTCCCGAAGTTTCCGAATGAAATACACCGAGGTATCTTTCGAGATATGCGCCGCCGAAGAGATCTGACACACGTCGATGCACACCCCGCAACGGGAGCAGGAATACACCTCGGCCGTGGCATACCCGTCCCCTTTCTTACGGCTTCGGATGCCGGCGTTGCGGAACAGGATGAGCACCACCTCGGTGGGAATGTGCATGAAGCGCGAAAAGGGCAGCACCACGAAAAACGTTCCCAACGCGATGGAATACGCCCACCAGAATCCTACCCCCATCACTTCGGGAGCCGCTCCCACCAAGTGGCCTACGGTTTTGGTCAGGAAACTTCCCCCCGCGATATTGGCCGTATAGCTCTCGGCCAAGAGCCGCAAAGGAAAAATCAACCAGAGGGTGTACACTGCGATCCGGTCGCCTATCTTCAGCCGCGTGGTGCGCCGCATGCCCATCGGCCGGCTGTTAAAACGTTTGAACACGGCCATCCCCACTCCGACCAGGACCATCAGCAGGAAAAAGTCCATCAGGAAAAACAGGAACGAACCGCCGAGGGTCAAGTCGGTCTCTTTGGTAAAGTAGCGGAAAAAGATGGGATAATACGGCAGGTTGAAACGGTGCGGAGCATAGATCTTGACCTCCACGTGCGCCAAAAGGATCATCATGAACCATCCGAAGGCAATGCTCATGTGCATGAATCCCAGCAGCTTGTTCCTGCGGAATATTTTCACGTGCAACAGGCACTCGCGCACCACTTCCCATCCCGAAACAAAGATCTTGTACGAGAAGATACTGCGGAAAAAACGTTTGCGATCCGCCCACGAAAGGTCGTGGAGCAACTTGATGAACGAAAACGCGAAATATGAGATGATGTAGATCAACCCCACCGTAAAGGGGATCACAAACGGGGCGTAACTGAATCTTTCCTGCACTTTACTGTCTCCTTTTTTCGGTTCAACGTGTCTGCAGGGCGCGTGCCAGTTTTACCCATATGCTGCGCAAGTCCACCCCGCGCGGGCACAACATCTGGCATTTGCCGCAGACCATGCAATGTTCCAACTGCTCTTTCAAGCCGTCCGTCTGACCATAACGGAGCATCAACTGCATCCGGCGCGGATTGTGAGGGACAAACTGTCCGGCCGTACACCCGGCCGTACACGTTCCGCAACCGATGCACAGCAACAGACTGCGCTCCTGTCCCGTCAGTTCCCGAGCCAGCGACGTATCCGCCGCATCGAGGTCCAGACGGTTGCTTTTGGTAAGGGAATATCCGAAATCGATCATTTTTCTCTCCGATGGGCTGCTATGAAATCTTCGACAGCCTGTGCCGCACCCAGTGCATCGGCCACCGTCTCCGGAATACTCTTGGGGCCGGTGCAGGCACCTGCCAAAAACACACCCGGCACGGACGAAACGTTCCGTCCGGTATAGACATCCTCGGGTTGGAAGAACCCGTCTTTCCCGCGTTTGATCCCCAAAGCCGAAGCTACGCGCTCGGTATCCGAGGGCGCCGTCATCCCGGCCATGAGCACCAGCATATCGACCGAGAGGTGCAGGGTCTTGTCGGCCAGGGTGTCTTCCACCTTCAGCACCACGCGTTTTTCCATGTCTTCGGCCGCTTCGCACAACCTCCCGCGCACGAAGCGCACCCCGTAGAGCGTCTGGGCATTGAAGTACATGTCCTCGAAATGCAGGTCGTACATCCGAAGGTCCATGTAAAAACAAAAGGTCTCCGCCTCGGGATAGAGCTGTTTGATCTCGCTGGCCTGCTTGACCGCCGTAGCGCAACACACCTTGGAACAATACCGGTTGCCGATCTTTTCGTCCCGGCTTCCCACGCAATGCACGAACCCCACCCGACGCGGGACTTTCCCGGCTCGGGTAAGGACCTTTCCGGCCGAGAACATCGCTTCCAGATCGGCCGAAGTATAGACATTGTCGTAGATCCCGTATCCGTACTCCTCTTTCAGATGGGCATCAAAGAGGGAAAAACCGCTGGCCACTACCACAGCCCCGCCGTGTACCGTCGTCCCGTCGGAGAGCCGGACAGAAAATTCGCCCCCCTTCCGATCCATCTGCAGGATCGACTCCCCGGTACGCACTTCCACCCCGGCGACTCCCTCGCGCAGGTGCCGCAGTACGTCGACCGCATGACGCCCCTCGGGGAACAAACGGTCCCACGCAGCCACATTGCCGCCCAACTCGTTTTTCTTTTCGATCAGGTGTACTCCGTAACCTTTTCTTGCCAGGGACGCTGCTACCGTCATTCCGGCCACTCCGCCCCCGATCACGATCACATTCTCCATGTATTGCGTTTACAAAGCGTTATTCTTTCTTCTTTTCCCTCTCTTTTTTTGACGGTATTTGTTCACTCCAGCCGCCATTCTTCCGAACCTCATTCAGCACCTTCGCCTTCTCCCCTTCTTCTCTCGTCCGCAGCCGGGTCTATCGCATTTCTCACGCACCCCGGTTCCCCACAGGCTTACAGGCCGCAGCCACACACTTTCAAGTAAGTGGGCGCCTCGGGATGTCCCAGGTCTTTTCCGTTCAATCCTTTGAACTTGGCTTTCGGGTCGTACTCCACGCCCATCCGGTCCAGAAGCGGTTCGACCGTTACCTGGTGGGTCTGCAATCCCAGATCCCACGGGTCGTACCCCAACACCAGACCGGCCAACTCCTCGTAGGTGAGCACCGGGATACCGTACCCGTTGCGGCCATAGGTCTTGCCTTCCATCTCGGAAATGACGTACTGCCAACGGTCCATGAAATACGGACAACCCGGGCAGTTGGTAATGATCACATCGGGATGATACGGCTCCATCGAGTCGAATTTCTTTTTTGTATTCGACACGCAATACCCCCGGTTGGCCCGCACCAGGTACTGCCGGAAACCGAAACCGCAGCAATGCCTACGCTCGGGGTAATCAACGATCTGCCCGCCCCACGTCTCGGCCATGCCCGAAAGCACGCAAGGATACTCCGCCCCTCCGACCCCTTTCGAAGGGAACATCTTGGCATAATGGCATCCGATGTGCTCCACCACACGAAGCGGCTCGCCGGTATCCTTGTCCACCAGGCGGTATTTCGCCCGGGCGGCGATCTCATCCTTCAAGCGGTACACGATGTCGCTGGCATGCGCCACGCATTTGGGCAGGACCAATTCCCGTCCGGTAGCCTTGCGCAAGTGGTCGGCAATGCGTTCGCGCACCTGGGGAAAATGTTTCCAGGTCTCCAGAAATTCGGAGTACAAGCCGAAGGAAGTGATGCACGAAACGGCCAGATTTTCATAGCCGGCCTCCGCCATCAGGGCAAACTGCCGCGCCACGATGGTCATGCTGGTCTCCAACGGGATCACATCGCCATGGTAGCCGATGCCACTGCAAGTGGTATGATGGGGATTCTCGTAAATATCCTTGCCCAAATCGTCCCGCAGAATCTTCAGAAACATCTGTTCCGAAGCCGGGAAAAACGTCTGACGGATGCAACTGCGCACGTAAAAATACCGATCGTCGGGGATCTCCTTCTGGTACTCCTTCCAGATACGGCGCTTTCCCGTCTTCTGGTCGCAGAGTTCTTGGCCGTTATTTTCCATAGTCTTCCTATTTGCAAATGAACATAAAAAAATGCCGCCCTTACCGGCTGTGGCAACCGCTGTTGGAGGCATAAACCATTTCGAGATACTCCTGGTCGGTCAGTCCCATCTCACGGGCCTTGGCTGCAGAAGCCTCTTCTATTTTCTCAAAGCGGGCCTTCCCTCCCGTTACTTCAAAGATCCTGTCGAGTTCGTCGAGCGACTCCCGGGGAATACGCCGCATCGGTCCGGGACCATCCCCGTCCAGGTTGGCCCCCAAACGAGCGAAGACATCGACCATATTGTCCCGCTCCCACTTCCACACCGGGCCGGTTTCAGGATGCCGGGCTTCGTCCATCAGATGCGGGGTTACACAGTATCCCTCCCGCAGGATGTTCTCGCCTACGGAGCGCTTGATGGCCAACTGTTGCCGACCTTTTTCCGAATCCACGAAAAAGCCCTCGTCCTGGGAAAGCGAACGCAAGGCCTGGATGATGAGCCCCGGAGCATTGCGCCGCGGGCAACGCGTTACGCACGACATGCACTCTCCACAGTACCAAATGGTCTCGCTGCGCAACAGGGCTTCGATCTGCTCATCGTCCCTGGTTTGAACGATATTGACAATCTTCTTGGGGTCGTAGGCGTAAAATTCGGCTGCCGGACATACTGCCGAACAGGTTCCACAGTTGATACAGGCCACCATGCCTTCCTGCAAACGCACGTCCTGACTCAACTTATCATACAGTCTTCCCATCGGTTTTCCTGTTTTTTGCGGGGTAAAATTACGGATAATATCCGAGGGAGTACGCGATTTATAATATTTTTTTATCCTATATTACTTTTATTTATGATTACTTTCCTTTCTCAAACACACAGGATTTTTTTGAAAAAACGCCGCTGCAAAGGCTCCAAGGGGGCAAGCTCTATTTATTAACATTATTAAAAATAAAGAAAAAGAATAAAACCGGCCGGGAATTTCCACCTGTCGCTCCCCGTGTTTTTCAAACCGATGATTATTACGTACCTTTGTCCGGTTTTCCGCCGGAAAACCGGATGAAACGACAGGAAAGAAACATCACACCAAAAACCTACCAAAGAATGAAAGCATACGTATTCCCCGGACAGGGAGCCCAGTTCTCCGGAATGGGGGCCGACCTTTACCAGAAATCGGCGGCCGTGAAAGCCTTGTTCGACCGCGCGGACGAGATCCTCGGTTTTTCCTTGAGCCAGACCATGTTCTCGGGCAGCGACGAAGAACTGCGCCAGACCAAAGTAACCCAACCGGCCGTTTTCCTGCACTCGGTAGCCTTGGCCAAAGCACTGGGCGAAGGATTCCAACCCGAAATGGTAGCCGGACACTCCCTGGGCGAATTTTCCGCACTGGTAGCCGCCGGAGCCATGAACTTCGAAGACGGACTCCGCCTGGTATCCAAACGTGCCATGGCCATGCAGAAAGCCTGCGAAGCTGTGCCTTCGACGATGGCTGCCGTACTGGGACTGCCGGATGAAAAAGTAGAAGAAATCTGCCAGGCCACCCCAGGCGTAGTCGTAGCCGCCAACTACAACTGTCCCGGCCAGTTGGTCATCTCGGGAGAGATCCCGGCCGTAGAAGCTGCCTGCGAGGCCGCCAAAGCCGCCGGAGCCCGTCGCGCCCTGCGCCTGCCGGTAGGCGGTGCCTTCCACTCGCCGCTGATGGAACCGGCCCGCGAAGAATTGGCACGCGCCATTGCCGAGACCGATTTCCACTCCCCGGTATGCCCCGTGTACCAGAACGTCTCGACCCATGCCGAAACCGATCCCGAAACGATCAAAAAGAACCTCATCGCTCAGCTGACCGCTCCGGTAAAATGGACCCAGAGCGTACGCAACATGGTAGCCGACGGCGCTACGGTCTTCGTAGAAGTAGGCCCGGGCAAGGTGCTCCAGGGACTGGTGAAAAAGATCGAACCGTCCGCAGAGGCTTACTCCGCTACGATCGAATAATTAAAAGGATTTTTCCCCTTCACAAAAACCCGGCAGGCAAAAGATTTGCCCTGCCGGGTTTTTTATGGCCGACGGCGAGATCCTTCGCAGAAACAGCCTATCTTTACCAAAAGAAAAAGTCCTCCTTTTACATTTACCCAACCAACCGCACAAAGCCCATGAAAAAACTCCTGCTTGCCCTTCTGTGTTTTTTGCCGGCACTCCTCCCGGCACAGAATGCTCCTGAAACGCCTGCCGAAACTCTCTCTGAAGACTGCACCTCCGAACCCTTCCTTGCCGTGGAAGAAATGCCGCAATTCCCCGGCGGAGAAAAAGCGATGTACGACTGACTGTACGCCCACCTCAACTACCCGGAGTCCGCCCGCGAACGCGGGGTGGCCGGCAGCGTATGGATACGCCTTGTGGTATCCGAAACAGGGAAAGTAAAAAACGCCAAGGTTGCACGGGGTATCGACCCGGAATGCGATGCCAAAGCACTGCGCATAGTACGTTCGATGCCCGAATGGATCCCCGGCCGACAGAACAGTCAAAGGGTACCGGTATTCTACACCCTTCGGATCGTCTTCAGGCCCGGTCGATAAACCGAAAAAAGCACAAAAAAAATCCCCGCACCTTCCGATGCGGGGATTTTCTTATAGAGGAGGTTTGGGTTATTTCACTTCCTCAAAATCAACGTGATATATCTATCAGCGACTTGCGTACATGTGTTGCAAATATAACGCAAACCCGAAAATAAGCATCCATAAGCAACCACAGCTCTTGCTTGCAAAATTACGATTTTTATTCATAAATAAAGAGATGTAAACGCATAAAAATCAAAAGAAAGCGATGTTTTTAACAGATTCTTC
>CABSLV010000025.1 GCA_902478645.1 uncultured Flavobacteriales bacterium | reverse complement strand
AGCCATCGTAAAGTCGGGTCGTTCCCCGGTTTTTTTGTTTTTTTTATTAAATTGCGCCCTCAAAACCTGAAAAACACCCCGAAAATCACCAAAAAAACACATGGAAAAACGGCACGCAGTCATCGTAGCGGCAACACGCACCCCCATCGGCAGTTTTCGCGGCGGCCTGAAAGATATTCCGGCCACCCAATTGGGCGCCATCGCCATTGAAGGCGCGATCGGACGCTGCCCGTCCATAAAAAAAGACGAAATCGACGAAGTTTACATGGGCTGCGTCCTCCAGGCCGGTCTAGGACAATCCCCGGCCAAACAGGCAGCCCTGCAAGCCGGTATCTCGGACCATGTTCCCGCTACTACGGTCAACAAAGTCTGCGCTTCGGGACTGAAAGCCGTCATGCTGGGCGCACAGAGCATCGAGATAGGCGACAACGACATCGTCATCGCCGGCGGAATGGAAAGCATGTCTCGGGTGCCGCACTACCTGCCTTCGGGACGTGACGGGCAAAAATTCGGTCACGTTACCCTGGTGGACGGCATGTTGTACGACGGGCTGACCGATGCCTTTTCCAACGAACACATGGGCCTGTGCGGGGAAGCCTGCGCCGAGGCCTACGGCATCACGCGGGAGGAACAGGACACCTTTGCCATCGAGAGCTACACGCGCAGCGCCAAAGCCTGGAGCAAAGGGGTATTCGACGCCGAGATCGTCCCCGTCCAGGTAACCGACCGCAAAGGCCACACCTACCAGATCCGCGAAGACGAAGAATACAAAAACGCCAAGTTGGACAAAATCCCGCTGCTGCGCCCCGCCTTCAAGAAAGAAGGCACCATCACGGCCGCCAACGCCTCGACCATCAACGACGGAGCCGCCGCCCTGGTGCTGACCTCCGAAGAAAAAGCACAGGCGCTCGGTCTGTCCCCCTTGGCCCGGATTGTCTCCTACGCCGATGCCGCACAAGCGCCCCGGGATTTTCCCACCTCCCCCACGCTGGCCGCCCGCCGTGCCCTGCAGCGAGCCGGGCTGACGGAAAAGGACATCGACTACTGGGAGATCAACGAAGCGTTCTCCGTGGTAGGGATCGTCAATACCCGCCTGCTGGGGCTGGACAAAGACCGGGTCAATGTCTTCGGCGGAGGGGTTTCGCTGGGGCACCCTCTGGGAGCCTCCGGAGCGCGCATCCTTGTTACCCTGCTCACGGTACTGGAACGCAAGAACGCCCGCCTGGGCTGCGCTGCGGTATGCAACGGCGGCGGAGGCGCTTCCGCTCTGATCGTCGAACGGCTGTAAGCATCCACGGCCATCATTCCGGCCAACGAATTCTCCGGCTCACTGCCATCCAAGGGCAGCGGGCCGTTTTTTTGTTCATTTTCTTCCGTTCACAAACATCCATGACAAGAATTCCGTAACTTGGTCACGGCCATTTTTGACCTTATCATTTTTAACCTTTTTTCGGAAAACCTTACTCGTTCCTAAAAAATGAAAACATCGGTTTTGTTCTTCTCTCTGGGGCTGTGCGCCTGTGCAGCAGGAAATGCCGACGAGCAAACATCTGCCCCGACAAACTCGGAACTATCCGCACCAGCGGACACTACGCTGCAGGCTCCTTCCCGGCCGGCCTACGAAGGCTTCCGATGGAATACGCTGTCCGGAGCCGGCCTCAAGCTATGGGCGCAAGCCAATGAAAACATCCGGCTTTTGATCGACCCTTCGCTGCCGGGGATCGTCCAAGTCCGGGACGGCGACCCTTCCCCCTGCCCGAAAGTCCGGATTTTCGACCTGGAAAACAACCGGATCGACGACGTATTGCGCTATCTCGAGAACACTCCGCAGTGGGACAAGGAACAAACCTGCCGTTTCCAACCGATCGAGTCCAAACGCCCCGGAGTGCGCCGCTACCACCTCGTTCCTACGGGAGAGTACGCCCGGCAGGTGAAACGCCAGATCGAACAAAGCCCCGTCCCAAGCACGTGCAACGGCTGGGGGACAGGCAACAGCGGGCAGCGATATTTTGAGATCCATGAAAACCGCCCCGACAAGGCTCTCTTTGTCGAAATAGGCCAAGACGCTCCGCTGTTCGACGAAAACAGCTTCATGTTTACCGCACAAGCCGATTCGTCCCTTTCGACGGACCTTCTGTACACGCTCACGGGCGAAGTACGCATCGGGCACGAAGTCCGCTCTTTCCGCCCGGACGGCAGCCCGGAGGATTTCTGGATCGTCGACAAGACCGGCACCCTCATCGCCCGATACGACCGCGCCACACAGGGGCAAAAGAACGGAAAACCGGCCCGGGCAACCCTCAAGGTGGAATACAACGGGAAGTGGGACGATGGTTTTGCCGCCGAATACGACGGGGTGTTCCTCGTGCGGGAAGTCCTCTCGGTGGAATAATTCTCGGATCCTGCCTACCCGACCTCCCAAAAAATCGGCCGCGGTTTTCTCTCGAAAGGAGAGAAAACCGCGGCCGATTTTTGGAAAGAACACTTCCTCCCCCGCTCAATCCCACCCGGGCTGACTCTGGTAATCGTCGGTATCCAGGAAAGCGTAAAGCACAAAGCCCAATACAACCACAAAGGCCGCTACGCTGATCCAGGACATCCTCGAGGGCTGCCGCATGTCGAACATCGAGACAAAGAAATCCCGGAACGCCCCGAAAAATTCGAGCGTCTGCTGCCAACCCACGATACCCACCGCGGCACATCCTCCGGCCAAGACGGCCAAAAGGATCACCCAGAGGGAAATATCCCGCCGGGGCAGCGCTCGCCGCACCCGAAGCGAAAAGCCTTCGTCCGGGACGACCGTCTCCCGCAAGGGCGAGAGGATCTCGGCCAACCGGCGGTCGGTCGGATCGGTAAAAAACTCTTGAAGGTCTTGCGTTCGTTTGTCTTTCATTCCGCTCATCGTTTTAACAATTCTGCCAAGTGCGCCCGTCCGCGCGAAACATAGGTCTTGACCGTCGATAGCGGCACACCCATGATCCGGGCAATGTCCTGCTGCTTCTGCTGCTCGATGTAGAACAGCACTACGGCGGTCCGCTCGGCCGGGCGAAGGCTTTCGAGCGCCCGGTAAAGGTCGATATTTCTTTCGACCTGCCGGCCGTCGTCGTCCGTTAAATGATATTCACATTCCGACAAATCGCTGTGGGCATGCTGGCGGCAGGAGGCTGCGTAGTCGTAGAATACGTTGTACGCAATGGAAAAGAGCCAGGTGCGGAAGCGGGATTTGCCCTTGTACGAACCGATGTACAGCCAGGCCTTCAGAAAGGTATCCTGGGCGATGTCCGCCGCCAGATCCGCGTCGCCGCCGGTGAGGTTGAGCAGCAGTCGCCGCACATCCCCCTGGTACTTGCGCACCAAGGTGTCGAATGCACGGCGGCTGCCCAAGAGGGTTACCTGCCCCACCAGGATCAAATCTTCAGCTTGGCTCATCGCAGCACTCAGTGGCTAAAGGTATTCATGAGTAGGCATTCGTTCCTTCGGCCCCGGATCATTCCCGGTCAGCGCCCTCCTGCGGCTGCGGGTCGGACTGCGGAGCCGGTGTGTCGGGCGCCTTGGCGGAAGGCTCCCCGGCGGCCTTTTCGGCCTTATAGCGACGGAATTCCTCCATCTCGCGCCGCTGCTGCTCGGTCTTGAGCGAAACATAGTCCAGGTACAGGTAGGCAAAACCGATAAACAGCGGAACGATCCCCAGCACCCATGCATCGCCGCGTCCCACCAGACCGAAGAACAGCATCGTTCCGATAGCGAACAGGATCGACAGTACCCCGGTCTTGCGGTAACGCCGGGGCGAACGCAGGTAGCGGGCAGCCTGACGCCGGGTTTGTTCGAAGACAGCCGTGTAATCAGGCGCATCGCCGGGGTAAGGCTCCGAGACAGGTTCGTCCGGCGCGCAGGAGCAGTCCTGCTCGGTTTTGCGATCCAGAAAGACGATCTGCCCCTTCTTCATGGCTTCGAGTTGGGCCAGTTTAAGTTCCTGGGCGCGTTGCTTGCCCCGGTCGCGGGCGCGCAGCACCATTCCGAAGACCACCAGAACGAATATCAGGATTACCAGCAGGATAAAGGGACCTTCGAAAAAACGTTGGGTTTCGCTTTTCCAATACCGGGACTGACGGCTCATCTGGAGGTTGTATAGCTGGTTTTCATTCATTTGCGCATACACCACCGAATCCAGGTAGCGTTCGGTGCGCAATTCCTCGAGCCGTGTTTTCTGCTTGTACTCCCAGGCGTAACGCAGCGAATCGAGCGCATACTGCGAAGAGGCCTCGGGCGAAAGCGTATCGGCCGCCACGACCGTTTCCCGGGCGGGTGCCTGCTCGTCGGAAGTCTGCTGCGGAGAGGCCGAGAGCGCACACAGGGTTCCCAGTACCGATACAGCGGAGAGTAAAATTCTGTTTTTCATACCGTTCATTTCTTTTTTGTGGTTGTTCGTCGTTTTTCTCTGTGAACTTTCTACTGCATTAGACCCCGGGGAACGAAAAAAAGTTTCATCGGCGAAAAGTTTTTTTCGTTTTTTCCCTCCCGGCTCGGGGACGAGGTCCCGGGGAGCTTCCCTCCCCCCAAAAATACGCAGAAGCACGGGAAGCCGGGGAAGTTTTTTTCCGGAAAAAAAAGTACCTTTGCCTTATGTATCTCAAGAATATCCGCCTGGTCAATTTCAAGAACTTCGACGCGTTCGAGGCGGACTTTTCGTCCAAGATCAACACACTCACCGGTCCCAACGGTACCGGAAAGACCAACATCCTGGACGCGGTGTACTACTTGTGTTTTACCAAGAGCTATTTTTCCGCCGCCGAAGGGCAAAACATCCGCCACGGCGAGGATTTCATGATGCTCGAGGGGAATTTCTGCCGGGGCGAGGACACCGACCCGGTGCTGATGAGCCTGCAACGCGGAGCCAAAAAGTCGGTCAAACGCTGCGGGAAACCCATCGACCGGATGAGCGAATACGCCGGTCTCTACCCGCTGGTGATCGTTTCCCCCTCGGATAGCGACCTGATCGCCGAGGGGAGTTCCCAGCGCCGCAAGTTCATCGACGGGGTCATCGCCCAGACCGTTCCGGGCTACCTCAACCTCCTCACGGCACACGCCCGGGTGGTGGAACAGCGCAACGCTTTGCTCAAACGGCCGGGCGTATCCCCGCTGGAGTTGGACGTGTACGACCTGCCGATGGTCGAACTGGGGCAAAAGCTCCACGCGGCCCGCAAATCCTTCCTCGAAGCCTTCGTGCCGGTATTCCGGCAGGTGTACACCGAAATATCGGGAGGGGGCGAACAGGCCGAGATCGCCTACCGCAGCGTATTTGACGATCCAAACCCGGCCGAACTTCTCGCTCAGGCCCGCCCGCGGGATCTCGCCCTGGGATTTTCCACCATCGGGGTGCACAAGGACGACCTGCGCCTGACCCTGGACGGCTACCCGGTCAAGAACTACGGCTCGCAAGGGCAGCAAAAGACCTTCCTCACGGCGCTCAAGCTGGCGCAATTCCGGTTCATGACCCGTGCGAAGGGCGAAAAACCCATCTTGCTGCTGGACGACGTCTTCGACAAGTTGGATTCCTCGCGCGTACAATACATCCTTTCGCTGGTACGGGACGAGGCCTTCGGGCAGATCTTTCTCTCGGATACCCATCCCGAGCGCATCGAGGCTCTGATGGAGGGAATCCCGCACACCGATTATGCTTCATTCCGCCTCTCCCCCCGCCGCCCATGAAAGACTACGAACCCCGCCAGGCCGGCCGCGTGCTGGCCGACCTTTCCGCCCGCCATCCGAACCTTTCCGACGGGCTCACCGCCCGGCGTCTGGAAGAAGCCTGGATGCGGCTGCTGGGCGAACGGGCGCGGCGCTACACGGTGCAGGTGCACTTTTCCCGGGGCGTGATGACGGTCGAAGTCTCGAACGACGCCTGGAAAAACGAACTGCTGCTGGAGCGCACCCGTCTTTGCGCAGCGCTCAACGCGCAAGCAGGCGGGGAAATCGTGGCAGAACTCCGTCTTTTATGAGCCGCCGGAGGCGTTAAAAATATCCAAATTGTGGATAAAGTTTCGCCCGGAAACGGGAGAAGATGGATATTAATGAGTAATTTTACGCCGAATTTCCCGGTATGTTGCCGTATGCCGACAGCCCGGGAACGTGTTACGGAAAAGCTATGGGAAAAATCATTGCCATTTCAAACCAGAAAGGCGGCGTAGGAAAGACCACCACAGCCGTGAACCTGGCGGCTTCTCTGGGGGCACTCGAAAAGAAAGTGCTGCTGGTGGATGCCGACGCCCAGGCCAATGCTACATCGGGCCTGGGGGTAGATGAAAACGATATTCAGGGAGGCACCTACGAAGTGATCGAGCACCGGGCCCAGGCGCGGGACTTGATCGTGCCCACTTCGGCGGCGGGCGTGGACCTGCTGCCGGCACACATCGACTTGGTCGCGGCCGAAGACGAACTCTCGGACATGCAGGGGCGCGAATACATGCTCAAGGAAGCCTTGGCCCCCGTGCGGGAGGACTACGACTTTATCCTGATCGACTGCTCGCCGTCCCTGGGACTGATGACCATCAACTCGCTCACAGCGGCCGACAGCGTGATCATCCCCATCCAGTGCGAATACTACGCCCTGGAGGGACTGGGCAAACTCCTGAGCACCATCAAAAGCATCCAAAGCAGTTTCAACCCCTCGCTCACCTACGAAGGGATGCTGCTCACCATGTACGATCCGCGCCTTCGCCTGTCCAACCAGGTGGTCGAGGAAGTGCGCACGCATTTCGAGGACATCGTGTTCCAGACCATCATCCAGCGCAACGTCAAACTGGGCGAGGCGCCTTCGCACGGGGAAAGCATCCTCCACTACGACGCCACCAGCCGGGGGGCTGAAAACTACATCAGCCTGGCGGCCGAAATCATCAAGAAAAACCACATGAACCTCCTATGAGCAAGAAAGTACTGGGCCGAGGTTTGGCCGCCCTGCTGAGCGACGCCAAAAACGACATCAACTCCGCCAGCGACGAGGGAGCGAGCAAGATCGTGGGCAAAACCGCCGAGATCGACATTCAGACCATCTCGGCCAACCCGTTCCAACCCCGCACGCAGTTCTCGGAAGAACACCTGGAGGAACTGGCCGCTTCCATCCGCCAGTTCGGTGTGATCCAACCCATCACGGTACGCAAGACGGGATTCAATTCCTTCCAGCTCATCTCGGGCGAACGCCGTTTCCGCGCCGCCCGTCTGGCCGGCCTGACCCACATCCCGGCCTACATCCGCCTGGCCAACGACCAGGAAATGCTCGAAATGGCGCTGATCGAAAACATCCAGCGGCGCGACCTGGACCCGATCGAAGTGGCTACTTCGTTCCGCCAACTGATCGACAGTTGCCACCTCACCCAGGAACAAATGAGCGAACGCGTGGGCAAAAAGCGCAGCACCATCACCAACTACCTGCGCCTGCTGCGTCTGGAACCTGTCATCCAGGCCGGAATGCGCGACGGCATCCTTTCGATGGGCCACGGCCGGGCGCTGATCAACGTCGAGGACCCCTATGCCCAGATGCGTATCTACCAAAAGATCGTCGAGGGCAACCTCTCGGTGCGTCAAACCGAAAAACTGGTCAAGGACTACCAGGAAGGCCGCCTGGACGACAAAAAGCCCGAGGGACAGAAGGCCGACGCCACGGCGCTGCCGCAGGAGTGGGCCGAGGCTGCAAAAAGCCTGGGAGAGACCCTCAAGGCCAAGATAGACGTCCGGGTAAACGCCAAAGGCCGGGGACGCATCGTCATCCCGTTTTCTTCCCGGGAAGATTTCGAACGCTTGAAAAATTTGCTGGAAAAAAACTGAACTTACCGCACGCATGGCCTTGAAGAAGATCGGAGAGTACCTTCTGTTTTTTTTCCTTTCCGCAGGGTGGTCGATCCCCTTGTGCGGTCAGGCGGTCGATACGCTCCCTGCATCCCGGGAAACATCCGACTCCACGCGCTTTGTCCCGCAGAGAGGCGTGCCCGAGGCTGCGTCGAGCGACGGGATGACTCCTCAGGAGGCCATCGCGCTCCTCGAGGCACAAGAGGGGGACACTCTTTCGCCGCGTGAAGCGAAAAAACTCGCCCGTCTCCAAAAACGCGAGGAAAAACGCCACGCCAAGGAACTCAAGAAACAGGAAAAACTACGCCGGGAGGTTCAGGAATACTTCACCCACGTGGTTACCGACACTTCCCGGGCCGAGGTCGTTCCCCCGGCCGAACCCGATCCGCTGCTCGACAGCCTTTCCATCCCCAATACGGCCGAATACCACAAGGACGACTCGACGATGATCGGCGAGGCACTGATGCTGAAAAAACCGCCGGCCCCCAAACCGAAAAGCGCCGCCCATGCGGCATTCCTTTCGGCCATCGTTCCGGGGTTGGGACAGATCTACGGCGGTTCCCAATGGTGGATGGCGCCGGCCTTCTGGGGAGGGATGACCGGTACGCTGCTGGCCGTATCGTTCTACAACGGGTATTACAACGACTTCCGCAAGGAATACAAAAACCGCATCCTCACTGGCGAAGTGCACGATTATGAATATTACGACGATGCCACCCTGGTGAGCCAGATGCAATACGCCGAACAACAACGCGACCTGTGGATCCTGGGCACCGTCGGGGTCTATCTGCTCAACATCCTGCACGCCAATGTATCGGTCCAGCTCTCCGAGTTCCGCACCCAGCGCAAACACCGCAAGATGCTGGAACTTCAGGAAATGTTCGAGCGGCAGGACGCCTCCTCTACCCTGACCTTCTCCCCGGCCATGGTCCACCCCAACCAAGGGGTCAACCGCTATCCAGCCCCCGGGCTGCAACTGGCCATTCATTTTTAACCGATTCCTTCCCCATGAAAACAGCCTTGAACATCGCCCTGTCGGGATATGGAAAAATGGGACGGCTCATCGAGAAGATCACCCTGCAACGCGGACACCGCATCGTCGCCCGGATCGACACCCACACCGGAGCGGCCGACTTTGCGGGAGCCGATGTCGTGGTGGACTTCAGTACCCCGGCCTCCGCACCGGACAACCTGTTGGACTGCGCTCGCGCCGGCATCCCGGCCGTATGCGGCACCACAGGCTGGGCCGATCGCTACCCGGAGGTGTGCCAAGCGGTCGAGAAAGCCGGAAGCGCCCTGCTGTACAGTTCCAACTTTTCCCTGGGTGTCAATCTGTTTTTTGCGCTCAACCAAACCCTTGCCCGCCTGATGGCTCCCTACCCCCAGTACCGCGCCGAGATCGAGGAAGTACACCACATCCACAAACTGGATGCCCCTTCCGGCACGGCCATCACGCTGGCGGAAGGACTTCTGGAACACAACCCCCGGTACACCGGCTGGACATTGGAAACGGACACCCCCGCCCCGCAAGACCAGCTCCCCATCCGCGCCATCCGGCAAGGTGAGATCCCAGGCATACACACCGTGCGCTACACCAGTCCCGTGGATACCCTCGCGATACGGCACGAAGCCTTCTCCCGGGAAGGATTCGCACTTGGCGCCGTCATAGCAGCCGAATGGATCGTCGGCCGTCGGGGGATCTTCTCCATGCGGGACGTTTTGTGCGCCGAGAAGTAAACGTGGAAAAAAAGGCGGAACACAGAGCGGGGCTCTTAAATTAAGAAAAGAAAAACGAGACGGGATCACCCGTCGATACACGAAAACCGAGCGAGGCGCCCATCAAGGGGCGGCGCTTAAAAAAAGAAAAGGAGGGCGGGATCGCCCCGAAAGACGAACGATGACGAGTATTCTTTTACTTCTTTTGATCATGCAGGTGCTGCACTGGGCCTGCACCTGGCGGCTTTACATCCTGGCCGGACAAAAAGCCTGGCAAGCGGTCGTCCCCATCTATTCGGCCGTGATCCTGATGCGCATTCTCCAACGCCCCTGGTGGTGGGTCATTCTGCTGTATGTCCCGGTAGCGGGCAACGTGATGGCACTGGTGGTGTGGTCGGACACCTGCCGGGCATTCGGATTCCGGCGGGTAGGACAGGTGATCCTGACGCTGATCACCCTGGGACTCTTTCTGGCCTACATCAACTACGGGGGAAGCGCCCGCTACGACGCACACTACCGCGACCACCGGCAGGCTCTGGACTCGAGCGTTCTGGGGGCGATCGTCTTTGCCACGGTAGCCGCTTCGGTGATCAAGGCCTTCACCTACGAAGCCTACACGATCCCCACGTCCTCGATGGAAGGCTCGATGCTGGTGGGCGATTTCCTGTTCGTCAACAAGATGAGCTACGGCACGCGCATTGCCATGACCCCCTTGTCCTTCCCGCTGGTACACGACACCATCCCGGTGGTCAAGACCCGCTCGTACATCCGGGGGGTAAGCCTCCCCTACCTGCGCTTGCCGGCCCTGCGCAAGATAAAACGCAACGACATCGTGGTGTTCAACTGGCCGGCCGACAGCCGAGACAAACCGATCGACAAACGGGCCAACTACATCAAACGCTGCGTCGCCCTGCCCGGCGACACGCTGGAGATCCGCTTGGGCGAGTTGTACGTGAACGGACAGCCGCAGACCTGGAACCAGCGCGCCCGGCCGCAAAAGGAATACCGCCTGACTTTCCCCAGGACGTATTACGAGCCGTTCCGCCAACTGCTGAAAATGGGCTTGGAACTCTCCTTCCTGGATACGGACGCCCAAGGAAATGAAGTGGTGCAGGCCTTCCTCTCGCAGGAGAACCTCGACAAGGTCAAAGCGATGTTTCCCGGGGTAACGGCCGAACGCCTCGTCCTGGCTCCGGGCGATCCGGAAGGTCATGCCCTTTTCCCGTCCGGAAGCACGTACAACCGCGACAACTACGGCCCGCTGTACATTCCCCGCCAGGGCGATACGGTCCTGCTCACCCCCGAGAACCTCCCGCAATACCGGGACATCATCGAAAAATACGAAGGGCACACCCTGGAGGTGCTCCCGGATCGGATCCTGATCGACGGAGAGCCCACCGACCGCTACACCATCGCCCAGGACTACTACTTCATGCTGGGAGACAACCGCGACAACTCGCTCGACTCGCGCTACTGGGGATACGTCCCGGCCGACCACATCGTCGGTTCACCGGCCATGATCTGGCTGAGCATCGCTCCCGATGACGGCTCTACCCCGCTGTTCAAGCGTATCCGCACCGAACGCGTCTTCTCCTTCCCGCAAGGGGGCGACGGCCCGCTCCGTTCGTACTTCTGGCCCATCGTCCTGGTGGGCGGTGCCCTGTACGGAGGATACGAATGGTGGCGCAGAAAACGCAAGAAATCCAAAGGCGAAAAAACGGCCCAAAAGAAATCCTGAGGACAAAGGTCATGAAAACATTGTTTTGTAGTGCTTACCTGGCTCCGGTGGAATATTACGCCCGGTGGGTGCAGGCGGAAGCCCCCCTGCTCGAGGTTCACGAAAACTACCAGAAACAGACCATCCGCTCGCGTACCTGCATCGGCGGAGCCAACGGTCCCTTGACGCTCAACATCCCGGTGGAACACCCGGGCGAAGCCGTCGGGCACCAGAAGATGAACCAAGCGCGCACCGTAACCGAATTTCGCTGGGCGCGGCAGCATTTCCGTTCGCTGGAAACCGCCTACCGCACTTCTCCCTATTTCGAATACTACGAAGACCGGTTTCACGCCCTGTACTTCGAGGAAGAACCCGTCGGCCTGCTCGATTTCAACCTGCGGGCACACCGTTTGGTCTGCCGCCTGCTCGGGATCGAGGAAAACCCCGCGACCACCTCGTGCTACGAAGATTCGCCGGCCGATACACTCGACCTGCGCAAGGCTTTTTCCCCGAAAAAAGAAAGCCTCGCCGAATTTCCGTCCTACACCCAGGTATTCGACGACCGTTTCGGATTCCAACCCAACCTGAGCATCGTCGATCTGCTGTTTTGCTGCGGCCCGGACTCCCTGCAATACCTCAAGGACGTAAAACTGCCCCCGTTATGAACATCTACCGAGGATTCGACGAACTCCCCCCCTCACAGCAGCGGACAGGCGGCACGGTGGTTACCCTCGGCACGTTCGACGGGGTCCACACGGCCCATGCCGAAATCCTGAAAACCCTGGTCGAAGAAGCCCGCAGGAGAAATGCCGCGAGTGCCGTGGTTACCTTCTCACCTCATCCCCGAGCCTTGTTTTCGCCCCATGCGGGTGTACGCCTGCTCTCCGACGAGAGGGAGAAAGCCCGCCTGATCGAAGCATACGGGGTCGATCTGCTCATCGTCCAGCCCTTCACCCAAGCCTTTGCCGCACTTTCGGCCGAAGAATTCCTGCGTGAAGACCTGGTGGGCAAACTGGGCACCACGCTCGTCGTGACGGGATACGACCACAGTTTCGGCCGGGAAAAATACAACGCTTTTGACTTTCTGACGAAAGTCGGCCCGCGTTACGGCGTCGAGGCGATCCGCGTCCCCCGGATGGAGATCGGGGGGATCACCGTCAGCTCGTCCTCGGTGCGCCGTGCGGTGGAGGGGGGCGATATCGCTCTGGCCCGCACGCTGCTCGGACGGCCGTACAGCCTCTACGGGACCGTGGTCCGGGGGAAACAACTGGGCCGCACGTTGGGATACCCGACGGCCAATATCCGCATCGAGGAACCGGCAAAACTCCTGCCGCCCGACGGGGTGTATGCCGTGCGGGTACACGTATCGCAGGAGGTCTTCGGCGGCATGATGAACATCGGGATGCGCCCTACGGTGGACGACTACCCCGGACGTTCGATCGAGGTAAACCTCTTCGATTTCGACCGGGACATCTACGGACAAACGCTCTCTGTCGAGATCTTCGCCTGGGTGCGGTCCGAGGTCAAGTTCAGTTCCCTAGACAATCTCAAGCAACAGTTGGCCAAGGATGCCCGGAGGTGCCGGGAACTCCTCCAGGCGTCGTTGTAATCATCCGCTCCTTCCCGTGGTACTTTTCCTGTGCGGTTTTTCCTGCGCGCAACAAGTCCGAAAACTTCGTTTTATCCTTGCTACTGCGCTCTCCTTTCGTATCTTTGTATATATAAAATCGCCGGGGTCCGACCGGCGTAAAACACAGAAACTATGAAAAAACTTGTTGTCATCCTGCTTGTAGTCATCCTCGCAGGCGTTGCGGTTTGGGCATGGAGATACCGCAGCGGCGCATGCGATTATCGCTATGAAGTGGTCAGCCGCTATGACGAGAATTGCAAGGACTCGTCCGATTGTACTTCCTACTACGTCAGCTATCCGGAATTTTCCAAAAAACTGTTCCCCTCATCGGCCGTGGACAGCATCAATGCACAAGTATACCGACAGGTGAGCGGACCGGACAACAAGACGCCCGAACAGTTGGCCGACGAATTTTTCCAGGAATACCGCAATTACGTCGCATTCCGGGAAAAAATCGCCACAGAGGAGCAGGATACAGCCATGATGCATTTTATCCCCTCGTGGTTCAACACCACCGAGTGTTTCGTAGTAGTCAATGCCCCGCGGCTGATCGTTACCGGATACAAAGTCAGCCAATATGCCGGGGGTGCACACGGGATGTATGCCTTGGTATATTCCAACTATGACGTCCTGACGGGAGCCCGTCTGGGACTGTCCGATGTATTTTCCGACACACTGACGCTCGGAGAGAAAATCACGGCCCAATTTATCCGGGAAAGAGAACTGGACACCGACGTCCCCCTGTCGGAACAAGGGTATTTTATCGAGGATGATCTTTTGCCCTTGACCGAGAATTTCGCCTTGCATCCCGACGGGGTGATCTTCTACTACAACGTCTATGAGATCGCACCGTATTCCTACGGGGCATCCTCGGTCACGGTGCCCTATTCGGAACTGGACGGTATTCTCAAATACAAGCCCGACTTCAAGCGAGCGGAAGTATTCGCTCCCGACATGGAATCGTAAACTTCGGATGAAAAAACATCTCATACCCACCGCGTTGTTTTCCCTTGTCGCCACCCTGTGGGGATGCTCTCCGCAGGAGTTGTCGTACCGCATGGAGGATTTTTCCGCAAACAATCCCGACGGGGATACCCTCTCGGGGGAAGCAGGCGCACGGGTAAGCCTCCGCTATCCCGTATTTTCCTCCGCCGCCCCCGCCGAAGCCGACCGGGCCAACCACGTGGTCGATTCGCTGGTCTTCGGAGCGCAAGGGAGTGCCGATACGCTCTGCACGCGGTTCTTCCGCCGATGGGAAGACTTCCGCAATGCCATGCAGGGAACACCTGATCCCTCCTCCCGCCAAAACGACGAAGCCCTCGAACAGGAAACGGAAAGCGATTATCTTTCCCCGTGGTATTATGCCGCTTCGTTGGAGGTAGAGGCCGACTACCGGGGCTGCCTTTCCCTGGCCTACACCGTGTCCACCAATGCCCTCGATACGCCGGGAAGTCCCCTTCGGAAATACTACCTGCTCGACAGCCGGAAGGGTACGCTGCTCTCGGCCGCAGAGGTATTTTCCGACACGCTCGCCCTGCGGGAAATGCTCACCGATACTTTCCTGGAAAAACTGGGACTGACTCCCGGCATGCCGCTCAAGGAACAGGGCATTCTCCTGCCGACGGACGGACAGTTGCCGCTGACCGACGACTTCCGGATTTCGTCCCAAGGAGCGACTTTCCGCTACGATATGAGTGCCATTGCCCCCACGATCCTGCCCGAGAGCGAAGTATTCCTCCCGGCGGAAGTGATAGAACCTTTGTACAAAAAGTGAGATGGACGCCTGGGAAGACTTTTCGGATCTGAAAGAGGAAATCCGTCGGGCGATCGCCACCGGCATTTTCCGGGGCACAGGGGCGGCCACCTCGGCAGACGATCTGACAGCACGATGGGGACAACCCGAACGGGTGGTCGTACGCAAGGGCGTAAAAACCGTTTCGTACCCCGGGACAGACTTTCTGTTCGAATCCCACGCATTGCGCCAAGTAACGGTCAAGGTGCAAGACGACCGCCAACAAGCGGCTCTGCAGGAACTCTTGCGCGAGTTCCCGAGCGAGATGGTCGATCGCGTACCGTCCTATTTCCGCTGCCTGCGTTTGGAGACCGGGGCATGCGCCTTGGAACAGGTGCTGGTAACCACCGCCGACGCCCCGCAGGGCGCACCGATGTCGGTCGCTATGATATTCCCCAAAAAGGCCACGCAAGGACTCGAACTGGAACTCCCCCGGGAACTCTACGAACGGCTGCAGGCCTTGTCCAACGCCCGGCGGCAGACGATCGCCCAACTGTGTGAAGAACTGATCGCCCGCTCTCTCGAACACGAAGAAGAAAAAAAAGAGAAATAAATATCCGTTATGTACAAGACGTTTATTCGCCCACTACTGTTTCGTTTTTCCCCCGAGCGGGTACACGGTTTCACCTTCGCCCTGTTGCGCATGGTGCAGGCACTGCCTTTCGGTCTTCGGATTCTGGGGTGGATGTTCCGCCGCCGTCCGGAGGGGCTCTCCCGCACGGTTTTCGGGATCAAGTTTCCCACCCCGGTAGGCATTGCCGCCGGCTTGGACAAGGATGCCGAGGCGTTCGATGCGCTGGGGGCCTTGGGTTTTTCATTCGTGGAGATCGGCACCGTTACCCCGCTCCCGCAACCGGGCAACCCCTCCCCACGCCTGTTCCGTTTGGTGGCCGACCATAGTCTGATCAACCGCATGGGCTTCAACAACCAGGGTGCTGCCCGCGCCGCAGAACGCCTCAGGAAGCGCCGTACGGATGTTATCGTGGGAGGAAACATCGGCAAGAACAAAGTTACGCCCAACGACCAGGCGGTTTCCGACTACGTGAAAAGTTTCGAAACGCTGTTCCCCTACGTGGACTATTTCGCTGTGAACGTGTCCTCGCCCAATACGCCCGGTCTGCGCGAACTCCAACAGCGCGGGCCGCTCACCGAGATCCTTTCCCGGTTGCAGAGCTGCAATGCGGCGCACGAAAAGCGCAAACCCATCCTGCTCAAGATCGCTCCCGACTTGACGGACGGGCAGCTGGACGACATCATCGAGATCGTAAAGGAGACACATATCGACGGGGTTATCGCCACCAATACGACCATCAGCCGGGAGATGATCTTCGCTACGCCGGCTCGTCGGGTGGAAAGCATCGGGGCCGGAGGTCTTTCCGGGGCCCTGCTCACCGAACGCTCGACCGAGGTGATCCGTTACCTCCACGAGCGCAGCGGAGGGGCGTTTCCCATCATAGGGGTCGGAGGCATCATGACCCCCGAGGATGCCATCGAAAAACTGGAGGCAGGCGCCTCGCTCGTACAGGTGTACAGCGGTTTTATCTACGAAGGGCCTTCCTTTGCCCGCCGTATCGTCCGGGCACTGGACGCTTGGCAAAAGAAAGGGGAAGCGCGGACCTTTTAATAGGGATGCTATTCGGCATACGCTGTCTTTTCAGAAAAGATACATCTACCACAATCGCCTTCGGAAGTGCTCCGAAGGCGATTGTTTTTTTGCTCTCATTTCGGAATACGGTCCGAACTCAATAATCTCCCTCGGCAAGGATTCGGACGGCGCGCTCGGCATCGCGCGGGGAGACGAGCAGTTTCACTCCACCGGTGGCCATCGAAAAAGCGATGACCTGCGAGGTAAGTTCATCCTGGACGAGAGTCTTGATCCCGTTAGCTTCCAACAGACTTTGAGCCGTGTGCACTTTCCAGGGATACACGTCCGTGTAAACGATCACCCAATTTTCCATCATGACACCATGTTTGTTTTACCTCTGCAAAATACAAAAAAATCTTCGTCAGCAGCATGAAAGGAGAGTTCAATGCATTACTATCTGCCACTTGAAACACCCAACAACAAGCATAACCGATAAAACAACAGGCTACTTACTATGATGGCAATAATGTCATATACATCAAAGGTACCCTGTACATGAAAAAGTCCGAGAAATTCATAGGCTATATAGGCTATTGCCGCCCAGATCGTGTATTTCTTTATCGAATATCTGCCATGAATGCCGCAAGCACATAACACAGCGGCCGGCACACATACGATACTGCCTATCACGTCTGCCAGATGAAAATCATCGATATGGTTTTCATACACATACGGGCGATACGTGTATGAAAGCACCAGTCCGACACAGGCTATCAGAACACCCGAAATTACAAACTTCATGTTCATTGCCTTGGTAAATCTTATACAGGACGAAAACTTTTACGATTGTACCTTTTATTTTTAGAAAGGTACGAAAACTTAAAGTTTTACGGCATTGGACGCCTAAAATATCAAGGACGGGAACAAACCGTTGGAAAAAAAACAAAAAAAAATATCGGGTGTTCCGAAAAATTTTTATTATTGCGGTGTACTAACAACACCCTCAATACAACTTAATCTACATTTGAAAAAATGAAAATCGGTATTCCAAAAGAAATCAAGAACAATGAAAACCGGGTGGCTATCACGCCCTCCGGAGTAATGGAGTTGGTGAAAAACGGCCACACAGTGTACGTACAACACACCGCAGGAGTAGGCAGTGGTATCAGCGACCGGGAATTTGAAAAAGCCGGAGCCACGATCCTCCCCACCATCGAGGATACCTATGCCCAGGCCGAGATGATCATCAAAGTAAAGGAGCCCATCGAATCCGAGTATTCCTTGATAAAGAAAGACCAACTGGTCTTCACGTATTTCCACTTCGCTTCGTGCGAGCCCCTCACCCACGCCATGATCCAACAGGGAGGCGTTTGCCTGGCGTACGAAACGGTGGAGAAAGCCGACCGTAGCCTGCCCCTGCTGCACCCGATGTCGGAAGTAGCCGGACGCCTGTCCATCCAGGAAGGTGCCAAATACCTGGAGAAACCCTTCGGGGGACGCGGCATCCTGCTGGGTGGCGTAGCGGGTGTAAAACCGGCGAAAGTACTGGTCGTGGGCGGAGGTACCGTCGGCACGCAAGCGGCGCGGATGGCGGCCGGATTGGGAGCCGATGTAACCATCACCGATATTTCGCTGCCGCGCCTGCGTTATCTGGACGACGTGATGCCGGCCAACGTCAAGACCCTCATGTCGAGCGAATACAACATCCGTAACGAGATCAAGGAGGCCGACCTGGTCATCGGTTCGGTGCTGATCCCGGGAGCAAAAGCCCCGAAGCTCATCAAGAAAGACATGCTCAAGTCGATGAAGAAAGGCTCGGTCATCGTAGACGTAGCCGTCGATCAGGGTGGCTGCGCCGAGACGTGCAAACCCACCACGCACAACAAACCTACCTTTACCGTGGACGGGGTGGTACACTACTGCGTGGCCAACATGCCCGGTGCCGTGCCGCTGACCTCGACCTATGCCCTGACCAACGCTACCCTGCCCTATGCCATCCAGCTGGCCAACAAGGGTTGGAAGAAAGCCTGCACGGACAATGCGGAACTGTGCAAAGGTCTGAACATCGTAAACGGCAAGGTGGTGTACAAAGCCGTGGCCGAAGCCTACGGACTGGAATATACCCCGGTGGAAAATGTCCTGAAATAAGCACTTTCCTTATTTATAACCCCGAAACCGGCTGCAAGGCATCCTTGTGGCCGGTTTCTTTTTTCTGTCCTTGATCGAAACCTCCCGTCTAAATCATCCCCAAAGAGATACCGCGCTCTTTCCCAGTCTGAAACTCTTCTCAAAAAAATCTCCCCAGGCGGGCAAGCGGGGGCTGCAAAGCAGCCCCCGCTTGCCCGCCTGGGGAGATCGCTTGGAGAGATCCCTAAAGAGATTTCCCCGTTCCCTTTGCCTGTTTATAAAAGGATCAGCACACCTGTGCCCCTTCCTTCACCTTCTGCGAAGGAGCGACAAATTCCAAGCGGCCATCCGGATGTTCGGTCATCAGGATCATCCCGTTGGAGAGGATGCCCTTGATCTCGCGCGGAGCCAGATTGACCAGCACGCACACCTGGCGTCCCACGACCTCTTCGGCCGAGAAACTCTCGGCAATGCCCGAGACCACCGTCCGCCGGTCGATGCCCGTATCGATGGTCAGTTTGAGCAATTTCTTGGCCTTGGGCACCTTTTCAGCCTCGACAATGGTGCCCACACGGATATCCATCCGGTCGAACTCGTCGTAGGAAATGGTCTCCTTTTGCGGTTCGGCCGCTTTCTCGGCGGCGATATTGGCCAGACGTGAATCTTCCAAACGCTTGAGCTGCGCTTCGATGGCAGCGTCTTCGATCTTTTCGAACAAGAGGGCCGGCTGTCCCAGACGATGTCCCGAGGGAACGATCTGCTGCGCCTGTGCTACTTCGTCCCATGTCAAAGGACGGATATCCAGCATCTTGGCCAGGGAAGCGGCTGCAAACGGGAGGAACGGCTCGCAGAGGGTAGCCAAGGCCCCGGCGATCTGCACCGCGGTGTACATCACGGCTTCGGTACGTTCGGGATCGGTCTTCTGCGTTTTCCAAGGCTCGTTGTCCGCCAAGTACTTGTTGCCCAGACGGGCGAGGTTCATCATCTCGGAAAGAGCCTCGCGGAAACGGTATTTTTCGATCGAATCGCCCAGGATCGAGGGATACTTCCGCATCTGATCCAACACCCCGCGGTCGGCCTCGTTCAAGTGCTGCGAAGAAGGAACCACCCCGCCGTAGTACTTGTGCGTGAGGACCATCACACGGTTTACGAAGTTTCCCAGGATGGCGACCAACTCGCTGTTGTTGCGGTTCTGGAAATCCCGCCAAGTGAAATCGTTGTCCTTGGTTTCGGGAGCGGTAGCGATGAGCGCATAGCGCAGGACATCCTGTTTGCCCGGAAAATCGACCAGATACTGGTCCAACCATACGGCCCAGTTGCGTGAGGTGGAGAGTTTGTTGCCCTCCAGGTTGAGGAACTCATTGGCCGGAACGTTGTCCGGGAGGATGTATTCGCCGTGCGCCCGGAGCATGGCCGGGAAGATGATGCAGTGGAAGACGATGTTGTCCTTGCCGATGAAGTGCACCAGTTTGGTATCGGCCGATTTCCAGTACGGTTCCCAGTCCTTTCCTTCACGCTCGGCCCATTCCTTGGTCGAGGAAATGTAGCCGATCGGGGCGTCGAACCAGACGTACAGCACCTTACCTTCAGCGCCTTCTACCGGCACGGGGATACCCCAGTCCAGGTCGCGGGTTACCGCCCGGGGACGAAGACCATCGTCGAGCCAGGATTTCACCTGGCCGTACACGTTGGGCTTCCAGTCGGCCTTGTGTCCTTCGAGGATCCACTGACGCAACCACGATTCGTACTGCTGCAAGGGCAGGTACCAGTGCTTGGTCTTTTTCAGGATGGGGGTTGCCCCGGAAAGGGCGCTCTTGGGATCGATGAGTTCCGAGGGGCTGAGGGTCGATCCGCACTTCTCGCACTGGTCGCCATACGCTCCTTCGGCACCGCAACGCGGGCAGGTACCGGTGATGTAACGGTCGGCCAGGAATTGTTTCGCTTCGGGGTCGTAATACTGTTCGGACTCCTGCTCGACGAACTGGCCGGCATCGTACATCTTGCGGAAGAATTCCGATGCGGTCTTGTGGTGGATCGGAGCGGAGGTCCGGGAGTAATTGTCGAACGAGATGCCGAACTCGGCAAACGAATCGCGGATGATGGCATTGTACTTGTCCACCACCTGCTGCGGGGTAATGCCCTCGCGGCGGGCCTTGATGGTGATGGGCACGCCGTGCTCGTCCGATCCGCAGATGAAGATCACGTCGCGTCCTTTCTGACGGAGGTAGCGCACATAGACATCGGCCGGAACATAGACTCCCGCCAGGTGTCCCAGGTGGATCGGGCCGTTGGCATACGGCAAAGCGGCCGTTACGGTGTATCGTTTGGGTGTATCCATGGTATTATTTCGCTGTTTTTTCGTTTTTCTTTTTCTGCCAGTATTCGCTTACCGCCACCGGAGCTACCTTGCTCACATCGCCGTTGTAGGTGAGTATCTCCCGCACGATGGACGAACTGATGAACGAATACCCCGAAGAGGTGAGCAGAAATACCGTCTCGATGTCCGGGCAAAGTCGCCGGTTGGTCTGGGCGATGGCTTTCTCGAACTCGAAGTCCGAGGGGTTGCGCAAGCCCCGGAGCATGAACTTCACGCCGATCGAACGGCAAAAATCGACCGTCATGCCTTCGTAGTTCGTTACCTCGATCTTGGGCTGATCGGCGTACGTACGGCGCACGAAATCCATCCGCTCTTCGAGCGAGAACATGCAGTTCTTCTCGCTGTTGCGCCCGATGGCGATGATGATCTTGTCGAAAAGCGGCAAAGCGCGGGCGATGATGTCGCAGTGTCCGTTGGTCAGCGGATCGAACGATCCGGGAAAAACCGCGATTTTCTGTTCCTGCATATCCTCTGTCGTATCTTGTGTGCTTTGATATGTTTATTTACCTTCGAGCGCCTGACGCACCAGGGAGTCGAAAAACTCGGGAAGTTCCATGCCCAGCGCCCGCGCCTGCTGCGGCACGATGCTGGCCGCCGAAAGTCCCGGGCAGGTATTCACCTCCAGGAAGTGCGGCACCCCGTCCACCAGGATAAACTCCGAACGAACTACCCCGCGGAGGTTGAGCTTTTCGAACAGCTTGGCCGAGGCTTCCCGAATCCGCGCTTCGACCTCGGCCGGGAGATTGGCCGGGGTGATCTCTTTGGAGAGACCCTCGTATTTGGCCTTGTAGTCGAAAAAGTCGTTCATCGACACGATCTCGGTGATGGGCAGCACGGTGATCTTCCCGTCGATACGCATCGTGCCGACCGATACCTCGCGCCCGTCGAGGAACGATTCGATCAGGATCTCGTTGTCCTCCTTGTAGGCGCACTCGAGGGCGGCGGGCAGTTCCTCCTTCTTATAGACTTTCGTGATGCCGAAGGACGACCCGGCGCGGTTCGGTTTGACAAAGCAAGGCAGCCCTACCTCACGCACGATGGCGTCGGCATCGACCGCATCGCCCTGGGTCATGAACACCGATTTGGCCGTAGGGATGCCGTACTGCCGCACCACAGCGATGCATTCGCGCTTGTTGAAGGTCAGGGCCGATTCGAAATGTCCGCACGAGGTATGGCGGATGCCCAGCAATTCGAAATAAGCCTGCAACAGGCCGTTTTCCCCCGGGTTGCCGTGGATGGCGTTGAACACGGCGTCGAAACGGATCTTCTCGCCGTCCACCGTCACGGTGAAGTCGTTCTTGTCCACCGGATAGCGTTCCTCCAGGTCGTTGATATAGAACCATCCCTGCCGTGAGATGTCGATGGGATACAGGTTGTACTTTTCCCGGTCGAGATGGCGGTACACCACCCCGCCCGACTGAAGGGAGATAAGACGCTCGGACGAATATCCCCCCATGACGATGGCTATGTTCTTTTTCACTGCTTTATTTTCCTGCTTTGACAAGAAATTCGTTTCGAGGTGCAAAGTTAGGCTTTTGCGCGAAGAAACGGAATGCCCGCAGGGGTTTATTTCCGCAAAAAAAACTACATTTGTGCGTTCTTTCGGCCGGCGAAACCGGAGATGGTTTCCCGCCGGAAGTTTTCCTGCAAATAGCGATGGCAAAAAAGAGAAACGCACTGGATTACTTCCTTTTGTGGATCAAAGGGATCGCCATGGGTACGGCCAACAAGGTACCCGGGGTGTCCGGCGGGACAGTGGCCTTTGTCATCGGGTTTTACGAGGAGTTCATCTTTTCCCTGCAACGCATCAACCGGCGTTCGCTCAAATGGTTGCTTTACGGCCATGTGCGCAGTTTCTTCCGCTATACCAACATGTGGTTTCTGCTGTGCATCCTGGGCGGGACGATCACCAGTTTCTTTTCCGTATCGCTGCTGATCGACTACCTGATCGAGCATTTCAGCGTCCAGGTGTGGGCCGTATTTTTCGGGATGGTCCTGGGCAGCCTCCTGCACTTGATCAAGAAATACGACTCCTGGCGGGGCAGCACCGTACGGATGATGCTTCTGGGACTGTTCATCGGCATATCGGTAACGATGCTCGACTACCGTTCGGGATCGGACAACATGGCGGTGATCTTCCTCTGCGGAGTGATCAGCGTGTGCGGAATGACCCTCCCGGGTCTTTCCGGCTCGTTCCTGCTGATGGTCATCGGCAACTACAAACTCCTGATGGTCGACTCGGTGAATGCCGTGTTTTTTGCGGCCGAAAAAATGCTCCGGGGAGACTATTCGGCACTCTACGACGTGGAGCAGATGCACCTGATCAAGATCTGCGGCGTGTTTACCGCCGGAACGCTCATCGGTGTGGTGATCTTCTCGCACATCCTGGGCTACCTGCTCAAACACCACCGGGCCAATGTCATTGCACTGATCATCGGTTTTATCGGCGGCTCGCTGAGCATCATGTGGCCTTGGAAAAACAGCCTGTACGAACGAACCCTTATCGACGGACAACCCCAAGACGTGATCATCGGATTCGACCACTACCTTCCCGCCCTGAACCAACCCGGCACTTGGATCGCCGTGGTCTTCATCCTGCTGGGATTTTGGGGAACGGTCAAAATGGAAACTTACAGCGAGAAAAAACGCGCCATCGCCGCCGGTACCCCGGTGGTCAAAAAGCCCAAGCGAAACAAATGAAAAAATACGGACTCATCGGGAGAAACATCTCCTATTCCTTTTCCAAAAAATACTTTGAGAACAAGTTCCGCGCCGAAAACCTCGCCGACTGCACCTACGACATCTTCGACCTGGAATCCATCGACCAACTGCGCAATATCCTTTCCGACAAACAGATCCGCGGACTGAACGTAACCATCCCCTACAAGCGGGCCGTGATGGACTTCCTGGACGAGATCGACCCGCAAGCCACGGAAGTCGGTGCGGTAAACACCGTGAAGGTGCATCCGGACGGACACCTTTCGGGACACAACAGCGACGTGTATGGTTTTCGCCAGGCCCTTGTCCCCTTTCTGGAACCGCACCACGAGCGGGCACTCATCCTGGGCACGGGAGGCGCGTCGGATGCGGTAGCCTATGTACTGCGTCATCTGGGCATCGAGTATTATTTCGTATCGCGGCAAAAACGGGAAGGCCGCTACCTTACCTACGGAGAACTGACCGAAGTGCATGTAAAGACCTGCCCGCTGATCGTCAACGCAACCCCGCTGGGTACCTTCCCACACGTGGATACTTGCCCGGATATCCCCTACGACAGTTTGGACGAGCGCAACCTGCTTTTCGACCTGGTGTACAACCCTCCCGACACCCTGTTCATGAAAAAAGGCCGGGAACACGGCGCCGCAGCATGTTGCGGGGCAACCTTGTTGGAGTTGCAGGCCGAAAAATCCTGGGAGATCTGGCAATAAAGCCGATCGATCTATCCGATACCACCATACAGGATACGCCCTCGGCTTGGCCACGCCAACTCCGAAAACTTCGTTTTCATGTTTTGCGCACGCTCGCCTTTTATTATATTT
>CABSLV010000024.1 GCA_902478645.1 uncultured Flavobacteriales bacterium | reverse complement strand
CGGAACAGGAGGACACGCGGCGCTCGGGTTAAAGTTTTATTAAAAATAATATAATGAAAAACAAGAGGATATTGTACGTTTCTTCGGAACTGGTGCCGTATATGCCTTCCAGCCGCAGAGCCGACGTATCGCTTGAGATTCCCCGTCTGATGCAGGAAGCGGGGAGCGAGGTGCGTATTTTCATGCCGCGTCACGGCAATATCAACGAACGCCGGCATCAGTTGCACGAGGTGATCCGCCTTTCGGGGATGAACCTGGTGGTCAATGATATCGATCAGCCGCTGATCATCAAGGTTGCTTCGGTGCCCCGGGAAAGGCTTCAGGTGTATTTTATCGACAACGAAGAGTATTTCCGCGGCCATGAACGGGAAAAGGCCCAGGGCGGGGTGTTCCTCGACAGCGACGAACGTGGCATATTCTTTGCCAAAGGCGTGTTGGAGACGATCAAAAAACTCAACTGGAGTCCGGATATCATCCATGTGAACGGGGCGTTGTGTTTTATGTTGCCTTTGTACATCAAAACCTTGTACAAGGACGATCCGGCTTTTGCCGATACGCGGGTGGTAACTTCGGTGTTCGGCGAAGGTTTTTCGGGGTCGCTCGGCGGGCATTTGTGCGAGAAGCTCGCCTTCGACAGCATAGAAGAACCCCTTTTGGCCGATCCGACCTATGAGAATTTAACAAAAACTTGTCTTAAATACTCCGATGCGGTGGTGGTCGATTCGCCGGCCAATGCGAAATGGGTGGAGGAAATAGTAAAAAGTCGTAAATTGCCGTCCTTAATCGATCCGGAGGAGCAGCCGGCCGGGTATGACCAGTACGCGGGGCTGTATGCCGGAATATTGAACGAAGAATAACCTTTTTTCATAGATGAAAACATCTGTAAGCAAGGATCTTTTTGTGTCGGTCAAGATGATCGCCAGCCGTTTTCTTGTCGTGGCGGCATTGCTTTCCCTTTCTTCCTGCTTGAACGATGAATTCCGCACGGGAAACGATATCGTCAACGGAGAGGATATGGTGGTCGGGGAAACGTCGTTTCCCGTCAAGGCCTGGACAGTGCCGGACCCCGTCCGTGATACGCTCTCGGCCCGCGTGGAAGCCGATATTGTGTATCAGATCGGCGACCCGGTCAACAACAACAAGAAAGGGTACAACTTCTGCATGTTGGGCAATTATTCCTATCCCGGGGTATGCAGCGTGGAAGCAGGATTTGCCGTTCAGTTGCAGATAGGCTCTACCTTGCCCAACTTCGGGGACATCGTGGTCGATTCGGTCAAGATGTTTGTTTCCTATACGCCGGTTCAGGATTTTTCGGGCGACGCAGCAACGGATGCGTTCACCGGTTTCTCTACGGGAGAGAGTATCTACAAAGGGCTTTATCCTTCCGGCTATACCTTCTTTGGGGTGCCCCTGAAAAATAACAATGTACAGTTTGAGATCTATCGTTTGGCCGAGGACATTCCGTTGCCCGTGACGGAAGATGGAGTGGTGATGACCGCCAAGAATTATATTCCTCTGGGCAAAAAATGGCAAACGGCCGAACTGCTTCAGAAAGAAAGTTTCGAGATCACACTCGATACGCTCTTTTCCACTACGGAAATCACGGATACCTCCTTTACCTACGACGAGGAAGGAAACGTCCTGGATACCACGTATAAATACGCGGACTCGATCTATCCCCGCATGGAACTCAAGCTCGATCGGGATTATTGGCAGAGCCTTTTCGATGAGTTCAAAGGCCAGATCATCACTTACGAATCTTTCGTCGATCGTTTCAAGGGGCTTTACTTCAAGTCTCCGGAAGGAGTCCGGATGCCTTTCATGATGCTCAATATGGGGCAGGAAGTGGGGTTGACAGGCCGTACCTGTGCCGTAACCGTATATTATCACACGGCCACCTCTATCGAGATGACGATGGATCTGGTGTTCTATCAGAGCGACTATTCGGGTGCGATAGCCGCCAACTCCATCCAGGTAACGCTCGATCCGCGTATCGAGGCAATGATCCAAAATCCCGATACGCTCAACGGAGAAAAGGATCTTTACATCCTGCCTTTCGGTCAAACGGAGGTCGTAGTTGACCTGATCGACCAACAGACCATTGAAACGATCCGGGAGAACGGTTGGACGATCAACGACGCCTACATCGACTTTACGACCAAAAACGACGATTCTTATAGTGGTATTACCCCCGCGGCCGAATTGTGGATGTATGTTTATCCCTATGCCGACCAGTTTGTGTTCTGGGATCCGGAAACGGGCATTCCGACCAAGAAAGTCGATTTTTATCTCCCGGACGAAGCCACTTTCTCGGAAGAAGAAGGTGAGTGGTATTATTCTCCGCGTTCCATCTATGGACTCAACGGGGTGATCAACGAAAATTCGACCTCCTCCGAATTTGACAATCCCGGCAAGTATCGCATGCGGGTAACCCGAACCCTGATCGACGCCGTGTACGGGGAGAACAGCGGTCCGGTGCGCGTAGGGCTCCGCCTGCCGATGGGAGCCGCGCAGAAAGCCCCCAACATGTCCGTACTCAATGGCGAAAACCTCCGCCTTATCGTCAAGTACACCAAGAAGAAAGACCTCGATGGAGCGCAGCCTTTGTAAGGCGGCCTTGAGAAGCGACAGATATTTTATCCGGAAAAAGAGCGCCTGAAAAAAAGGCGCTTTTTTTCAATACCTTTGCAAGAGTAGATGTTGGTTTTTAAGAAAGGAAAATGATTTTAAGCGACGAAAGCATTCTCGAAATTCTTCATGCCGATACCGGGATGGCGTTGGGATGTACCGAACCCATTGCCGTAGCACTGGCTGTGGTCAAAGCGCGGGAAATCCTGGGAAAAACACCGGTTCACGTACATTTGAGTGTGAGCGGCAATATTTATAAAAACGCGCGAGGGGTAGGTATCCCCGGTACGGACAAACGCGGACTCGAAGTGGCAGCCGCCATGGGCTGTCTGACCGGCTCGTCCGACCGCGCGTTGGAAGTGTTGGAAGGAGTTACCGACCGGATCGCATCCCAAGCCGTGGATTTTGCCGCCCAGGGCGGGGTAGATATCTCCATCGCCGAGGATGTGGACAAGCTCTTCATCGAAGCCACCGTCCGTTCCGAGGACGGACATACCGCCTCGGCTACTGTCGAAAAACACCATACGAGCATCACTCGGGCCACTCACGATGGGAAGGTTGTTTGGGAAAAGGAAGGAACCCCGGTCTATCGGCAGGACGAGCAGGGAAATATCGAAGGAATGTCCGTTGCCCGTCTGCATGAGTTTGCCCACAGCGTCGACGTGGAACGCCTCTCCGATTTGGCTCGCGGGGCCGAAGCCAACTGGCGCATTGCCGATGCCGGCCTGAAGAAACGCTACGGCTATTGCCTGGGCAAGATCCTTTCGGCCAAGTCTTCATCCGATTCCGATCTGATGCGCCGCTCGATGGCCAAGGTCGCCGCCGGGATCGATGCCCGGATGTCCGGTTCCATGCTGCCGGTGATGACCAACAGCGGCAGCGGCAACCAAGGGATCACCATTTACGTGCCGGTGATCGAAGCAGCCCTGGCCGCCGGAGCCGATACCGAACTGCTCCTGCGCGCGTTGGCTTTTGCCAATCTCATTCCCATCCACATCAAACACCGCATCGGCCCTCTGTCCGCCCTGTGCGGGATCGTTCCGGCCTCCATCGGAGCCGCCTGCGGGATCGCCTTCCTGCGGGGCGCAACCCTCGAGCAGATCGAGAATGTCATCCAACTGATCATCGCCAACATCTCCGGCCTTTTCTGCGACGGAGCCAAGGCTTCCTGCTCGATGAAAGCCTCGGTGGGCATTGCCGCAGCTTACGAAGCGGTGTACATGGCGGTAGAAGGCGGGGAAAAGGCCCAGTGCGAAGGCATCCTCGATCCCGATGTCGAACATTCCATCGGCAACTTGTCGCGGATCGCGATTTCGGCGATGGATTCCACCGACCGGGAGATCATCGACATCATGACCTGCAAGTAAATCGTTCCATCCCGCTTATCCGTGTCGGCCGTATGCGAAAAGTCCTCATCCTGATCAACCCCCACTCCGGTGTTCACGCTCTCGACCGGGTGAATGCTCCCTTGTCGCAGATATTCCGTGCCGCTCAAGGGGTAGAGGTCCATACGCACCTGATCGACGGGTATGAGGATTCCCACCGGGCGACGCTCGACGCCATCCAAGGGGGCTATTATGCGGTCGTGGTGGTAGGGGGCGACGGTACGGCCAACAGCATCGGGTCCTTGCTGCGGGGTACGGATACGGCCCTGGGCTTGATCCCTGCCGGCAGTGGCAACGGAGTGGCGCGCCACATCGGCATGGATACGGATATTTCAAAGGCCTTTTCCCAGCTCTTGACTTGTCATAGCGTGGCGGTGGACACCCTTGAGGTCAATGGCCGTTTCTGTTTGGGCTTTGCCGGAATGGGATTCGAGGCGGCGGTAGCGCACAATTTCGCCCAGAGCCGTTATCGGGGCTTGATGTCCTATACCACTTCGGCACTTTCCGAGATATTGCGTTACGAACCGTCTGAAGTCGAGATCGATCGGGACGGGGAGCACCTGCAACGCCACCCATTTACCATGACTTTTGCCAATTCCTCGCAGTGGGGGTTCGATTTTCGGATCGCGCCCACGGCCTCGATGACTTCGGGCACCATGAAACTGGTCATTCTTTCCGACATCACCCAAATCAACGCCGTACAGGCAGCTTATAGTCTGTACAAAGGGAAGATCCATCAATTTCCCAGTTGCGAAACCCTCGATGCCCATCGGGTAGTGGTTTCGGGGAAAAACCTGCTCTACCACATCGACGGCGAACCTTATCCGGCAGCTGGGAGGATCGAGGTCGAAGTACATCCAGCATCCCTGCGCATCCTCTCGCCACAGGAAAAGATATGAGTTTTCCAAGGGATAAAAATCCCTGTTCAAAAAGAAAAATGAACGTAAAAATATCGGAATAGCCATGAATCTGTTGCTGTCCTTGTTCTTTCATCTTCAGACCCAATTGCCTTCCGTTCCCCAAGCGGTCGATTCGCTGGAGAGAAGCAATCTCAAGTCCTTTTTTGCCCAACTCAAAACCATGACACTCGACCAGATTGTCGATGTGGCTATTCGGGGCTTGGTAGGGGCTGTGATCCGTGTGGCACTGGCTGTTCTGATCTTTTACATCGGCCGCTGGATCATCCGCCATGTGATCCGGTTCTTCCAACGGATTTTTACCCGTCGGAATGTGGAAGCCTCCCTGGCCACCTTCCTTTTGTCAATGTTCCGGGTGGCGATGATGTTCCTGCTCTTTATCGTCGTGATCAGTTTCCTGGGTATCGACACCACGTCGTTCATTGCCCTGTTTGCCTCGGCCGGATTGGCCGTCGGTATGGCTCTCTCGGGGACTTTGCAAAACTTTGCCGGGGGAGTGTTGGTGTTGTTGCTCAAGCCGTATCGGGTGGGGGACTACATCGAAGCGCAGGGGCAGGCCGGTACCGTGCGGGCCATTACCCTGTTTACCACCCAACTCGCCACCCCGGACAACAAGATCATCCTGCTGCCCAACGGCGGCATGTCCACCGGCATCATTAACAACTATTCGCACCAGACCCTCCGAAGGGTCGATTGGACCTTCGGCATAGCCTATGGCGACGATTACGACCGGGCCAAGGAAGTGCTTACCCGTCTCTTGGAGGACGATCCTCGGGTGCTCAAAGACCCTCCGTACCTCATTGCACTGGCATCCTTGGGCGACTCCTCGGTCAATATTACGGTGCGGGCCTGGGCCAAGACGGAGGAGTATTGGAACGTGTTTTTCGACATGAACGAAAAAGTCTATAAGACCTTCCCCTCGGCCGGGCTCAACATACCTTTCCCGCAAATGGACGTGCATGTGTACGACGAGAACAAACCTGCCTGATGGTCAAGGGAAAAAAAGATAGGTTGTGATGATCAAGACACTTTTATTCGTCGGTTTGGGAAGTTTCCTGGGAGGAATCTCCCGCTTTGGGCTTACCCGTTGGGTGCAGTCGCATGGGACGGGGGACTTCCCTTACGGGACCCTGGTGGTAAACCTGCTGGGGTGCCTGCTCATCGGGGTGTTTTACGGGTGGTTCGATCGTGCCCGGATCTTCGATCCCGACCTCAGACTGTTGCTCACGGTGGGATTCTGCGGAGGGTTTACCACCTTTTCCACATTTGCCAACGAAGGCTTGTCGCTGTTTCAGTCCGGCAATTTCTTCGCAGCCGTGGCCTATGCCGTGGTGAGCCTGGTCGCCGGTTTGGTCATGGTATATCTGGGACACCTCCTGGTGCGGATTCTTTGAGGGGAACCTCGGGAAGCGGGCAAGCGAAAGGCCGGCGGGCATTGCCCGCCGGCCTTTCGCTTGCCCGCATCGCTGAAGAGAAGGTTTATCGCGCCGGAGAAATCTCCGCATCTACAATCCCCTCTTTGGGAAATATCCGGGGGAGCAGCTGCCCGCTGAGCTGCAGCAGGGAAATCTCGCAGATCTTGATCGAATATTCCGCAATCGAGAGGCGTTCCTCGGCTTCCAGCAGGCTGTTTTGCGCCTCGCGCAACTCGATGCCCGAGAGTTCGTGGAGCTTGTAGCGGTCGATGGCGATCGAATAGTAGTCCTGTGCCGCCACGACGTTCTGTTTTTCCAGTTCCCAGAGGTTGAGGTTGTTCTGGTACGCCATCCAGAGGTTGCTCATGTCGGATTGCAGAGCCAGACGGGTATCCTCTATCTGCAGTCGCTGGTTGTCGATGTCGATCAGCGCATTGCGCTGTTCGCGGCGCCGGTTCATCCCGTCGAAGAGGTTCAAGCCCACGGTTACTCCGTAGTTGAGTCCCAGGCGCTGTCCCAGGTCGATCGTCCCCGAACCGTTCCAGGTGGCATTGTAGCCGTATCCGGCATTCAGCCGGACGTAAGGATAGTTGCGGCTGCGGGCTTTCTTGAGGTCCAGTTGCGAAATCTGCAGGTTTTTCTGCGCCATCAGTAGCGAAACGTTCGAGGAGAGCGTGCTGCTCCACAGGTCGGCCCGGTCCAGCGAGGGATCGGGGTAGATGGTCGAGTCGCGGATCGGAAGCGGGCTTTCGACATCCTCGACCGCCATCAGTTGGTTGAGCCGAATGTGCGAGGCGTGCAGTACCTCCAGTTGGTTGATCACCGTGGAGGAGTCGGCGTTGAAGTCCACCTGCGCCTGTTGCAGGTCCAGCCGAGACATCGACCCGATGTTGTATTCCGCCTCGACGATGCGCAGCCGCTCGCGCGAAAGGTCGAGCGTGGCACGCAGGTTGCGCAGGCGCGTTTTCTGCCGGATCAAGTTGTAGTATTCGCTGGCTATCTCTGCCGCCAGGTCTTCGACCGCCAGACGGGTGTTCAGTTCGCCCATCATCCGGAGTTCTTTCAACCGGGCGTATTCCGCCTGGATGTTCAGCCCGTCGAATATCGTCCAGTTGAGGGTTACTCCCGCGTCGAGACTTTGCGAGGAAACGCCGTTGGTCTTTTCGATCGCTCCGTCGGCAGCCATCCGGTTTCGGTTGTCATTGACATTGCCGGAGTATCCGCCGCTCAAGTCCAGGGTGGGCAGGTAGCCGGCGTTGCCTATCGTCGCGTTGTTTCGCGCCTTCTGCTCTTCGCCCCGGACGATGCGCACCGAGTAGTTGTTCTTCAGTCCGCGTTCGATGCAATCCTGCAGACCGACGGTTTGTCCCGCCGCCGGTGCGGCTGCTGCGCCGCAGAGCAGGACGATCAGCCATCGTTTTTTCATACCCGTTGAGTTTTTTATGCTTTAGCGGCTTGAGCCGAATAGTTTTTCAATCGTTTTTTCTTCCGGTCTGTCGAAATAAAGCTGTACATCGCCGGAACGATAAACAGCGTGAGCAAGGTCGAAACCAGCATACCGCCGATCACCGCCACACCCATTGCCACGCGTCCGTTGGCCCCTTCCCCCGAGGCCAAAGCCAAGGGAACCAGGCCCAGGATCGTCGAAGCGCTGGTCATCAGGATCGGTCGCAGACGTTGTACGGCGGCCACCCGGACGGCTTCGTCCATCGTCAGACCGGCCTGCTGCCGCTGGTTGGCAAATTCCACGATCAGAATACCGTTCTTGGCCACCAGACCGATCAGCATGATGATACCGATCTGGCTGAAGATGTTCATCGTAATGTCTGCGAAATACATGAATATCAAGGCTCCCGCGATGGCCAGCGGCACGGTGAACATCACCACCAGCGGATCTTTGAAGCTCTCGAACTGAGCGGCCAGTACCAGGTAGATCATGATAAGGGCCAGCACCATGACGAACATCAGACTGGAGGAACTCTCCCGGTATTCCTTCGATTCGCCCGAAAGTGCCGTGCGGAACGTGTCGCCCAGCGTTTCGGCCGCAATGCGGTCCATTTCGTCCAATCCGTCCCCGATCGTATATCCCTTGGCCAGACCGCTGGATACGGTTGCCGAAACGAACCGGTTGTAGCGGTAGAGTTGCGGCGGGGCGGTGGTCTCACGCAGGGTAACCAGGTTGTCCAGCTGGATCATCTGTCCGTTGTCGCTGCGCACGTAGATGGATTTCAGGTCCACCGGGGTGTTTCGCTGCTGGCGGTTGATCTCGCCCAGGATCTGATACTGTTTTCCCCCCATGTAGTAGTAACCGATGCGCTGTCCGGAAAGAGCGTATTGCAGCGTTTGGGCGATGGTCTGGGTAGAAACCCCCAGTGAGGTGGCTTTATCGCGATTGATCTCGATGTGCGCCTCGGGTTTGGTAAATTTCAGGTTGACGTCGGCCATCTGGAATACCGGACTGGCATTGACCTTGTCCATGAACAGCGGTAGATATTTTTGCAGGCTGTCCAGGCTGGTGGCCTGCAGCACATATTGAATGGGCATTCCTCCCCGCCGTCCTCCGAAGGTGGACTGCTGCTGGACGAAGGCTCGCGCTTTGGTCTCACCCCGCACGGCTGCCGAAAGTTCGTCGGCGATTTCCATCTGGGAGCGCTCACGATCGGCGATGTCCGGCAGGATGACGTTGATCGAACCGCTCGAACTCGATGAACGCGCCATCAATGCATCGCGCTCCGGAGCCAGCGAGTCCGCGATCTCGGCGATGCGGTCGGTGTAGTCCCGGATAAATTCGAATGTGCTGCCTTCCGGAGCTTTCGTATTGATCGAGATCATCGAACGGTCTTCCAGCGGAGCCAACTCCGAAGGGATCACCATCCACAGTACCCCGATCAATACCAACAGGACGCCCACGATGGGCAGCGCCCATACTCTTCTGCGCAGGAAGGCATCCAGCCATCGGGCGTAGAGGTTGTTCATCCCGATGAAGAAAGGCTCGGTCTTGCGGTAGAACCAGTTCTTTTTCTCCTGTTTTTTCAGCAGTTTGGTGGCCAGCATCGGGGTGAAGGTCAGGGCGGCGAAGGCCGAAATAGCCACTGCACCGGCGATCACGATACTGAATTCCTTGAACAAACGTCCGGTCATACCCTCCATGAAGACAATGGGCAAAAAGACCGAGATCAGCGTAATGGTGGTCGAGATCACCGCAAAGAAAATCTCCCTCGAGCCTTCGATACCTGCCGTACGCGGATCCATCCCTTGCTCGATCTTCACGTAGATGTTTTCCGTCATCACGATCGCATCGTCCACCACCAGTCCCACGGCCAATACCACAGCCAGCATCGTGAGCACATTGACCGAGAATCCCGCCACATACATCACGAAGAAGGCCCCCACCAGCGAGATGGGGATCACCACGCAGGGGATGAGCGTTACCCGCCAGTCGCGCAGGAACAGGAAGATGATCAGGATCACCAGGATCAGCGCCTCGTACAGCGTATCCTTCACCTCGTTGATCGACGCCCGGATAAACCGAGTGTTGTCGTACATGATCTCTACCGTCACGTCGTCCGGGAGGTCTTTCTGAATTTCCTCCAGACGTCGGTAGGCTTCCTCGGCAATCTCGATATGGTTGGCGCCCGGCTGGGGAACGATCACGTCGATGACCATCGGTTCGCCGTTCTTGCGCAGGATACTTTTGAGATCTTGCGGCGATACCTCGGCATAGCCGATGTCGCTGAAGCGGACGATATTGCCGTTTTCTTCCTTGATGATCAGATCGTTGAACTCCTGGGCGGTCGTCATCAGCCCCATTGTGCGGATGGACAGTTCCTTGGTGTCGCCCTCGATACTACCCGAAGGCAGTTCCACGTTTTCCCGGTCCACCGCATTGCGCACATCGAGCGGAGTAACCCCATACCCGGCCATCTTTACCGGATCGAGCCACAGGCGCATCGAATAGCGTTTTTCTCCCCAGATGTCCACCGAGCTTACGTCCGGGATGGTCTGCAGGCGCTCCTTGACGGTCAGTTCCGCGATTTCCGACAGTTCCATCAGCGAGCGGTTGGCGCTGCGCACGGCGATCTGCATGATCGGGGTCGCATCGGCATCGGCTTTGGAGATCGTCGGCGGGTCGCAGTCGCGAGGTAGGTTGCGCTGGGCGCGAGAAACCTTGTCGCGCACGTCGTTGGCCGCCGTTTCCATATCGACCGACAGTTCGAATTCGACCGTGATACGGCTCTGTCCTTGGCTCGATGTACTGCTGAGCGAACGGATACCCGGGATACCGTTGATGTTCTGTTCCAGCGGTTCGGTGATCTGGTTCATGATCACTTCCGCATTGGCTCCGGGGTAGGAGGCACTTACCGTGATGATAGGCTGGTCCACACTCGGGTATTCCCGCACGCCCAGGAACGTGTATCCGATCACTCCGAACAGGATGACTACGAGCATCATCACGGTCGAGAGTACCGGACGCCGGATGCTGATTTCGGATATGTTGGCCATCAGTGGTTCCCTCCCGTTTTCAGGTTCTCGATCCGTACATTCATCCCGGTGCGCAACTGCATTACTCCGGTGGTGAGCAGGGTATCACCTTTTTCAAGCCCTTGGACCGCCTGCACCTTGTCTTCGGTGCGCAGTCCCAGGACGATCTCCTGCGGTTGAGCCTTCCCGTTGCGGTACAGATAGACGATCTGGCGACCCATCTCGGGAACGACCGCCTCGCTCGGCACAGCGATCGCATTGCTTATTTCCTCGCGGACCACCTCCACCGAGACGAAACGTCCCGGTACGATCCGCTCGTCGGTATTGGGGTAGAGGGCGCGTACTTTCAAGGAACGCGTCTCGGCATCCACGACGCTCTCCACGGCAAATACCGACGCGTTATAGTCTTTCATCAGCCCATCCTGTTCCATGCTGAAGACGATCTTCGAGCCTTTCCGCACCTGGGTGGCGTAGCTCTCGGGGATGGAAAATTCGATCTTGATGGGCGCCACCTTCGTCAGCTTGGCGATCACGGTAGAGGGCGTCGCGTAGGCTCCCTCGCTGACCATTCGCAGGCCGATCACCCCGTCGAACGGAGCGCGGAGTTCCGTTTGGGCGATGTTGGCCTTGACCAGTTCGATGTCGGCCATCAGCTGTTCGTATTCGGTCTGCACCTGTTCGAAAGCCTCCTGGCTCACGGCATCCTTTTCGAGCAGTGTCCGCTGACGGTACACCCGGTCGGTAGCCAGTTGCACCTGGGCCTGGAGTTTTTTCAGTTGGGCTTGCAGAGGGGCATCGTTGATCTTGGCCAGCAGTTCGCCGGCTTTTACGTGCGAACCCTCCTGGAAGTAAATGTCCACGATCTTGCCCGAGGATTCGAACGAGAGATCGACCTCCTCGTCGGGCATCGTACTGCCCGTGCGGATGATCTTGTCGGTCAGCGTGCAATAGTCCAGCACCTCGGCTTCCACATTGAGAGCCTTGGCCGCCGAGGAGGATTTTGCCGGCCCTTGAGCCGTCTTGTCGATCGTGCCGGCCGATCTTTTCATTTTGGGATAGACGATCATCCCGATCACCAACAAGGCAATGGCCGCCAGAACGGCCCATTTGGCTTTTTTTGTCATAGCTGTGCGTTTTCGTGAAACGAGGGGTTGCGGAAAAACAAAAAAACAAACCCGCGATCGCTCCTATCGTGGCGGCCGCAGTTTTCCTTTTACAAGTAAAGACGGCTTTTACAGACAAAAGGTTTAATGAGAAAGACGTAATTGTCGCGATATTTTTTCTGTTTTTCCTGAAGAAAAACAAATTTTCGAGGGAAAATCTTGAAAACAAAGCAAAAAGGAGTGTCGCCCCTCGGCGGTATGCAGGAAAATTTTTGAAAGAGAAACGCAGCCGGAGGAACAGATTGTCCCCGGCGGCTAACCCAGCAGTTTTTTCCGCAGCGCAGGGAACCGGGCCAACAGCCGGGCAATGCGCGCCCGGTTTTCCGGACGGTACCAGAAGAAGAAAACGTTCTGGTCCTTTTTCTCTTCCGGTTTTTTGGCCGTGAAGACCGGACGGAGCGTGTAAGGGTGGTATCCGGAGTAGTAAATGTCGGTCGAGACGGTCATCGGGGTGGGGGTAAAGTCCTGTACCTGTTCCAGACGGAAGTCCATCTCCCTCGTCTCTACGGCCAGCGCCGCCATGTCCTCCACCGAACTGCCCGGATGGGAAGAAATGAAGTAAGGAATGATCTGCTGCCGTTTCCCGGCCCGGGCGTTCAGCCGGTCGAAGAGCTGCTTGAACAGGTGGAAATACCGGAACGAAGGCTTGCGCATCACCTCCAGCACGCGGTCGCTCACGTGCTCCGGCGCCACCTTCAACCGTCCCGAGACATGGTAGCGCACCACCTGGTCCAGGTATTCCTCCATGTCCCGGGCATCGCCCCGGGTGTTGAACTCCTTGACCAGCAGATCGTACCGGATCCCCGACCCGATAAAGATGTGCTTGACGCCTTTGACCTCCCGCGCCCGCCGGTAGAGTTCGCGCAACCGCGCATGCGAAGTATCCAGATTGGCACACACCGCCGGGCTGATGCACGAAGGGCGGGTGCATTTCTCGCACAGGGAGCGGTCTCTTCCCGCCATCCCGTACATGTTGGCCGAGGGCCCGCCCAGGTCCGTGATCGTGCCCCGGAAATCCGGCATGGCCGCTACCCGCTCCACTTCGCGCAGCACAGAGGCTTCCGAACGGGGGGTAACGAACTTGCCCTGGTGCGCCGAGATGGTGCAGAAGGCACAGCCTCCGAAACACCCCCGGTGTATCGTGATCGAGTGGCGGATCATCCGGTAGGCCGGGATCTCTCCTTTCCCTGCATACCGGGGGTGGGGCAGGCGGGTGAAAGGCAACTCGTACACGGCGTCCAGTTCCGCCGTGCTCATGGGCGGGTAGGGAGGATTGACCACGACGGTCTGCTCCCCGGTGCGTTGGGCGAGCCGGGCGGCATGCAGGCGGTTGGACTGTACCTCGATGATTCGAGAGGCTTGGGCAAAGGCCCGTTTGTCCTCCCGGCAGGTTTCGTAGCTGGGCAGTTCCAGGTCTTCCCAGTGTTTGTTTTTCGGCAGGGGAGCATCGCTTTGCCACAGGAAGGCCGTCTGGGGGATGGTCTTGAGCGAGGTGAAGGGAACCCCCCTCCCCAGCAGCGACAGGATGTCCCGGAAAGGCTTCTCGCCCATGCCGTACACCAGCAGGTCGGCACCGCTTTGGGTCAGGATGCTCGGCAGGAGCTTGTCCTGCCAATAGTCGTAGTGTGCCAGCCGCCGCATCGAAGCCTCGATCCCCCCGATGACCACCGGGACGTCCGGATACAGCCGCTTGAGGGTTTGCGTGTACACCGAGGTCGCGTAGTCGGGACGGGCGCCGGATTTTCCCCCCGGGGTGAACGCATCGTCCGAGCGGCGGCGGCGCGCCGCCGTGTAGTGATTGACCATCGGGTCCATGTTGCCACCCGATACCCCGAAGAACAAGCGGGGACGCCCCAGTCGGCACAGCTCGTGTGCATCGCCCCGCCAGTCGGGCTGGGGGATGATGCCCACGCGGAAACCTTCCGCCTGGATCACCCTTCCGATGACGGCTGCGGCAAACGAGGGATGGTCCACGTACGCATCGCCCGAGACGAGGATCACGTCCAGGCAGTCCCAGCCCAGCCGATCCATCTCCTTTCGGGAGGTCGGCAGGAAAAGTTGCGTATCGGGTTGCGGGCGAGGGTCCATCTCGGGTTTATTTTTGTGCGCGGAAAGTTTCGAGGGCCTCGTTGAGCCAGGCCAGGTAGGCCTCCACATCGGTGTCGTAAGCCCGGGTGGGCGCGATCACCTGGTCGTCCGGGTCGGTGATCACGTAGTACGGCTGGGAATTGCTCCCGAAACGGCGGATCTGGTAGTCCGTCCATTTTTGCCCCACGGTGCGGATGGATTTCCCTTCGGGGGTGGTGTATTGCTCGCTCTCGGGGAGTTTTTCCCGGAAATCGACGTAGAGTTCCACCACGACAAATTCATTGGAGAGCAGCTCCTTCACGCGCGCATCGGACCAGACGTCGGCTTCCATCTTGCGGCAGTTCACGCACGCTTTCCCGGTGAAATCCAGCAGGATCGGGCGGTTCATCGCCTTGGCGAAGGTCGTGGCCTGCTCCAGATCGGTGAACACCGGAATGCCTTGCGGGCCGGTTTCCCGGTAGGGAAGTCCTATCGGTTCGCGCCGCACGGACATCGGCTCTATCTGAAGGATTTCGAGCGTCTCCTTGCTTCCGCCCGCCGAAGCCGCTTCGGAATAGGTCGTCGGAGGGGCAAAGGCCGAGATGATCTTCACCGGAGCACCCCAGATGCCCGGTACCAGGTACAGGGCGAAGGACAGGGTGATCAGTGCCAGGAACAGGCGCGTTACCGAGATGCTTTCCAACGGGCTATCGTGCGGCAGGCGGATTTTTCCCAGCAGGTAAAAGCCCATCATCGCAAAGATCACCACCCAGAGAGCGATGAACACCTCGCGTTCCAGCAAGTGCCAGTCCAGCACCATGTCCGCATTGGAGAGAAATTTGAGGGCGAAGGCCAGTTCGATAAAGCCCAGCACCACTTTGACCGAGTTGAGCCAACCGCCGGATTTGGGCAGCCCCGAAAGCCAACCCGGGAACAGGGCAAAGAGCGTAAACGGCAAGGCCAGAGCGATGGCAAACCCCGCCATGCCCACCACCGGACCCCAGAAATTGCCTTTGGCGGCGGCTTCCACCAGGATCGTCCCTACGAAGGGACCTGTGCACGAAAACGACACCAAAGCCAGGGTAAAGGCCATGAAGAAGATCCCTACCAGCCCGGCCCGGTCGGACTTGCGGTCCATCTTGTTCACCCACGAGGAAGGAAGGGTCAGTTCGAACGCCCCGAAGAACGAAGCCGCAAAGACCACCAACAGTACGAAGAAGAAAATGTTGAACCACGGGTCGGTCGACATCGCATTGAGCGCCGCCGCTCCGAAGATGGCCGATACCCCTACCCCCAGGATCAGGTAGATCGCTATGATGGACAGCCCGTAAAGCATCGCATCGCGGATGCCCTTCTTCCGGTCGGAATACCGTTTCATGAAGAAGCTGACCGTCATCGGGATCATCGGAAAGACACAAGGGGTAGCCAGTGCCAGCAGCCCTGCGACAAAGGCAAAGAGGAACGTCCCGAGCAGTCCCGAGGAAGTCCCCTCCGGCCGGCCGTTTGCCTCTTGGGCGGTATTGAGCGCTTCGGCCTCCTCGACCTGCGCTCCCGAATCCTCCCCGAGCGAATCCGCCACCCGGATCTCCGTCGGGCCGTCTTGTCCGCCGATCACCGTCTCTGCCGCCGCTGCTTCGGAAGAGGTCTGGGCAGGGGTTTTGGCCTCGGGCGCTGTATTTTTATCCGGGGTAGTTTGCGATCCGGCAGAGGTCTTCTTGGCCGGGGTGAGCGGAGTCATGGGTACCTGCTGGGCGGCAGGAGCTTTTTGCGCGGGGGAGAACTGCTCTCCGTCCGGCAGCCGGAACGTTAGCGTCCGGGTTTCCGGCGGCAGGCACTGCTGGTCGTTGCAAGCCATGTAGGTAACTTCGGCCTGGATTTGTGCCAACGGCTCGCCCGTGATCTCGATCTGCTGCGAGAAAACCGGCTGGCCGTCGTGCCAGAGGATGTCCATGCGGAAATTTTCATCGTAGGATTTCAGGGGCGTCGGTTCCTGCATTTTCCCTTGGAGGGAGTATCCCTCTTGCGGGAAAACGAATTCTGTCGGGATGGGTCCTTCTGCCGGCAGGGTCAAGGCGTAGATGTGCCACGAAGGCAGCATGTCCGCCCGGGCATCGAGCCGATAGACGCCGTCCGAGACCTTTTCGGCCGAAGTGTTCCAGGAAACAGGATCCAGTATTTGTGCCCGAACGCACAAGGTCGATAGCGTCAGAGCGAGGAATACGAACCATTTTTTCATCTTCGTTCAGTCAGTCTGTTTTATGTTTTTTTCTTCTTTTTTTGTTCACACCCTGTCGGGCCGTTTCGTTTGCGGCCTTGCGGCCGCAGCGCCGCTTGCGCGGCGCATGCCTGGGGGCATCACTCGCCCTCCCCGTCAGCCCAAAGGCTCCCAGCGCACCGTCAGCACCCGACGGGTATCGTCGCTCACGCGGAAAGCCTCGCTGGAGCGCAAGCCCACCGCCCAAGCCACTTGCCCGTCGGCCGAACACAGCAGCCAGGCATCCCGCTTGTCGAACAAGGACAGCTTGCAGTCCTTGAACAGCTTGGCTACCTTTTTCTTTCGCCCGCCCATTCCCAAGGGCTGTATCGTATCGCCCGGCCGGGGACGCCGCAACCGCAACGGGAACGCCAAGCGGTCCGCATCGAAACACGCCGTCGAAGCCCCCCGGTCGAATGTCTCGCCCGCGCTCCGCTCCGACCACTCCAGGTGCAGTCGCAAAGGGAAGTCCACCCGTTGCACCCCCGCCTCGATGTCGAATACCTCATCCTCCTGGCTGGAAGCACCCGTTCTTTCGATGAGCAGAAAATCCCGATCGCGCAGCAAGCGGAAGTCCACCCCCGCAAATACCGCCCCGCTGTGTCCCCGTACGACGCTGCGCATCACATCGCCCGTGCGCGACTCCAGCCCGTAGCCTTTGAGGATCTCGTAAAGCGCCGCTCCCGCCTCGCGCCCCAGCGACCGCAGCACCGGAATGCTTATCCGGTCCCGAGACCCGCGCCGGGAAACCATCAAGGCTGTTTTTTCCTGCACCAGATGCGCGTAAAGCCCCGCCGCCTCCTGCAGGTAAGCCGTGTTCTCTCCCACCGAATGCACCAAGGAAGGGTTGATGCGCTTCAGGTGAGGGATCACCTCGATCCGCAGCAGGTTTCGCACGTAGTCGGTCGAAGCATTGGTCGAGTCCTCCACCCACTCCCAGCCGTTCTGCCGGGCAAACCGTTCGATCTCCTCGCGCGAGAAAGGCAGCATCGGCCGCAGGATCATCCCGTTGCGGGGACGCATCCCCGCCAGTCCCTCCCACGAGGAACCCCGTGTAAAGTTGAGTAGCACCGTCTCTACTTGGTCGTCGCCATGATGGGCCGTGATCACTCCTGCCAGGCGGAATTCCCGCACCAGGCGGGCAAACCACCCGTAGCGCAAATCCCGCGCCGCCATCTCGACCGAGCACTTTTCCCGCAGGGCGTATTCCCGGGTATCGAAGGACTCCCGAAGCAGTTCCATTCCCCACCGTTCGGCCTGCTGCACCGCAAAGCGCTCATCCCGCAAGGATTCCTCCCCCCGCAGGTGAAAGTTGCAATGCGCCGCCACGAAGGGCACCTTTGTCTTTTTGAGCAAGTATCCCAGTACGGTCGAGTCCACCCCGCCGCTGAAAGCCAAAAGAAAACGCCCCCCGGAGAAAAATTCCGGGAAATTTTCTCTCACGTGTTCCAAAAACCGTCTGTCCAGGCTGTTTTCCATCCGTTGGCTCTTATGGATGCAAAGATACGAAAAGCAAGCGAAGCCAGAAGAAGAGGGAGGAGTCTTCCGTCTTAATATAACCGAGCCGCATCCTGCCTTGCGCGCAAATGCATGGCAAAATAGCGGATATTTTTCCGAGAAAAGATGTCTTGTAAAAAAAAGGGAGTATTACTATACAAAAAGCGGTAAACCTTTGTCGCGCCGTCAAGGAGGGTCAGTCCTTTGCAGGTATCCGGTTTACCGCTTTTGCTTGAGGCAAATATAAGGCATAAAAAACAGACATGCAACAGGATTATCGAAAATTATCGCTCGACATGCAGCGCCGCGCCGCCGAGATGACCGGGTGGTCCTGGCGGGACAACAATTGACCATTTACAGAGAAATAACCGTTCAGCGACATCAGTCGCGCCTGGGAGCGGATGAAGGATGCCAACTTCTCCGCCCAGGGCTTTGTCCGGGGCGGGTCGGCCGCACCCCGATGGGACAAGCGCAAAAAAGAGACTCCCCGCACCTCCGGCAAGCGCATCCTGCATGCCGCCGGCACCCTGCAGGCCAGCGTACACTTTACCCCCGGAGCGGGGCAGGTGCGCGCCTGGGTCGATCTGGGCAAGGTCCCCTATGCACGCATCCACAACGAGGGCGGCCGCGTATCCCAGTACGTGCGGCCTTTCTCCCGACGACTGGTGTCTCCGAACAGAAATACCGGCAGCGTGGGAAAACCGTCCCGCCGGGGTCACCCGGTGGCCGGGTTCTTCCGCCGCGCCACCTATCCCCGTCGTCAGTACCTGGGCATCTCGCCCGACATCTTCGTTTCCGCCCACAAGGATATCGCCTACGCCATCCGCCGGGCATTAAACAGTCATTAATCCCATGCAAGACATCATCTTATCCCTGCTTCAGCGCATCTCCAGCCTACCGGAGATCGCCTACGCCTCCGCCGACTGGGGGCAGCTCTCCTACGACGTACCGCCCGTCGAGTGGCCCTGCGTCCTGATAGACATCTCGCAGGTATCCCTGCACGATCAGCTGCAGGAGCAACAGAGCGCCGAGGGTATCATCACCGTAACCCTGGCCGACTACATCGACGCCCCGGCACAGGCCCTCGACCCACCGGAGGACTACGCCATCGAGATGCGCATCTACTCCGCCATCGACGCCCTGCACCAAGCCCTCCAGGGGTACAACACCGCAGGCTTCTCCCCCCTCTCCCGTCGCTCCATCCGCCGCGTCAGCGGATCGCCCGGCCTGCGGGTCTTTGCCATCGAGTACCTCTCCAGCTGGACGGAGACCATCGACCTGCCGCCAACGCAGCCCGTCCGCCCGTGCTTTAGCCCTACGGTTACCCTCCCCAAGTAACCCCTACACACGACAAAGCCCCGCAGGGATACCTGCGGGGCTTTTATCATGATATCTATTAACCATCTCGCCTATATTCTCCTGGAGTATATTTGTATCCTCCGCTTATTCCGTATCGGGTGCAATATGTTCGCTCCGGGACAAAATCCTCTACGGTAAACTTGAACGTCCATAGGGTGCCCGTAGAATCTTTTGGATACCGGTACACGCCAGGATCACCCAATAGACTGTGCCCGGGACCTCTCCCTCCACCATAACTCAAATACTCCAACAATTTTTCTCTGTCAGGATGCTCCGGATCGATGTACTTCGACCAAATAGCGTGCATATCCTCATATTCGCTGATGTATGTCCACTGCGAATATAACCAATACGAAGGAGAGTCTATGGGCATCGTTTCCCCATCTTTCAGGTCATATACCGGGGTCTCCGAATAAAACACACGTGCCCACACAGTGCTCCCATCCCAATATTTTTCCTCACGTGCGAACACCAGATACTTTTCTCCATAATACCCCTGCTCCTTTTTCACATAGCGATAAGTGTGGCCGGACAAAGCCAGGAACTCCGAACACCTCTCCACCAAGGAGTCTATGCTACTTGTCTTTTGATTGAAATAATATGACGGGAAATGACCCTGCGCCCATCCGGCGAAAGGCCATAAAGCTAAAATATATAACAACAACTTATTCATGGTATAAATCTTTGTTTGGTTGTCCAAATATAGGGCAAAGCCGCCGTTTCCGACGGCTTGAAGCCTCGAGTCTTCTTACGAACCACCGTAGGTCAATGCGCATCGAGCCAGTTGGCACCCGTACCCACTTCGACCACCAGCGGCACCCTCCCTTGCCAGGCAGCCTCCATCTTTTCTTTTACCAGCGCACCAACCTCCTCAAGTTCGACCACAGGGACATCCAGTACCAATTCGTCGTGTACCTGCAGGAGCATCTTTGCCGCGTAGCCCCCGGAGTTGAGCGCCGCGAATACCTCGATCATCGCGCGTTTGACGATGTCGGCCGCCGAACCCTGGATCGGGGCGTTGATCGCGTTGCGTTCGGCCGCCGCGCGGACATTGGCATTGCGGGAGAGGATGTCCGGCAAGTAACGCCGACGGCCCAGAATGGTCTCCACGTAGCCATGCGTGCGGGCGAACTCCTTGACCGATTCGATGTAGTCCCGCAGTTTGGGATATGTCCGGTAGTACGAATCGATCACTGCCGCTGCCTCGGCCCGCGAGAGGGTCGTCTGGCGGGAAAGACCGTGCGGCGACACCCCGTAGATAATGCCGAAATTCACGCTTTTGGCGTGGCTGCGCTGCTCCCGGGTCACCTCCTCCAATGGCACGCCGAATACCCGCGAAGCAGTCGAACGGTGGATGTCCTGCCCCTGGGCAAAGGCCTCGATCATCGCATCTTCCCCCGCCAGGGAAGCAATGATGCGCAGTTCGATCTGCGAATAGTCCGCCGAAAGGATCCGATGGTCGTCCGACGAAGCGACGAAAGCCCGCCGGATCATTTGCCCCCGGGGAGTGCGCACCGGAATGTTCTGCAGGTTGGGATTGGACGAGGACAAACGTCCGGTAGCCGTAAGGGTCTGGTTGAACGAAGTATGGATGCGCCCCGTGTGGGGATTGATCTCCTGGGGCAGCGCTTCGATGTAGGTGGAGAGCAGTTTTCCGATGGAACGGTATTCCAGTATGTCCGCCACGATGGGGTGTTCGGGCGCCAGGTCGGAAAGCACCTCCTCCGAAGTGGACCATTGTCCCGTTTTGGTCTTTTTCGGTTTGTCGATCAGTGCGAGGCGGCCGAAGAGCACCTTGCCCAGTTGTTTGGGCGAGTTGAGGTTGAACCGCTCGCCCGCCTGTTCGAAGATCCGGGCCTCCACCCCCTCGAGTTCCGTTTGGAATTCCTGCCGCAGCCGCGCCAGTTCGGCCGTGTCGATGCGCACCCCGGTTCGTTCCATGTCGGCCAGCACAGGGATCAGCGGCGTCTCCAGACGATGGAACAACTCCCGGGCACCTTTTTCGTCCAGCATCGGATCGAGAACCTGACGCAGCTGCCCAGTGATGTCCGCATCTTCGCACGCGTATTCCTTGAGTCGCTCCGGATCGACCGTCCGGATATCTTTCTCGCGCCCCATCATTTCCGTGTAGCTCATCGGACGGTAGCGGAGGTATTGCTCGGAAAGGATGTCCATCCCGTGGCGGGATTCGGGGTTGATCAGGTAATGCGCCACCATCGTGTCGAACAGTGGCCCCTGTACCCGGATGCCGTACCCGGCCAGCACCTCGATGTCAAATTTGAGGTTTTGTCCGGTCTTCCCGATCGAGGGGTCTTCGAACACCTCCCGAAAGCGTTCCAAGGTCTCTTTCGCCCCCTCCGGATCGCCGTCCAGACGCACCCAGTAGGCCTCTCCCTTTTCCAGCGAAAAGGACATCCCGACGATCCGGGTGTCGAAAGCCTTGAGTGAAGAGGTTTCCGTATCGAAAGTAAACTCTTTCGCCTTCTTGAGCCGTTCGATCAGCGTCTCGAGTTCGGCCGGATCGCGGACCTCCACGTATCGGTGCGGCGTTTCAGTCAGCCCGGGAAGAGTAGCGAACAAGTCCCCGGTTGCCCCTTGCGGATCGGCGAACATGTCGAGTTGCCCGGCGGGCGAACTCCCTGAGTCGGATGGGGAGTTTTCCTTCGCTGCCGATGAGGTTTGCAGGGATTCTTCCGGTATATTCCCACCGAAATCCCGATAGACGGCCTCCATCATCCGCCGGAGTTCCAAGCGCTGGAAGATCTTCCGTACGGCTGGCAGATCGGGGCAGTCCAGATGGAAGGCCTTGGGGTCAAAAGCGACCGGAACGTCCGTTTCGATGGTGGCCAGCCGTTTGGACAACAGGCCGAGTTCCTTGTTTTCCTCGATCTTTTTGCCCAAGGCTCCGCCTATCTCACCCGCGTGCGCCAGCAGGTTTTCCATCGTGCCGTACTCGGCGAGGAATTTTTTGGCCGTTTTTTCTCCTACTCCCGGCAGCCCGGGGATATTGTCCGACGCATCGCCCATCATGCCCAGGTAATCCCGCACCTGCAAGGGGTCTTGGACCCCGAAGCGCTCCTGCACCCGGGGAGTGTCCCATATCTCGATGCCGTTGCCCATCCGCGCTGGACGGTACATGAAGGTTCGGGAGGTAACCAGCTGGGCATAGTCCTTGTCGGGGGTAACCATGTAGGTGGTAAAACCCTGTTGTTCGGCTTTTCGGGCCAGGGTGCCGATCACGTCGTCCGCTTCGAAGCCTTCGCAGGCGAGCTGGGGGATGTGGAAAGCCTCCAGGATGTCCTTGATCACCGGCACGGCAAACTGTATCGCTTCGGGTGTCGCTTCTCGTTGGGCCTTGTAGGCTTCGAACAGCTCGTGGCGGAAGGTGGGTTTGGAGGTGTCGAATACGGCCGCGATATGGCTGGGACGCTCCTTGCGCAACAGGTCGAGCAGGGTGTTGACAAACCCCATCACGGCCGAGGTGTCTTCGCCGTGGCTGTTGGGACGCACGGTTTTCATGAAGGCGAAGTATCCCCGGTAGATCAGTGCGTAGGAGTCGAGCAGGAAAAGTCGTTTGTCTTCTTCGGTTTCCATGGGTAAAATGTGGTCTTTATGGGTAGGAGCGGTACATCCGGCCTCGGCACGGGGCGAAAACTTCGTTTTCCCCCACGTTCGCTGCGCTCGCCTTTCCCTGTATTTGGATAATACAGGATGCGGCTCGGCTTCGGCACGGCGTGAAAACTTCGTTTTCCCCCTTGCCGCTGCGCTCGCCTTTCGCTATATTTGTGCGGTCTTTGTCGTCTTTTTCGAGCGGCGATCGGGGCGGGATGCACTCCGGTGGGTAAAGGTACTAATTTTGCGCCTCTCCTGCTTTGGCCGGAAAAGAAAACAAGGAAAAGAATCGCTTGGGTAGCTCAGTTGGATAGAGCAGCAGTTTCCTAAACTGTTGGTCGCGGGTTCGACTCCCGCCTCGAGCACGGAAGAATCTTAAGCATAAGGGTCTAACGTGATATTGATAAAAGGACCTAGAGTTTAGGCGCTTTTCTTGAAAGTTTCGGCGTGGAAAAATCCATCCAAGAGATGGCGTTTAAGCATAGATTGTTTTTAGCGGGAATATAAATAGTATTCCGATGTGACAAACAATAATATCGTCTCAATAAATATTGTTTTTGTGTTGTTGATAATGAATGATCCACAAGTAAAAAATGTGGAGGCTACTTCTCTCCTTTTCTCCAACCTCCGAAAAAGTAATGTACGGCGTAAGCATCCGATAAACAGTTTTCCAACTCGTCGCTACGATCTCCAGAAAGGAATCTGCGAGCTTGGTCGATGTTAAAAGGGGTAACGTATCGAACAGGTATTAAATGTACATTTGCTTTTTCAAAAGGATTCAGTTCATTATAGGTGTTTACCAACATCCAGGGACCGGTCGTTTTAAGTACACATACTGCTTTGGGATCATTACAAAGTAGATTTTCTTCCTGGAAGACTTTATCGAGAATTTTTCCCATAAAAGGATGTTCAGGGGTGCTAAGCATTAACGCGTTGTTAAACATCTTATCTACTCTCTTGAAGTTCAGAATGTCACGTTTTGATAGCGGTTCTTCGGCAAAACAACAGGTTTCGTTTTCTATGATTCGTTCTATAGATTCAATAGATTCATAATCAAAGTCGACGTACATACCTCCTATTTTGTACAGGATCAGATAGCGGATAGCATCCCATCGCTGTACATTGTAAGGAAATCTGAAATAGATGTTTTTATATTGGGGAAAATACGTGTTGACAAAATCATTCATTCGTTCATTGTCCCACAATACATATTCCCAATCGGGGTAGTCGCGTTTCCATGTGTCTCCCAATTGTTTAAAATAATTCGGAAGTGGGCCGTCAATACCCGACCAGATTTGATGGATGATTCTTGGTATTTTTTGCATGATTTTTTGTTTATATATGTTCGCTTTTTTCTAAGGTGTCGTATCCTTGAGTACAATATTCGAATGCTTTGTTGCCTTGTTCTTCCCAATTGTATTCACAAGGGGAAACGAAACATTTCAAGGTAAATATTTTGCCTTTGTTGGTTTGGTAGAAGATACGGTTGCCTTGTCGATATACGAGAAATGCTTGGACGCACACTTTATTATCTTGATTGCCGCCGAGTAAATAGACATATCTTTTTTTCCCGATTTTTACATGGTTTACCAAAAATCCGACATGTCCTTGCCAGGAAAGGGACTTCAACACGACCAATATCCCATAAGGAATATGGTGGAGTCTGGGGCGTATTTTCTTGCTGCCCGGATACCGTTTTCGAGTTGCATAATTCTGTGACCCGCTTGGGTTTCGAATTACGGTTGAAAAAGAGGTCCCGTATAATTCATTGGTTTTTTTTATGACCCAATGTGCAAAACAGCCACACCAACCAGCTGTCTTGGGTGAAAAATATTCTCGAGTACAATCAATATAATTCTGAGCCCGTTGCAGACCACCGAGAGTATTTGTCGTCCAACGGTTCTGTTGCCATAATTGATATTCGTGCCATGCCAAGTCCATCCAGGCAGGCGTATCGACCGGTTGTATTTTTTTGTATTCATGCATGTTCGGATAAATCTAAAGGCCCAAATAAAGGAGCAAAACGAATGCAATAATCTAAAGGTGGTGTGTCGGGAAAAGTTTCCATGTTTTTTTTGTGTGTTGCGGCTAATATATAAGTTTTAATATGTGCTCGCAAATTCCGTTGTAATTGTTCTGTTTTACCAAGTAGGGCTTCGTAAAAATGCCGGGGGCGCGGGATGATATAAGTAATCGTCAGTATTTCTATCAAAGATAGATCGGATACTTCTTTGTTGAAATAAAACTGAACACCATTTTTTATCCCATATATGCCGGGAGCAAATTCTATCAGATTCAAATAGAGCTCTAGAATATTTTCCTTGCTTATTTCATAGTAGTTTTCCAGCAACAATGCGATGATTGTTTCTTCGGTTTTGCGCATCAAATTTCGATGGTGAGTCAAGAAAAGATTTCTGGCTACTTGCATGGTGATGGTACTGGCACCTCGAATAAATTTTCGAGATTTAATATTTTCTCGCAAAGCAATACCTAATCCGTAGAGACACACTCCATGATGGCTCCAATATCGTGGGTCTTCTGAACGAATGATCCAATCAATCAATTCATGAGGGATTTGTTCGAAAGGGACGTATTGTCCATTGCGGATCACTTCCCGCTT
>CABSLV010000023.1 GCA_902478645.1 uncultured Flavobacteriales bacterium | reverse complement strand
CCTTTGGCCTTGACATCGGAGGTCATCTGTTTAATGAACTGCTCGTCGTCCCGAGGACAGATCACCACCACTCCGCCGACCGAAGCCACGATGAAGTTGTCCAGCCCCTTGACCAGCATCAAGCCGTCCGAACACAGGATATTTCCCCGGGAATCGTACGTATGGATCTCGCCCTGCAAACGCGCATTGGCGTTTTCGTCCTTGACCAGTTTGTCGTAGAGCGAATGCCAAGTCCCCAAGTCGCTCCACCCGAAGGTAGCCGGCAGGACATATACGTTCGATGCACGCTCCATCACTCCCGTATCGATCGACTCCTTGCGACAAGCCGCGTAAATCTCGTTGAGCAGCACCGGCTCCAGTTCGGTGTAATACGCATCGTTCATGTCGTTGAACGCCAGGTGCATCTCGGGCAAAAAGCTTTTGAATGCACGGACGATGGCCTCCACCGACCAGACGAAGATTCCGGAATTCCACAGGAAATCGCCGCTCTCCAGGAAGGCCTTGGCGATCTCCAGATTGGGTTTTTCGGTAAAAGTCTTTACGCGGAATATTCCGTCGTCGGGCGCCGCCTGGTCTTCGTCGGACACGTACTGGATATACCCGTACCCCGTATCGGGCCGCGTAGGACGCACCCCCATCGTGTACAGGCGATCGGTCTGTGCCGCCTTTTCCAACAGCAGGAGCACATCGTGCGAAAAAGCCCGGTCGTTGGTAATGTAATGGTCCGAGGGGGCCACCACCATCACCGCTTCGGGATTGCGGCTGCGGATCTTGTACGAAGCATAGGCGATGCAGGGAGCCGTATTGCGCATCAAGGGTTCGCACAGCACCCGATCGTCGGTCAAGGCGGGCAACTGCTCCAATACCGCATCGTGGTAAATGACATTGGTTACCACAAAGATGTTTTCCTGCGGCACGACATCGCTCAAACGGCGGAAAGTCTGTTGGATCAGGGTCTCGCCCGTACCCAGAATATCGAGGAACTGTTTCGGCCGGGTGCGGGTACTCATCGGGTAAAAACGGCTGCCCACCCCACCGGCCATGATGACCGCATAGTAATTCTTATTCATCGTTCGTTTTCAATTTCACGCGTATATGGGGTTGGAACAGGTACTTCCTCCCCGTGTCGATTTCGGTGCAAAGATACAGCCTTCTGCGCTTTTCTCCCAACACGAACTCGCGCTGCCCCCGAAACAAAAAATGCGCCCCGGCAGGCAGTTCGCTTACCATCGTCATTTCCGCTTCCCGGGCTTCGGGCTGCGAATAGCGTTCCAAAGCCATTGCGAGGGCCGTATGGCGGTCGGAGGAAGCCTTCGGGTTTTTCAGGTAGTCGGCCAGCGGCACCAGCACATCCGAAGGGTAGATAGCCCGCAGGTCCAAAATGAGCATCAGGGTGCGGAATTCCGCCTTCCACTCCGCTCCATGCGGCATCACCCGCGAGCCGTAGCGTTTGAGCACCAACAAATGAGCCAACTCGTGTACGAAGGTAAGCAGGAAAGCATACGGATGAAGCGAACCATTGACCGTTATACGGTGCATCCCCCGCACCGGAGCGAGCGTAAAGTCGCCGTGTTTGCTCCTGCGCGCACGTGTAATGCACAGATACACCCCATGGCGAGGAATCCACTGCGCCACCGACGGGAGAGCCGGAGCAGGAAAATATTTGCGAAGGATATTGAGCTGTTCTTCTGTCATGGCTAGCAGGACAAAGATAGGAAAAGCCGAGTGCAAAGCCTCGGGGGAAAACGAAGTTTTTCCCCGAAGGATTGGCCGAGGCGCATCCTGTCTTATGAAAAGATAGAAAAAAGGCGAGCGCCCCCCACTTTCTTCTCTTGTCTGGGTCAACGCCTTTTGCGGGCCGAAAACCAGAGGTAGTCCACCGTCAAGGGCAGCGGATCGCCCGGCGAAGCGGTGTACCGCTGCCGGTAACGCCGCTCGAAGTCCTGCAAGCGCCCCGGCGTCCAAATCCCTTCGGCGGGACGGGCGATGCCATTGACCCCCGTTGCGGAGAAATACCGCAACATCTCCCAGGCCGTATCGAAACGGAGCAGGTCCTTTTCCCGGAGGGATTCCTCTACCTCAAACCCCGCGCCGACCAACTCCCCGACAATCCGCTCGGGCGAAGGATACTCCAGACCGACCCCCGTGAGGGATTTGACCTGCAAGAAATGTTCCGGCCCGAAAGTCGAAAAGCACAGCACTCCCCCCTCGGTCAGGCAAGCGGCCAAGCGGCGGAACAGCCCCGAGAGGTCGGCTATCCATTGAAAACAACTCGAGGAAACCACCGCGTCCTGTCCCTGGGGCAACGCCACCTGCAGCACATCGCCCACCAGGGGAACGCACCCCCAGGAACGATACCGATGGGTAAAACTCTCCGTCAGGTCGTTGGCCGTGTAGGCCCCGCCAGGAAGCACTTCCGGGCACAGCCTGCGGGTCAGAAAACCCGAACCGGCACCGATCTCCAGCACGCGGCGGGGCTTTTCCCCTCCCAAAGACCTTCGAAACAGTTCGGCCAAGCGACCGGCGGCATATTCCTGCATCTGTCCCGACCCTTCGTAGCGATCGGCCGCGCGGGAAAAGGCACGGCGCACGCGCTGGGTGGCCTCCGTTGGTTTCGTTTCGGGTATCGTTTCGTTTTTCACGCGTTCAAATCCGTTTTTCTCCCTTTCTTTTTTCTTTTTTCTCTTTTGTCCCCGTTTTCTCCCTTCCCCGGACGGGTCAGAAGTCGAACACCTGATCCCACGACCCGAACGAAGAGAAAGGATCGTGCGGCAGTTGGGCCTGGCTACACGGCTGCACGCCTGCGCGCTGCCAGGCGCGGAGCTGGTTCTCCGGCGGGAAAATGGCATCCGAAAGCCCAACCAGAGCCTTTTGCCAACCAAGAGTGAGGGGCGCCTCCCCTTGTGAGAGACACGCCCGATGCCACCATTCCAGCTCGCTGCGTACATCTTCAAAGCTGCGGCTTCCCGGCTGCGAAAGGGGGCTCTGCCGGTAGGCCGCAACGCCTCCCTCCATCCGCACGACAAACTTCTCCACCGAACGCGGCGAGAGTCCCGCGAGCGTAGCGTCGAATACTGCACAAGGGATTCCGTAGCGGTCGTCTATCGGCCACGGCGTGCCGCACAGGGCTACCGTCCGGGTGGGTTGCACGTCCTGCAAAGCCTTCAGGCGAGAGGCGTACCACACCCCCATCGACCAGGCAGCCACTTCGCGCTGCGGGTATCCCGCCAGGGAAGAAAAATCGAAATCGCCTTCGCTGTGGTAGGCATAGAACATCACCACGTCGGTATCCTGGGGGCAGGACAGCCGGGCTACAGCCCGGCTGTCCTGCCCCCAGCCGTTGAAAAAGAGGAGAACCCGGCGGGCTCCCTCCGTATGTTTACAGATCCACTGATGTTTCATCTTTTACACGTATCGAATGCTTGCAAGATGCGCTGTATCTGATCGGAAGAAAATGCGGAGCTGACCGACAGGCGGATCCTCGCCTCGCCCCGGGGAACGGTCGGGTAACGGATCGCGGTGGCCCATATCCCCTGTGCGCGCAGCTGCGCGGAGGCCTGCAAAACCGCCTCATTGTCCCCGAAGACCACCGGCAGGATGTGGCTCTGCCCCAACACCCGGTAGCCCATTTCCCGGAGCCCTTCGCGCAGTTGCGCGGAGTTGTGCTGCAAACGCTCGCGCTCCGATGCCATCGACTGCATCCGCGAGAAGACAAAGGCACTCCAGGCCACGCAGACCGGCGGGAGCGCCGTAGAAAAGATCATCGGCCGCGAAGTATTGACCAGATAGTCCCGCAGGGGCCTCTTGGCCAGCACGAATGCCCCGTGCGAAGCCATTGCCTTGCCCATCGGAAAGACCGCTACATCGACCTGCTCCAGTACGCCTGCCTGACGGCACATTCCCAAGCCGTCCTCTCCGTCGGTCCCGATGCTGTGTGCCTCGTCGAGGTACAGGAGGGCTTCGTAACGGTTTTTGAGATCGACCAGACGCGCCAAGTCGGCCCGGTCGCCGTCCATCGAAAAGATGGTTTCCGAGACGATCCATACGTAGCGGTACCGTGAACGGTTGCGCGCGAGCAGGGCTTCCAGATGCTCGTAGTCGTTGTGGCGGTAACGCTGGAAGTCGGCTTTGGAGGCCAACACCCCGTCGAGAATGCTGGCGTGCACCAGACGGTCGGCCAGCACCAGATCACCCGAGGAGACCAGGGCGGGAAGAACGCCCGTATTGGCATGGTAGCCCGAACCGAAAACCAGCGCGGGGAGCCCGTAGGTGCGCTCCAACTGCTGTTCAAAATTGGCATACGGGAGCGTATTGCCCGTCATCAGCCGCGATCCGGTCGCCCCCAGACGGGTATCCTGCACCCGGGAGAGGAATTCCCCCCTGAGCGCGGCATCGTTGGCCAGACCCAGATAATCGTTGGACGAGAGGTTCAGATAGCGCGTTCCCTCGAAGGTCATCTCCGGAAGCCCGTAGTCCGAACGGCGGAGTTCCCTCCACTGTCCCTGCTGGCGCAGCTGCTCCAAGCGCTGTTCGAGGTCCCGGTAAAACGAACAGCTGTTTTCCTGCTGTGGCATAAGGTCTCGTTTTTTTCCTTTTCCGCCCCCGTTACTCGGCGATACACCGGATCATCGCCCGGCACAGGCGTTGCAACTGCGCATCGGTGATCACATACGGCGGCATGATGTACACCAGGCGTCCGAAGGGGCGCACCCAGATGCCGTTTTCGACAAACTTTCGCTGCAGGGTGGCCATATCGACCGGCTGCGCCATTTCGACCACCCCGATGGCTCCCAACACGCGCACTTCCCGCACGGTGGGCAGCTCGGCGGCGGGAGCCAGCTCCCGCCGCATAATGCTCTCCAGTTGAGCGATCCGGGAAAAACCTTTTTCCTGAAGCAGGTCGAAGCTCTCGCAGGCAATGGCACAGGCCATCGGATTGCCCATGAAAGTCGGGCCGTGCATGAAACAACCTGCCTCCCCTGCGCATACCGTATCGGCCACTTCCTTCGTGGCGATGGTCGCGGCAAAGGACATGTAACCGCCCGTGATCGCCTTGCCGATGCACATGATGTCCGGCACCACCCCGGCGTGCTGCCCGGCCCACCAGCATCCGGTGCGCCCGAAGCCGGTAGCGATCTCGTCGAAGATGAGCAGCACGTCGTACTTGCGGCAGATACGGGCCAGGTGCACGAGGTACTGCGGGTTGTAAAAGCGCATTCCTCCGGCTCCCTGAACGACCGGTTCGAGGATAAAGGCCGCCAGGGTGTCGGCTTTTGCCTTCACTTCCCTTTCCAGCGCTTCGACCACTGAGAGGTCCACCGGCTCGGAAAACCCTCCGGGAAAGGTATCCACGAAGTGTTGGACGGCCAGGCGGCCGTTGAAGATCCCGTGCATCCCGGTTACCGGGTCACAGACCGACATGGCATGCCAGGTGTCGCCGTGATACCCGTTGCGGATGGTCATAAAGGTGGCCTTGGCCGATTTCCCGCGGGAGCTCTGGTACTGGAGCGCCATCTTCATGGCTACTTCCACCGCGACCGAACCCGAATCGGAATAAAAGATCTTGTCCAGGCCTTGGGGCAACACCGTGAGCAAACGCTCGGCCAGACCGACGGCCGGGGCATGGGTCAGCCCGCCGAACATTACGTGCGAGGCGTGGGAGAGTTGCGCCCGGGCGGCACGGTCCAGCCGGGGGTGATGATAGCCGTGGATCACCGCCCACCAGGAACTCATCCCGTCGATGAGCCGCTGACCGGTCTTCAGATAAATGTACACGCCTTTGCAGCGGTCTACCGGATACACCGGCAAGGGGTCGATGGTCGAGGTGTAAGGATGCCAGAGATGTTCCCGGTCTGTTTTCAGGTCTATTTTGTCGTAATCTACCATAGCGATTTCATTTATTCTTCCCGGTTCGGTTCAAAACCCATTTCGCGGATCATCTGCAGGTCGCCTTCTATCTTCGGACCGGCCGTGGTGAGCATGTCGCCGACCATCAGCGCGTTCATCCCCGAGGAAAACGCCCTCCGAACGATGTCGGCCACCCGCAAGCGTCCTCCGGCAAACCGCATGAAGGCCTCGGGGTGGATGAAACGCCACACGGCAATGGTTCGCAGGACATCCTCCCCGGACAGGGGGGCGGCGTTTTCGAGCGGTGTGCCCTTGATGGGGCTCAGGATGTTCAGCGGGATGGATTTCACGCCTTGCTTGCGCAATTCCAACGCGAGGTCGATGCGGTCCTCCACCGTTTCCCCCATCCCGATGATGCCGCCCGAGCAGATCTTCAGACCCGCCTGGCGGGCATAGTGTATGGTCTGCAGTTTGTCATCGTAGGTGTGCTTTTTCACCAGGGAAGGGAAAAAACGCCGGGAGGTCTCCAGATTGATGTGGTAATGCGTTACCCCGGCCTCGCGCAGCATCTTCATCCGGGGAAGGTCCAGGAGCCCCATCGAGGCGCAAAGGCTCAAGCGGCCGCTGCCCTGGCTGTGTATCTTCCGGTAGATCTCGCAGGCTTTCTCCACCCGCGAGCGGGGGAAGGCCCGCGAGGCGGTTACCATCGAGAAACGGTGCACGCCATAGCGTTCGTTGCCCAGGGCGGCCTGAAGCGCGTCCTGCTCGTCGATGATGTCGTACTGCGCCACTCCGGTGGTGTACGAGACCGATTGTGCGCACCAGGCGCAGTCCTCGGAACAGATGCCCGAGCGGGCATTGATGATGGAACAAGTGTCCAGGCGGTTGCCGGTAAAATGCCGGCGAATGGCGTCCGCGGCGGCGCACAAGGCATCCAGGTCCGCCTGGCGGTACAGTGCCAAGGCTTCTTCCCGGTCGATCTCTCCGCCGGAAAGCACGCGTTGTTTCAGTTGTTCTATGTCCATAACAGATCGGTTAAAAAACAAGCCCGGGAAGGAGTTTGTTCCGTCGATGAAACAAACTCCTTCCCGGGCATATACGTGGCTCGGAGCCGGTTTGCACCTTGCGGGCAATCGGTCCGAGGGGTTACTGCTAAAACTTGTGTCAAAAAGGTCTTCTCCGCTTCCTGCGGGTCGGGTGGCGAGGGAATTTCTCCCTGCCCGATCGAGTCGCAGGCGGTGAAACTGTCCCCGAGCGAGAAAAGCGCACGGCCTCCCTTCCGTTCTTCTCCCAGGCACATGTCGGTGCGCAGGCGGGCGATCTTCACCTGACGGCCCAGCGATGCGAATGCGGCATAGCGGTGGCGCGCCCAACGGCGAAAATACACAACGGGAGAGGTGGTTCTAATGCGGTTTTTTCTCATCGGATACCGTGCCGCCCGGGGCGGCAAAGCGGAGCAAAGGTACGAAAAATTCCCCCGGGGGAGAAAAAAACTTGCATCGGCCGATATTTTGCCGTATATTTGCACCGTCAACATCGCGAGATAGAGCAGTAGGTAGCTCGTCGGGCTCATAACCCGAAGGTCGCTGGTTCGAGTCCAGCTCTCGCTACAAAGTAAATCGTCCGCTTCCCGCATGGGAAGCGGATTTTTTTATGTCCTCATTTGTGCGGAGAAAACAGTTACGAAAACTCCTTCTTCAAAGATTACAAAAATGGAAAAAGCCGAGCACAAAGCTTCGGGGGAAGACGAAGATTTTTGTAAAGAGGAAAGGAAAAGCATACCGGGGTTCTTCTCCTTTTACACAAGTTACACAAATGCAAACGATGTGTGGGTTATGGGTAGAGCCGTTGTTTTCGGCGTGTGTTGTCGCGGCGGTAGGTGCAGTCGGGCAGGGTGTCGAGGGTAGATTTTCGATGTTAAAATAAATTTAAAAACCGATTCCTGCGTGCCGAACCCGTATAAAAAACGTATTATTGCATAAGAAAACCGAAAAAACAAACCAAAAAAACACCGTTATGGAAGAAAAAGCAACCCACACGCCTTACGGCTCCTCGGGAGAGAAGCAGGCGCCGCGCCGTCGTCCTGCCGCCGTGTTGATCCTGTTGATCGTTTTGCTGGTAGCCGCTATCGTGTATATCTTTTATTCGCGTTCGGAGTACAACGAGATCATCGAGAACAACCGTCAGCAGGCCATTGCCGAATTGTCGGCTTTGCAGGCCGAATACGACACCCTGTACGTGCAGGATTCCAAGTTGAAGATCGAGATCGACGAAGCCCAGCAGCACATCGCCCTGCTTCGCGATTCGATGGTCAATTACAAGGCCAACCTGAGCCTGTTGCGCTCCTACCAGGCACAGATCAAACGCCTGCGCGAGGAAAAAAAGGAACTTTTCCATGTGGCCGATTCGCTTAACCGCCTGAACAAAGTCCTGATCGCCCAGCGCGACAAGGCGGAGGACTCCCTGCGCAAGACCTCGTCCCGCAACCAGCAACTGGTGCAGGAAAACGTACGGATGCAGCAGGATATCAAGACGGCTGCTACGCTCGACGCCCGCAATGTCAAGGCACAGGCCATCAGCGTGTCCAATTCGGGCCGCGTGACCGATACCGACCGTGCTCGCCGCACAGACCAGATCCGCGTTTCGTTTACCTTGGCCAAAAACCAGTTTGCCCAGAACGGGAACAAGGTGGTTTACGTCCGGGTTGTTTCGCCCGACAAGCTCATCGGCATCGAGAAGGGCAACAACTTCTTTGTCGTAGGCGAGGAACGGATGCAGTTCAGCGGCGCGAAGGAAGTATTGTATGAAAACCAGGACCTCGACGTGAGTGTCTTTGTGGAAGGTGTTCCCGGCGATTTCGTCGAGGGCAAATACCAAGTGTACGTCTATGCGGACGGCAAGGAAATAGGCCGGACGCAGATGCTGCTGCGATAAGCGGTACGCAGGCGCAGAAAGCGGGCAGGCGGCACCCCGAAGGGGGGGCCGCCTGCCCGCTTTCTGCGCCGAGGATTCCCGCGCCATCCATCCCGAATGGACAGCCCGGCCCGGAAAATATCTCCCCGGGGTCGCGCTCGACTTTACAAATCCGGCTGCAGACGAAGCCCGCTCGGAACGCCCAGGGAATCGCGCGCGATGAGGTACTCGCTCAAGTCCATCGGCCCGTGTACCGTACCGTCCGCTTTGGTTACGATGTAGAACACCGGAGAAAACCGCTCCCGCAGTACCTTCCGGTCTCCGCTGTACTTTCCCCGGTGCAGTTCCTCCTCGCCGATGTCTTCGGCCGCCAGACGGCCGTACAGCAGGATGAACTGCTCGTCGTAGCGGAACGCCTCGGGACAGAAACGGGGCTCGTATTCGTCGTATCCCCGCCCGTTGTATCCCGTGCCGAAATTCAGCGGGCTGAATCCCATGACGAATCCCTCGCTCAAGGATTGCGGCGTATCCTTTATCCCCATCGAGAGTATCCCGATCCATAGCAATACCCCCACGCCCAGGATCGTGGCAGCGAGGATCATGATTCTTTTTTTCAGGCTCATGGCTTTATGGTGTTTTTTAAGCATGAAAAACGATCGAAATGATCGATTTTCCCAAAAACATTCTTCTCCGGAGTCCCCGGAAACGAATACAGGGATAAAGATAAAAAACCGGAGGAGAAATTCCCAAAAGATGTCCGGACATTCCTCGTATCCCAAGATAAAAAACGCGTCGCGCCCACAGGAAGTGGGCGCGACGCGCAAGCGGGTAAAGAAAACGACTTACCGCGTCAGCGGGCGGCATTTCTCCGTCAGCCAGCGGGCATCCTCTCCTTCGAGCAGCGGTAATACCTTCTCCAGTACATGTGCGTGATACCCGTTGAGCCATTCCAGTTCCTGGTCGCTCAACAGGGATACCTCCACCAGTTTGGTCTCGATCGGAGCCAGGGTGAGCGGTTCAAAGCCCAGGAAGCGGCCGTTCTCGTTCTCGAAAGCCTCGCGCACCGTTACGCAGTTCTCGATCCGGATGCCGAAACCTCCCGTCTTGTAGTACCCCGGTTCGTCCGAGATGACCATCCCCGGCTCGAAAGGAACCCCGGAAGTAATGCCCCGGTTGCCGAAGCTGATCGGCCCCTCGTGGACGTTCATTGCTGCACCTACGCCGTGTCCCGTCCCATGGCCGTAGTTGTAGCCCAGGGCCCACATCTGCGAACGCGCCACCGCGTCGAGCTGCGGACCGGAGTACCCGGCGGGGAACACCAGTCGTTCGATGGCGATGTGTGCCTTCAGCACAGCCGTATAAGCGCGTTTTTCCTCCGGAGTAGGCTCCCCGATGTACAGCGTGCGGGTGATGTCGGTCGTCCCGTCGGTGTACTGTCCTCCGGAGTCGATCAGCAGCATCCCGCTGCCTTGTATCTTTTTGGCCGAACCTTTCTTGGGGCTGTAATGGACGATGGCGCCGTTCTCCCGGAAACCGACGATGGCCCCGAAACTCTCGCTGATGTATCCCGGCTGTTTGGCGCGGATCGAGCCCACCAGTTCCGCCAGGTCGGCCTCGTCCCAACCGTTTTTCTCGGCGTCCTCTTCGGCCCGGCGGTAAAACTCGGCCAAGGCCACCGCATCCTTGAGCATCGCCCGGTGTTCGCCCGCGATCTCCTGCGGGGTCTTCACGCATTTCATCATCCCCACCGGCGAGATGCTCTCGATCACTTTCGATCCCTCGGGAAGCAGCGAACTGTGGTAGGCCGAAAATTTCGTCGGGTCGATGCAGAGCGTTTTCCCTGCGCAGGAACGTATCCAGTCCTCCACCTGCCGGTACGGGCGCACCTCCACACTGACGGTTTGCAGGTAGTTTTTCACCTCCGAAGAGAGTTTCTCCCCGTCGATAAACAGGATGGCCTGCGAAGGCGTAACCGCCAGGTAAGCGTAGGTAACGGGGTTGAAAGCCACGTCCCCCCCGCGGATGTTCAGCGTGTAGGCCACCTCGTCCAGAGCGTCGATCAGGATCGCATCCGCCCCTTTTTCCCTGAGGAATTTCCGGATACGCTCCACCTTTTCCCGTGCCGAAACCCCGGCCGTATGTACATCGTGCACGTACACCTGGGAGACGGGCATCGACGGCCGACCCTCGGTCCATACCTGAGCCGGATCGAAATCCACCCGCAGGGAGATCCCTTTCCCGGCCAGGAGTTTTTCCATTCCCCGTGCCGAAGCCCGGGAAAATACCCGACCGTCCACTCCGACCACCGAACCGGCCGGCAGGTTTTCCGCCAACCAAGCTACCCATTCGGGCTCGGTCTGTACCTGGAGTTTGTGCAGTTGTACCTCGGTGCCGTCCAGTTGCGCCTCGGCCTGGAGGAAGTACCGGGAGTCGGTCCACAATCCGGCGTGGTCTCGGGTAATTACTGCCGTACCGGCCGACCCGGTAAACCCGCTCACCCAGGCGCGCACCGCAAAGCGCGGGGCGGAATACTCGCTCTGATGCGGGTCGGAGGAGGGAACAATGGTCGCATCGACGCCCGCAGCCGCCATCGCGCTGCGCAGGGCGCTTATCTTTTCATCTGTTGTCATAACGTCTGTATTTTTTCGTTTTTCATCCGGGCAAATCCCCCTTCCCGGGAAGGGAGGGGAGGTTTCGCCCTCTCGGGGCATAAAGTTAGCAATATTCGGACACATCCGGCGGCATCCCCCGGGAAAACCGCCGAATTTTTGTCCGCAGGAAAAAGGGGGGAGAGAGGGGAGGCCTCTTTTTCGTGTGTGTCGGGTGAGCCCCATCCCCGACCGCTTGTTTTTTCGGGGAATGTGTTTATCTTCGCATTGTGTAAAATCAAAACAAAGAACAAGTTATGAGATTGAAATGGACCATCGCCACCCTGTTGGGTCTGCTGGCGGTATTTTCCCTGCAAGGGCAGCAAAAGACCTACCAGCTCTCGAGCCACATCCTCGACATCCACACCGGACAGCCCGCCCCCGAAGTGGTCATAAGCCTTTCCAAACTCACTCCGCAGGGCGAGTGGGAACTTCTCGACGAAAAGACCACCGACGGGAATGGCCGGGTGAAGGATTTCCTGGAGCAGGACGGCAGCGACCACTCCGGGGTGTACAAACTCACGTACCACGTAGGGCCGTATTTTGAAAAACAAGGGCAGGACAGCTTCTATCCCTTTATCGAAGTTGTGTTCCAGATCTCCGGGTCGAGCCATTACCACGTCCCCATCACCCTCTCGCCGTACGGGTATTCCACCTACCGGGGCAATTAGGCAAGGAGGCTTCGAAGGTTTTCGAAAATATCCGCAGACAGTCTGTGGTAGGTGCAAAACGACTGGAGGACAGTCGTGGTAAAATCAAGTGCTAATAGAAATCCGTCATCCCGGCAGGGTGGCGGATTTCTGTTGAAGCATCGAAGGTTCATACACCCTGTCTGTGATACAAGCAAGGACGGGCAGGATGACAAAATAAGTGTCTGTCGGGGCGAGATGGTTTCGGGAAAAGCGTTCTGCAGTGAAGGGTGGAAAAAAGGAAGCCTTCGGATATGCTCCCTTGGAAGGTTCTATGGAGGCCGGGACGGAGCGTTCCTGCGCGAGGGGAACGGTGCGGGGCGATACCCTCCCGCAGGGCAGCAGGCGGGCGGGGCGTTGTCCGGGACGGTGCGATTTTTTGCCGGGGAATGGGGGAAAATCGTATTTTTGTATCCTTATCGCTAAACAAATCATCACCAAAACCCATCCGAACCATGCCCGAACTGTCCGTCCTGTTGCTTTTCATCGCGATGTTCGTCGTCTCGATGCGGGGATTCCGCGATCCGGTGTTCTTCCGCAAGTACCTCTTCGAGGTGAGCGACGTGAAGTACAAGAAGGAGTACTACCGGCTGATCACCTGCGGTTTCCTCCACGTGGACTGGATGCACCTGCTGTTCAATGCCATCACCCTATACTTTTTCTACTCGATCCCCTTCGGTGTTTTGGGGGAAGTGCGCTTTTTCGTGCTGTACTTCGTCGGCCTGGGGCTTTCGGGTTATTTTTCCTACCTGATCCACCGCAACGACTCCGGATATGCCGCCGTCGGCGCATCGGGAGCGGTCTCGGCCGTGCTTTTCTCGGCCATCGTGCTGCATCCGAAGTTGGAACTGGTCATTTTCCCCATCCCGATCCCTATCCCCGGATATATCTTTGCCGTGGCGTACCTGCTCTATACCACTTACGGGATGCGTCGTTCGTGGGGTAACGTGGGGCATGCCGCGCATTTGGGTGGCGCAGCGGCCGGTGTTTTGCTCACCCTGCTGATGGAGCCCCGCGCGTGGCACCTGCATCCGCTGCTGGTAGGACTCATCCTGGCCTTGCTCGTGGTGCTGATCGTGTGGGAGCTCAAGCGTCGCCGCATCCTTTAGTCCCTCGAGGGTTCAGGAGGTTTCGTGGCTGCTTGGATCAGGGAGAGAAAAAGATCGAAACGCAAACAAAAGGCAGAAAAACCATGAATACGAAAACGGTTCTGATCACAGGTGCTTCCTCCGGTATCGGGGAAGGCTGTGCGCGGATATTTGCCCGAAACGGCCACCGCGTCATTCTCAACGGTCGTAACCTCGAACGCCTCACGGCAGTGAAAACCTCCTTGGAGGCCGACTACGGCGCGCAGGCTTGCCTCTTGCCCTTCGATGTGCGCGACCGCGCGGCCGCCTCGTCCGCTTTGGACAGCTTGCCGCCCGAGTGGAAAGATATCGATGTACTGGTAAATAACGCAGGACTGGTCATCGGGGTGGACAAGGAGCACGAAGGCGACTTGGACGAATGGGATACGGTCATCGATACCGATGTGAAAGCGCTCCTGGCCATGACCCGTTTGGTGGTTCCCGGCATGGTGGAGCGCGGACGCGGCCATGTGATCAACATAGGGTCGATCGCCGGGGATTATGCCTACCCGGGCGGCAGTGTGTATTGCGCCTGCAAAGCTGCCGTCAAGGCGCTTTCCGACGGGCTTCGCATCGACCTGGTCGATACGCCGGTGCGGGTAACCAACGTCAAGCCCGGCCTGGTCGAGACGCGTTTTTCCATCGTGCGCTATCGGGGCGACCGTCAGGCTGCGGACAAGGTCTATCGGGGTGTGCGCCCGCTCACGGGGGACGATGTAGCCGAGGTGGTGTATTTCGCCGCCTCCGTGCCCGAACACATCCAAGTGGCGGAAGTGCTGGTCATGCCTACGCATCAGGCTACCGGTACCATTGTCCACCGGGAATGATCGCCGACAGGAAAGGAGTTGTGTTCGTCTGTTTTTTTGGAAAAAAAGAGAGAGAAATCTGTAACGTGTTGCCAGTAAGAGGGTGCATCGCGCTTATGTAGTATTGTCGGATATCCATGCGATGCAGCAGAAACTGGATGTTGCTAAAAATCTCGCAAGACTATGAAAAATTGTAGGAAATAATTACCATGTTTGTATGAACAATTTAACCATACAACTTATGAAAAAAGTATTACTATTAGCATTGTCCATGGTGTTGTGTATTGGTGGCTTTGCGCAAGAGACAAAGGGAAATGATTCCAAAAGTAAAACAGTCGAGTTTTTAAAAAAAGATGGAGCATTGTTGAAAAAGGAATTTTTCGACATAGGGAATATCTCTTATGGGAAATCTTCCATCAGTGTTAAATTCCAAAATATCTTGATAACGGATGTGGTAAGCAAGTCCAAAGTCGGTGCATTACGATTGGAAACAGAATATACTTCATCCATTGGGACAGATACGTACATTGGGACGCTTGATTCGGACGAATTGGAGGCATGTATACAGTCTGTTAAATATTTGAGAGATAATGTGATCAATCAACAGGCAACGACTTATACCGAATGCGAATACAGATCTCGTGACGGGGTGTTGATAGGGGCGTATTCAAATTTGAGAAACCCGGAAAAACCTTGGATACTCTATGTGCAGACCAAAAGTTATACATCCAGATCTATGGAAACTTTATCTTTGGATAAAATTGATGAATTGATCTCGTTGCTTGAAAAAGCTCAGGCGCAATTGAAAGAATGTGGTGTATAATTTTAAAATTGTCCTTAAAAACGCCCTGGGATTTTTTCCGGGGCGTTTTTTTTGCAAGTAATGAGAAATATGCATATTGTTTAGGTCGTTCGTTATTATATGGATTGCCTTTTATCCTTGTCCTTTGAAGCCCCGCATCGCAGGGCTTTTTTTGCATTTTTAGATAAAACAGGATGCGCCCGGCCAATCCTTCGGGGAAAAACTTTGTTTTCCCCCGAGGCTTTCGCTATTTTTGCATCATATCTAATTTAGTATTACACAATTTAGTATGAAAATTATAAATAGACTTTCATTTCTCCTTATCACTTTTTTATTAGGGTATAGTTCTGTTTATTCACAAACACAGGCCGATGTGAAAATGGGGGAAATTTTGAACAGCGGAGATTTGTTCCAATTGAGAAATGAATATCCGAAATTAAGAGACTCTGTGAATATAAAAATGCTTAATCTTATAGCAGACATACAATTAGGCATTGGATTCAACAAGTTGGATAATGCTGCTGTTGCCCTTGACAGTTTGTTGTTGCATCACCAAAATGAAATGGATGGACAAACCTCAATAGGTATGGTAGCTTTGCAAGGCATGAACTTTTTAAATTTGGGCATGTATGAGCAAGCTGGAAAAGTTGGGGAAAGCCTTGTAAATGCACTCAAAAATTCTGTACCGTTTGAGGCTCTTTATAGTTTTGTGTTTATAGAAAAGGTTGGCAAGACACTCACCAATGTGCCAAAGCCTTATCTTGAACGTCCTGATTTGGACATTGCAGTACCAATGAGTGTTGAAACCGTGGGAAGAGGCAAGCATATTTATATCCCCGTAGAAGTAAATGGCATAACGAAAAACTATATTTTCGACACAGGCTGTTCTTTCGGCAATTTCGTTTCAGAGAAATATGCGAAAGAAGCCGGTTTGAAAATTGTGGCAGATTCTATTCCCGTATCAGGTATGGAGATTGGTTTTGTGAGACTCGCCACGGCAGATTCTATGAAAATCGGAGAACTGGTATATCATAACCCTATTTTTATGGTTGCCCCTCCCGACAATGAACTAGATTCTGTATTTACATTTGACGGAGTGCTTGGTTATAACTTTATAAGGGACGCACGGGAAATAATCATAGACAATGAAGCTGGCAAGTATGTTTTTCCCCACAAAGTGTCAGACGGAGAGCCGAATATGTATCTGTCTTCAAACACACCACAGGTACGGATAAATTATGACGAGAAACCTATTGATCTGATTTTTGATACCGGAAACGTAAAGTCCGATTTGGGGAACAAATTCGCAGAAATGTTTCCTCATGCCATTGAGGGGCTTGCAGAACATGCAACTTCCCGTGGAGGATTTGGTGGAATATCGCAGACAACAGCAGTCACATTGCCAAAGTTCTGTTTTAAGGCAGCAGGTACTACTGTAACATTATATGATACGGAAGTCGTTAAGAATACAGAATCTGGCAGCCAACTGTTTTCAGGTTCATTGGGAGCAGACTTCGTATTGTCATTCAAACGGCTTGTGATTAACTATCAGAATATGTTTATACGTGGAGAATAATATTAACATTACTAATTAAAAAACAGGATATTATTGTCAAATATATTATCCTATTTTCTTTTGTTTCTCTCAATAAACACCCAATTTTACATTTTGGGGTGTAAAAAAGGCTGATGCCAGGCTATAAAAGCCTGTCGGGCCCCGTCAGGGCGGAACACAGGAAAACCTGCCCGATCATCACGACCGGACAGGCAAAAGGTTAAATCAATGAATCACGGTCAGGCTGCCCTGACTGTATTTTCAAGGAATACACAATCAAGAGATTGAAGCCAAAGACAGGGAAATATCCCGGCTGAACACTTTGCTCGAAAAAGCACACAAATGGTTTTCCCATGTTCAAAAAGCAGTTTGATAAATTACAGCATAGTTTACGAAGACCGACAGAAGAGCCAAGAAAAAACAGAGGATTGAAGTTTTAATTTAATATTTTTTGTCTTATCATCTGAAAAAGTTATAATTTTGTTGCCGTATTTGTTTGGAGGACAGGAAATAATATTTCGCTATTTTTGGATAAAACAGGATGCGCCTCGGCAAATCCTTCGGGGAAAAACTTCGTCTTCCCCCGAGGCTTTGCAGTCGGCTTTCCGTATTTTTGCCATACAATAGAAAAAAAACGTATCCGCTATGGAAAAAGACTTCCTGCACCTGATCCAAACGCGGCGCAGCTGCCGCAGCTACCGTCCCGAACAGATCGCAGACGAACAACTGGAGGCTATCCTCCAAGCCGGAACATATGCTCCGTCGGCCATGGGTGCCCAATCGCCCTATATCGTAGCCGTGCAAAACCCCGGGCAGATCGCACAGCTCTCGGCCATGAACGCCCGCGTGATGAATACTTCGGCCGACCCGTACTACGGCGCGCCGACCCTCGTGCTGGTCTTCGCTCCCCAAGAGGCGAAAAATGCCGTCCAGGATGCCAGCTGCGTATTGGAAAACATGATGCTGGCAGCCCATGCGCTGGGGGTGGGCAGCTGCTGGATCAACCGCGAACGGGAAATGTTCGCTACCGAAGAGGGCCTTGCGCTGATGAAACAATGGGGCCTGCCCGAGGGACTCTGCGGGGTCGGAGCCCTGTCCTTGGGCTATCCGGCGGCAGAACCCTCGCCACGCAAACCCCGCAAGGAGGACTACGTGCGGGTCATCCGCTAAACGGAGCCTTTCCGGGAAGGAATTCTTGTTTCACACAGGTATCCTCGGGGTCTTTCGCGCCGGGGAAAGCATTTTCTTTTTTGCGGGCAAATTCTTAACTTTGCGCATCAAGAAATCAACAAAAATTCGAATCGACGATGAAAAAACGATTTTTCCTCTCTGCCCTGCTGGCTGGCTGCCTGCTCTTTCCGGGCCAGGCGCGTGCCGACGAGGGTATGTGGCTGCCGATCTTTATCAAGCGGCTCAACTATGTGGACATGCAGAAGCATGGCCTGCAACTGACTCCGGAAGAGATCTACAGCATCAATAACTCTTCGCTCAAGGATGCGGTGCCTATCTTCGGCAACGGCTGCTCCTCGGAAATGGTGTCGGCCAACGGTCTGGTGCTGACCAACCACCACTGCGGTTTCAGTGCCATCGCCGACCTCTCTACCCCGGAACACGACTACCTGCACGACGGATTTTACGCTCCCTCGATGAAAGAGGAACTCCCGGCCAAAGGGCTGACCGTTACTTTCTTCGTGCGGATGGAAGACGTGACCAACCGCATCCAGGAAGTCATCACCCCCAACATGACCGAGGACGAACGGTACGAAGCCATCGAGAAGATCGCCACCGAGATCGAACAGCAAGCCAGCGAAGACGGCAAATACCGCACCGAGGTCAAGAGCTTCTACAAGGGCAACGAATACTACCTGTTCGTTTATCAGGTATTCCGCGACATTCGTCTGGTGTGCACTCCGCCCTATTCCATCGGTAAGTTCGGCGGCGAAACGGACAACTGGATGTGGCCTCGCCATACCTGCGACTTTTCCATGTTCCGCATCTATGCCGACAAGGACAACAACCCGGCCGACTACTCCGAAGACAACGTACCCTACCGCCCGAAAGAACACTTTACGATCAATATCGGCGACAAGAAGGAAGGGGACTTCTGCTTCATCATGGGGTACCCCGGCACCACGCAGCGCTACCTCACCTCGTGGGGCATCGATTTTCTGGTAAATACCGAATACCCGGCCTTCGTGGATGCCCGCGACGCCAAACTGAACATCATGCGCGAGGCGATGGCCGCCAACGACACGGTGCGCCTGAACTACGCTTCGTCCTTCGCTTCGACGTCCAACTACTGGAAAAACCGCATCGGGATGATCGATGCGCTGACCAAAAACAAGACGGCCGATAAGAAACGGGGCATCGAAGCCGAAGTAGCCGCCTGGATCGAAGCCGACCCGGTACGCAAGGCCGTTTACGGAGATATTTTCCAAACCATGCAGGATTACTACGCAGCCACCGCTGCTTCGACGGCCGCCCTGCAGTATCTCTCGCAGGCAGGGCTTTCGGGTTCGACGGTATCTTCGGTAGCTTGGCAGTTGGGAACGATCTTCTCCTCGCCGCAATACTCGGATTCGCTGCGCGGAGCCTTCATCGAACGCCTGCCCAAATACTACGAGCGTCTGGACATGAACTTGGAGAAGCGTCTGTCCACCGAGCTGATGAAACACATCGTCAAGAATGTTCCCGACAGTCTGTTGCCTGCGGTTCTCTCGGCCCGCATCCAAGAGATTGGCGTCGATTCGCTGGCCGCTGCGATGGAGACCTCGCTGCTGTTCTGCCCCGAGAAGTTGCAGGCTGCCCTGAAGGACGATCCGGAAGCTGTCCTGAAAGATCCGGCCATCGAGGTGTTCAAGTCCTACTATGACCAGTATCTGGCTCTCAACCAAAAGAACCGGGAGATCGTCAACTCCTTCAACCGGGCCGACCGCCTGTTCCATGCCGCACTGCAAAAGGCTTTCGAAGGCCGTCGGGTATTCTATCCGGATGCCAACTTCACCATGCGCCTTACCTACGGGAACATCCTGCCCTACGACCCGAAGGACGGGGTTACGTACCACTACGAAACGACCCTGGACGGTGTGGCCCAGAAGTACAAGAAGGGCGATCCGGAATTTGACGCTCCGCAAAAACTGCTCGACCTCAATGCTGCGCGCGACTATGGCCAGTACGCCAACTCCAAAGGCCAGCTGATCACCTGCTTCCTTTCCAACCTCGACATCACGGGAGGTAACTCCGGCTCGCCGGTGATCAACGGACGGGGAGAACTCATCGGTATCGCCTTCGACGGCAACTGGGAAGCCATGAGCGGCGACATCGAATTCGAGCCCAACCTCCAGCGCACCATCAGCGTGGACATCCGCTACGTGCTGTTCGTCATCGACAAGGTGATGGGGGCGCAGAACATCCTCGATGAATTGACCATCGTCAATGTTCCGCAGGATGCCAAACTGAAAAACGCCAAAACCGAAAAACCGGAAAAGGTGAAGAAAGCGAAAAACAAACGCTCCAAAAAGGCTTGATCTCCTCGATCCGGGAGCGGGCAAAAAGAAAGCGGCGCTGTGCGCCGCTTTCTTTTTGCCCGCTCCCGAATTGCCTGCCTATGCTCTACCATCTCAGCAAGAGACCCAACCGAGCCATCCTGCCAAAAGCATTCCTACAAAAGACTAAACAAAAGACAAAAAAAGGATTCCATCGGGGCTTTCTGTCCGGAGAACTTCCTCGACGGACTGCGGCGAGGCAGGCGAATAAAAAGCGGGCGGCGCTGTGCGCCGCCCGCTTTTTATTCGCCTGCCCCGGAACCGGAGGGAACGGATTATTTCACCTGGCCTATCTTTTCGGAAAGATCCTCCAGGAAACGGCGGAGAGGCCGCTCGACCATCATGCGCAACATCGGATTGACATCGGCTTCGATGGCCACCTGCACCGAACTCTGCTCGTCCGCGAGGGACTCTATACGCACCTCGAGGGATATTTTCGCCCCCATCGGCGTGGAAAACACCACCCGGGAAAAAGGTTCGGCCACACTGCGCACCATCTTGATCTCGGGCATACCCCCGATGGTAAAGGAAAACCAGGGCATGCCGTAATCTTCGCCCGTAGCGAACGAGGAAACGGCCGATGGCATGTAGTCTTTGTACTTTTCCACATCGTTTACCGCGGCATACACCGTCTGCTGCGAGCGGGCTACTTGGGTAACAGGTCCTTCGAGTCTCATGGTATTTCAGGTTTTGGCTATGTACTTTTCGAGCGTACGGTTGTTCATTTTTCCCCTTCGGGAGCCGTGTCTTCCTTTTTCCACTGGGAAGGGTTCTCCCGCCAACGCGCCAGCAGTTCCAGATCGGAAGGTTGCACGTAGTGCATGGCTGCAGCCTGGGTGATGAGCGTATCGTAATCGCACAGGGTGGTCAAGGTCACCCCGGCCTTTTCAAAATTGTCCTGCGCCACGGAGAAACCGTAGGTCATGATGGCAGCCATGTACAACACCTGTGCACCGGCTTCCCGTAACGCGGCTACCGCACCCAGGCTGCTGCCGCCGGTACTGATCAGGTCCTCGATCACCACTACTTTCTGCCCTGCCTGCAGGCAGCCTTCGATCTGGTTGCCCCGGCCGTGGCTTTTGGGTTCGGGACGCACATAGACAAAAGGCAAGTCCAGTTGCTGGGCTACGAGCATCCCTACGGCGATCGCTCCGGTAGCTACTCCTGCGATCACATCGGGATAAGTGTCGCCGTTTTGCACTATCTTTGCAAACGATTCGGCAAGGAACGTGCGGATCTTCGGATACGAAAGCGTCATCCGGTTGTCGCAATAGATGGGGGAATGCCACCCGCTGGCCCAGGTAAAATACTTCTCGGGCTGCAGGCGTACCGCCTCGATCTCCAACAGGTATTTCGCCGTGGTAAGGGCCGTTTGCTTGTCTTTGAGCATGATCTTTGAATATGTATAAAGTCTATTTCAATCGAAATCTCGTCCTTTTCCCTGCACAGGAACCCACGGACGGGACACGCACCTGGGTCGATCCCGACCCGCAGACCCTGCGGAGGGTCGTTGCGGACTGTTTCGACAAAGGTAAGGCAAAAATCGCATTCCTCAGCACCACAGGCGAGGATCTGCAAAAAATATTCGACAGTTTTTTCCGACACATCCCGGCCGGCGGAGGCATCGTCCGCCACGAGCCCTCGGGACGCATCCTGATGATCCGTCGCCAAGGACGCTGGGACCTGCCTAAAGGTTGGCGCGAAGCCGGAGAAACGGATCGGGAAAACGCCTTGCGGGAAGTCCGCGAGGAGACCGGTACGGAAGGGCTTTCCATCGTCGCCCCCGTGGGAATCACGCGGCATGCCTACCTGCTGGAAGGACAATGGGCCATCAAACACACCGCGTGGTTTGCCATGCAGACCTGCCAAAGCACCACCTGCCCCCAAAGCGAAGAAGGCATCGAACGCGTGGAATGGCTCGACCGCCGCGGCGTAGAACAAGCCTTAAACGACACCTTCCCCAACATCCGCGAAATCCTCGAAACTTATCTCTCCCTCTACCCCTTGCCATGACCCGTCCGCACGAAGAACGAAAGAAAGCCCTCGAAGCCCTCTGCCGGCTGGGGGAAATGTTCCGCCGGGGTGAAAACGACCCCCGCTGGCAATCCGCCCTGCAAAAAGCCAGCGCGGACAACCCGTGGTTTACCCCGGAAAACATCCGCTTTGCCGCCCGGCAATGGGGCGAACTGCTCCGCGAACCTGCCTTGACACAATGGGTGGATCGCTATCCCCTGCCCGATGCATCGAAAAACGTCCTGCTGGTACTGGCCGGGAACATCCCGATGGTAGGGCTGCACGACATCCTCTGTACCTACGTGAGCGGACACCGGGCCGTGATCAAACCTTCGCGGGACGATACGGCGCTCATCACCGCCGCCACGCAATGCCTCCAGGAAGCCGAACCATCGCTTGCCGACCGACTGACGCTCGCCCCCGGGCTGGTCCGGGAAGGGATCGATGCGGTAATCGCCACCGGCAACGACGATACCCAGCGCTACTTCCGGTACTATTTCCGGCAGATCCCCGCCCTGCTACGCCACGCCCGTTACAGCGTAGGACTCATCGCGGAGAATACCTCGGAGAAGGAACTGGAACAACTGGCCGACGACATGCTGCTGTATTTCGGCCTGGGTTGCCGCAACGTTACCCAGGTGCTTGTTCCCGAGGACTTCGACCTCTCCCGGCTGGGACGCGCATTGGGGAAATACGCCGGCATCGCCGACCATCCCAAATACCGCAACAATTACGACTACCGCCGGGCGATGTCCGTCCTGAGCGAACAAAATGCCGGCGTGTACGATACCGGTTTCCTGTTGCTCGTTCCCTCGGACACGCCGGCGGCACCCCTCGGCACGGCGAGTTACCGGCGGTACGGGACGCTTGCCCAGGCGGAAGACTACCTCCGTTCGCTGGGCGAGGCACTGCAATGCGTCGTCGGCCCCGGGCATCTGCCCTTCGGCAGCGCACAACGCCCTGCCTTGGACCAATACGCCGACGGAGAAGACACGATGGAGTTCCTGCGTTTTTCCCGCTGCTGAGACTTCACCGCAAGAGTTCTCGCCCCAGTTCCGTTTGACCGAAAAGGGCTTTTTCCCGTAAACAGGGTCGAAAAACAGGACTCGGAAAAACAAGCCGGGGGCTTCTCCGGAGCCGCAGGTTCGGCCCGGGGGAGGCTCTTTCCGGAAGAAGAGGATGACGTATTTTGAAATATTTTTTGTAAGTTGATACAAATCAACCGGATACATTCTCTTTCAAGGCTTGCTCCGAAGTGGAAAATCTAACGGTTTTTTAAGAGAATTTCCACAATTATTCCGTAAATTTGCGTGGTTCTTTCCGGAGAACGCTTTTCATTAGGAAGAAGGAAATACAAAACATACAAGATACATCGCATCATGTCTGATAGCAAAATCAAAAAAATAGGCGTACTCACCTCGGGCGGCGACGCTCCGGGAATGAATGCGGCGATTCGTGCCGTAGCCCGTACGTGTGCTACCTACGGGATCGAGTGCGTAGGAATCGAACAGGGTTACAAAGGTCTGTTGGAAAAAGACTTTATCGAACTCTCTCCCCGCGACGTGGGCAACATCATCAACCGGGGCGGATCGTTCCTGCGCTCGGCCCGTTGCAAGGAGTTCAAGGATCCTGAGGTACGTCTTCAGGCCGCTCGCAATGCCCGGGAAGCGGGAATTGACGCCTTGGTAGTGATCGGCGGCGACGGTTCATTTACGGGCGGACTCAAACTGCAGAAAGAGACCGGCCTGCGCATAATGGGTATTCCGGGCACGATCGACAACGACATTTACGGATCGGACTTTTCCATCGGTTTCGATACGGCCATCAATACGGCCATGGAAGCTATCGACAAGATCCGCGATACGGCTGCCTCGCACGACCGTATCTTCTTCGTCGAGGTGATGGGACACGGTTCGGGTTACATCGCCGTCTATACCGGCATGGCTACCGGCGTGGAACAGATCATCCTGCCTCCTAAAAAAGACAAGGAAAACCACAGCATCATCCCCGACGGGGAAGAACTGTACGAAGAGATCGTCAAGGACCTCCACGAAGCTGAAGGCCGCAAGAAAAGTTCCTCGATCGTCATCGTGTCGGAAAACGGTCAGCACATCGGCGAACGCGTACGCATCATCACCGAAGAGATGAAAAAACGCATGCCGGAAAAAGACATCAAGGAAACGACCCTGGGACACATCCAGCGTGGCGGATCGCCCACCACGGCAGACCGCGTACTGGCTACCCGTTTGGGCGTAGCAGCCGTGGAAGGTCTGTTGAAAGGACTGGACGGACAGGTTGCCGGTGTACGGGACAACAAGATCGCCTACACTCCGCTGCGCGACAACACGGTGCCTTATGACCTCGAAAACGACTTTGACGTCAAACGCACGCACGAGACCATCGAAGAGTTCCGTCGCGTGGCCAATATCATGAATGCCTAAAAATCAATAATCAACCATAAAAACATTTAAAATCATGGAAAAAGTAAGAATTGGCATCAACGGTTTCGGCCGTATCGGTCGTCTGGTTTTCCGGGCTGCCATCAACCGCCCCAACATTCAGGTTGTCGGCATCAATGACCTGATCGATCCCGAGTACATGGCTTACATGCTCAAATTTGACTCGGTACACGGCAAATTCGACGGCACGGTCGAAGTAAAAGACGGCAATCTGATCGTCAACGGCAACGTGATCCGCGTAACGGCAGAACGCGACCCGGCCAACCTGAAATGGGACGAAGTAAAGGCTGAATACATCGTCGAGTCCACCGGTCTGTTCCTGACCAAAGAACTCGCTGGAAAACACATCCAGGCTGGTGCAAAACGCGTGGTAATGTCCGGTCCTTCGAAAGACGATACCCCGATGTTCGTAATGGGTGTAAACCACAAGACCTACGAGGCTTCGCAGAGCATCATCTCCAACGCTTCCTGCACCACCAACTGCCTGGCTCCGCTGGCCAAGATCATCAACGACAAATTCGGTATCAAGGAAGGTCTTATGACCACCGTACACGCTACCACCGCTACCCAGAAGACCGTAGACGGTCCTTCGATGAAAGACTGGCGCGGCGGCCGTTCGGCTCTGTGCAACATCATTCCTTCGTCCACCGGTGCTGCCAAGGCCGTAGGTAAAGTGATCCCCTCGCTCAACGGCAAACTGACCGGTATGTCCCTGCGTGTTCCCACCGCTGACGTATCGGTAGTTGACCTGACCGCCGTTCTGGAGAAACCCACGACCTACGCAGAAATCTGCCAGGCTGTCAAGGAAGCTGCAGAAGGCGAGCTGAAAGGCATCGTTAGCTACACCGAAGACGCGGTCGTTTCGCAGGATTTCGTCGGCGAAAAATGCACCTCGAACTTCGATGCAAAGGCTGGTATCGCACTGAACGACCACTTCGTAAAACTGGTTGCTTGGTACGACAACGAGATCGGTTACTCCAACAAACTGGTCGACCTGATCGAATACACGGCTACCGTAAAATAATTGCGGGGAACCTCATCCGATCATTCGGAAAAACCCGTGCTCACTTTCGTGAGCGCGGGTTTTTGTTTTTCCCCTCCCCCTACTCTTTCCAAAAATACCCTCGCTCTTGGGCGGTGAAATAATCCCCCCCCGACGGCCTTTTCTACCAAAAATTCCTCGTAACTTGCCCGCGAGGGGAGAAAGTCTCTTGCAGAACCCTTTTTTCCCCTTACACCACGATATCCCTCGGCCGCAAAATGAAACGCATCCTTCTTTTTCTTTTCCCCTTCCTTTTCCTCGCCGTTCTCGCAGCCGGCTGCCGGAGCCGCGAAGAA
>CABSLV010000022.1 GCA_902478645.1 uncultured Flavobacteriales bacterium | reverse complement strand
TCCAAAGATAGAGAAAGCCGGTTGCAAAGGCGAGTGGAAAACGAAGTTTTTCCCCGAGGGTTTGCCGAGGCGCATCCTATCTTATCCAAAGATAGAGAAAGCCGGTTGCAAAGGCGAGTGGAAAACGAAGTTTTTCCCCTCGAGCTTGCCGAGGCGCATCCTGTTTTATGAAAAGTTAATGAAAGCCGGGGCTATCCTGAAAGGAGGGAGCGATGGTTCGAGGGCGCAGGGTGCGGGTAAAAAGAAAAAGCGCAGGGAGGATTCGGTTTTACCCGAGGTCCTCCCTTTGCGTTCCAAACATCTATAACAGCACAATAAAAAAGCCAAAAATCATTTCTTTATCGCGGGGGGAGCAGGAGCTTCTTTCTTGGCTCCGGCAGGTGTTTTCCCGGGGTTTTGTGGTCCTTCAGGGTGTTTTTTATCCGCGATGGGATCGGCAGATGGGACCGGTGTATTGCTTCGGGCCATCATTTCACGGGCAAAACGCAGGTCGGCACGGTACAACTTGGCCAACTGTTTGTCCGAGAGAATACTCTTGAGACTGCGGAACATTTCGTAACGTTTTTGCTCGATGGAGATGTTGTTTTTCAGGATTTGTTCCAGAGCATCCTGCCAGGTGTCTTTTTCGGCGAGCGTTTTGTTTTCCTGCCGCAGGGCTTCGGCTTGTGCGGAATAGGAATTGTAGATCTTTTCAAAAGTTTTTTCCTGCTGTTCTTTTAGACCGATGGCTCGCAGGAGATACCGCATGCGCATTTGTTCGAGGGTTGCTTTCCCGGCCGATTTGCCGTAAGTGGTGATCAGTACCACGCCGTTCTTCCCTTTATCCCCATAGGGCTTCAAGTCCTCCGGATTTTTGAGTACGGTAAAGGACTTCATGTCCCGTTTGTCAAGACCGAAGAGGTCCTTGCATTCTTTGCCGTCCACCAGGATGAGCGGTTTCATGGCCTTTTGCGCCTCGAAAACCTCTTTCTGCGCTTCTACGAAAGTGTTGCGTGCAGCAGTGGATTCCGGTTGTTTTTCAAAAGCCTTTTTTGCTTCCTCGAGCTTTTCTTTGGCTGTTTTGTATCGGGCTTCTGCTTGCAGGAATGCTTCACCACCATTTTTCTTTGCCCGGGCTTTCCGCTGAGATTCCAGATATTTCTGATAGGAAAAGACAGCTTTTTGTGCTTCTACAAAGTCATTTTCGGCTTGTTTGGAGTCCGGGGAAGCCATGAATGCTTCGGTAGCTTTCCGGAGGTTTTCCCGGAGTGCGTGTCCCTGGTCCTTTTCGTCAGAAGTTTTTTTTGCAGGAGCAACTTGTGCACTCAGACCCAAGCACAGTCCGAGAGACAGGATGAAGGTGAAAATGTATTGTTTCATTGTTTTTCTTCGTTGAAAGAGGTACTACACAAAATGAATGAAAAATAGTGTTTTACATGCTCACAGAGTGGCCAACTCCATGAGGTTGTAATGGTCGGAGATGTATTGTTCGATCGAAGCGCCATCTACGGCGTAGATGTTGTTTTGTTCTATGTAAATGATACCCGTTTCCTCGGAAGGATCCAGCCATTCCTCGATCGGTTCTTTCTCGGATTCGCTTTCCTCTTCGGAGTAACCGATGGCAGAGAGGTATTCGCTGGCGATATCGCGCGCTTCTTCTCCGCTCAAGGCAATCTGAGGATTGCTGTTCGCCTGCGTGTGTAGATGAAGGCCGATGCCGATGGCCAGGGCCGCGATGACTGCCGCCGCGGACGACCAGCGCAACAAGCGCATACGAACAATCCGTCCCCGCATCTGGCGGGACGAGGCGATCCGCTGGTCCAAGCGGTCGTTCAGCTTTTCGAAATACCCTTCCGGTATCCGGAAAACGGGGTCTTTCAGTTCATCTGTCCACTCTTTCATATTCGAGAATGCGTTAGTCGTTCGATGGTTTTTCGCGCAGGAAAGCCTTGATCTTTTCCAGAGCGATGTGGTACGAGGCTTTCAATGCCCCTTCCGATGTCCCGGTGATCTGGCTGATCTCCCGGTATTTGAGTCCCTCGAAATGTTTCATCGTAAAGACGGCTTGCTGTACCTTCGGCAGGGATTGGATAGCCGCCAGGGTTCGTGCCCCGAGCGAGTCGTCGCTTTCGACCGCCTGTTCGATGTCCTCAGAGGCGGCGAGATCCACTCCGTCCAGCGGTACGTGTTGCCGGCGAGCCCGTTCCGAAAGGAAATCCATCGTCTCGTGGGTGGCGATCCGGTAGAGCCAGGCAGGCAAAGCCGTACTTTGTTTCAAGGAACCCATGTTCTCCCACGCTTTGATCAGCGTGTTTTGCAGCACGTCGTCCGTATCGTCGTGATCGACGAGCATACGCCGGATGTAGCCGTAAAGCGGACGGGCGTATTGGCCGACGAGCACTTTGAAAGCCTTCTGGCGGTCGCGGGCGAAAAGTTCCACGATTTCCCCATCGGAGTAAGTCTTCGGTGTTTTCTTTTCACCCATCCTCGCGCTGCGGTTTTCTGATTAAAAGACGGAAAGTCTGGAAAAAGGTTTAATCGGTCGGAATGAAAAAAATCATAAGAGGCTGGCATCCAGTAGGCCGTCCTCGACCTGCGATCCCAGTCGCACCGCTTGCAGGGTGCCTACCAGATGCGGGTCGTAGGGAAGCCGGACCTTGATGTAGTTGTCGGTAAAGCCGAACATCCATCCCTCTTTGTTCTCGCTCTCCAGCAGGACTTCCCTCACCTGTCCCTGATGGCGGAGGTAGAATGCAGCGCGTTTTTTTTCGCCCAGGCGGTGTAGAGCCCGGCTGCGTGCCGCCCGGACGGCCGGGGGAACGCTCATGCCCATCTCGGCCGCAGGAGTGTTCTCCCGTTCGGAGTAGGTGAACACGTGCAGATAGGAAAGGTCCAGGGATTCGATAAAGTCGTACGATTGGCGGAAATACTCGTCCGTTTCGGTGGGGAATCCCACGATTACATCCGCCCCGATACAGGCATGGGGCATCAGTTCCCGGATGCGCTCTACCCGGTGGCGGTACAGGGGAGTGAGGTAGCGCCGACGCATCTCGCGCAGCACCTGGTCGCAACCGCTTTGCAGGGGGATGTGGAAATGGGGGACGAACCTCCGGCTGCGGGCGATGAATTCCAGGATGGGGTCGGTGAGCAGGTTGGGTTCGATAGAGGAGATACGGATCCGGTCGAGGCCCTCGACTCCTTCGAGGGCTTGTACCAGATCGAAGAAGGTCTCGCCTGTTCCCTGCGTGCGTCCCCAGTCGCCGGTATTGACTCCGGTGAGTACGATCTCGCGGATGCCGCTCGCGACGATGGTCCGGGCACTCTCCAATACGCTTTCCAGCGGCTCGCTGCGCGAGCCGCCCCGCGCCCGGGGAATGGTGCAGTAGGAACAACGGTAGTCGCAGCCGTCCTGGATCTTGAGGAAGGCCCGGGTGCGTTCCGAGAGGGAATAGGCCCCATGGTAGGGGACGGACTCCGTCAGGTCGGTGCGCACCACTTGGGCCGGCGTGCGGCGGGGGGCTGTGGGAAGCAGCTCCGGAATGCGGAACTTGTCGGCTGCGCCCACCACCAGGCTCACTCCGACGCTGCGGCGGATTTCCTCCGGATTGACCTGGGCATAGCAACCGGCCGCCACCACGAAAGCGTCCTTGCGGCGGCGCAGTACTCCCCGCACCAGGCTGCGCACGCGGCGGTCGGCATTGTCGGTAACGGTGCAGGTATTGATCACGTACACTTGGGCGTCGTCTTCCCATTCGACCCGGCGGTAGCCCTGCGCCTCGAATGTTCGCGCGATGGCGGAGGTTTCGGCAAAGTTCAGCTTGCACCCCAGGGTGTAGAAGGCGACGGCGGGTTGTTGTTCGGTCTGCGGAGTTTTCATCGAGGGCAAAGGTACGCATTTTGCGGGGTTTGCCCCGGTGGTGGGGCGGGATTTTGGCCTTTTCCCCTTTCGGCGGACAATTGTCCGTGCGGGGGAGAGGCCGGGCGGCAAAAAATCCGTACCTTTGTGCTCGTTCAATGTATTTTTGTTGAAAATATAAGACCCCGAAAACCGATATGTTCGAGAGTTTAAGCGAAAAACTGGAACGCGCCCTGCAAGTGGTCAAGGGCGACCACCGCATCAGTGAAATCAAGATCGCCGAGACAGCCAAGGAAATCCGCCGGGTGCTGGTCGATGCCGACGTCAACTACAAGATAGCCAAGGAATTTACCGATCGGGTCAAGGAACGCGCCATCGGCGAGAGGGTGCATACCTCCCTGAATCCGCGGCAGGTGTTCATCAAGATCGTCAAGGACCAGCTCACCGAGCTGATGGGCGGAGGTGCCGTCGAGGTCAATCTGGAAGGCAAACCGGCCGTGATCCTGATCGCCGGTCTCCAGGGTTCCGGTAAGACGACTTTTTCCGGAAAACTGGCCTTGCACCTGAAGACCAAAAAACACCGCAAGGTGCTCCTGGTAGCCGGCGACGTGTACCGTCCGGCGGCCATCGACCAGTTGAAAGTGCTGGCCGAAGGGATCGGCGTGGAGGTGTACACCGAGGACGGGAACAAAAACCCGGTGGAGATTGCCCAGCACGCCATCGCTTATGCCCGCGAGCACGGACTCGATACGGTGATCGTCGATACGGCCGGACGACTGGCGGTGGACGAAGAGATGATGGACGAGATATCCCGCGTGCATGCCGCTGTCCATCCCTCGGAGACCCTGTTCGTGGTCGATGCGATGACCGGTCAGGATGCCGTCAATACGGCCAAGGCTTTCAACGACCGCCTGGATTTCGACGGCGTGGTGCTTACCAAACTCGACGGCGATACGCGCGGGGGTGCGGCGCTTTCCATCAAGGCAACGGTCAACAAGCCCATCAAGTTTTCCTCCACGGGAGAAAAGATGGATGCCCTCGAGGTGTTCCATCCGGAGCGTCTGGCCGACCGCATCATGGGCATGGGCGACATCGTTACCCTGGTGGAGAAGGTCAATGCCCAGTACGACGAGGCCAAGGCCAAGGAATTGGAGCGCAAGTTCCGCAAGAATCAGTTCGGGTTCGACGATTTTCTGGCCCAGATCGCCCAGATCAAAAAGATGGGCAACATGAAGGACCTGCTCGGGATGCTTCCCGGGGTGGGCAAGGCCTTGAAGAACGTGGATATTCCCGACGATGCGTTCAAGCACGTGGAAGCCATTATCTGTTCCATGACCCCTCAGGAACGCCGCAATCCGGAGATCATCAACGGCCAGCGCAAGGTGCGTATTGCCCGCGGGTCGGGCCGGACGGTGGATGAGGTGAACCGCCTGATGAAACAGTTCGAGGACATGAAAAAGATGATGAAGATGATGCAGGGCGGAGGCGGCGGCGCCATGGCCCGGATGATGGGTGGAATGGGCGGCCGCAGACCGATGTGAGTGCTTTTTTGAACAAACAAAAATAAAACGCGATATACGATGGAGATACTCGACGGAAAGAAAACCTCGGCACAGGTTCGGGAGGAGCTGCGCCGCGAAGTGGAACAAATCGTCTCGGCCGGACACCGGCCTCCGCACCTGGTAGCGATCCTGGTGGGGGACAACGGAGCCAGCATCACGTACGTAAACGCCAAGGTAAAGGCTTGCCAGGAGATCGGATTCCGTTCTTCGCTGATCAAGTATCCGGCGGAAGTCTCGCAGCGCGAACTGCTCGACAAGATCGACGAACTCAACAACGACCCGACGGTGGACGGATTCATCGTCCAGTTGCCTTTGCCGGCGCACATCGACGAAAAACTGGTTACCGAGAGCATCCGTCCGGAAAAGGATGTGGATGGATTCCACCCGGTGAACATGGGACGTTTGGCCATGGGACAGGGCGTTCTGCTGCCCGCCACTCCGGCCGGGATCATCGAACTCCTGCGCCGTTACGACATCGCCACTTCGGGCAAACGTGCCGTGGTGGTGGGGCGCAGCAACATCGTGGGCATCCCCGTTTCGCTGCTGCTGGCCGGGAAGTACCCCACGGGCAACTGCACGGTAACCATCTGCCATTCGCGTACCGAGAACCTGGCGGAGATCACCCGGCAGGCCGACATTCTGGTAGCGGCCATCGGCAGCCCGCATTTTATCAAAGGCGATATGGTCAAGGAAGGCGCCGTGGTGATCGACGTGGGCATTACCCGTCGTCCGGACGCATCCAAGAAATCGGGCTTTGCGCTGTTGGGCGATGTGGACTACGAACAGGTGGCTCCCAAGTGCAGTTACATCACTCCCGTTCCCGGTGGGGTAGGGCCGATGACCATTGCGATGCTGATGAAAAACACGCTTACGGCCATGAAGGTGTATGCTCCCCATTCGGGAAAATAACGAAAGTCCAAGGGGCGGAACAAGCACCGGGGATGCCGATAGGGGAGAGAGGAGTAAGCGAATGCCGGGGACAATCCCTGGAGGCCAGGCGTAACTGAAGGCACCTTGGGAGAATGATCTTCGGATCGGACAGGAAGGTTTGGGAAGTCGGGGCGGCTTCGGGCGAAAAGGAACGATGTAACCACGTGATGATAGCAAGAGACATACGGGATTTTATACTGGACCGTTACCGGGCTTTGCGTTATAAAAAAGCCTTTTGGGTGTCTTTTGCCCTGTTTTTTTTCATCCTGATTCTCTCGTGGGCTACTACGTCCCCGCGTGAGGACGTCCCCGAGGATGTGAAGCAGACCCCTGACCTTCGCGCCGTCAATCAAAAAATATCGAATGCCGATTCCGATCTTCCGGCTACCCGGAAGATGGAAAAACTCATCCGGGATTTCCTGCGCAAGTGGGAGATACAAGGTGCTTCGGTAGCCATTGTCAAGGACGGAAGGCTGGTTTATGCCCGGGGATTCGGATGGGCCGATGCCGAGAAGGGCGATTCGATGGAGGTGTCGCATGTGCTGCGTGTAGCCTCGGTCTCCAAACTGTTCACCGCGGCAGCCATCATGAAACTGAGGGAAGAGGGGCGCTTGAGCCTTTCGGACCGGGTGTTCGGTCCCGAGGGTATCCTTCCCGACAGTCTTTACGGCACTCCCAAGGACAAGCGCATGGAACGCATTACGGTCGAACATCTCCTGCGGCACGAAGCGGGGTTTTCCCTGGCGGCCGGCGATCCGATGTTCTACCCGTTGGACATTGCCCGGAAAATGGAGGTGGCACCTCCTCCGGATAAGAAGACGATGATCCGTTTTGCCCTTTCACGAAGGTTGGGCAGTGTGCCGGGACAGCGGTATTCGTATTCCAACCTGGGGTATCTGATCCTCACCGAGGTCATCGAACGCGCCTCGGGCCGCGACTACGAAAGCTATGTCAAGGAGGTGATCTTCCGTCCGGCGGGATGTTACGACATTCACTTGGCACACAATTTCCCCGAACAGAAATACCCGCATGAGGTGAGCTACTACGAGCCTTCGAATGCGGAACTCTCTCTTGCGTGCGACGGTAGCGGGCGTTCGGTGTTCAAGTCCCGGGGCGGGAACGACGTTCGGGGCTTGCTCGGCGCGGGCGCGTGGGTGGCTTCGGCGGTGGAAGTGGCCCGGGTGGTCAGTGCGATGGATGGCCGCAACGATGCTACGCCCGACATCCTGAAGTATTCTTCGGTGGACTACATGACCCGAAACGTACGCGGGCGGATGCCGATCGGGTGGATCAATACCTTCGGCAAGGGCAACTGGACGCGTTCCGGTTCGTTTGCCGGTACTTCGGCGATGATCAAACGTCAAAGCGATGGTTATACCTGGGTCTTTATCACCAATACCAGTTCGTGGACGGGGTCCAAATTCCCCAAAAAGATCGAGGACTTGATGCGCCGGGCTCTTTCTACGGTCAAGGCTTTCCCGCAGCGGGATATGTTTTCCCCCGATTATGTCCCGGTGTCAGTAGAAAGACGATCGGAATAAAGAAATATAAAGGTTTGCTTCAATCAGACAAAACAGCCCCTGCCGTTTCGGCAGGGGCTGTTTGGATATAGGATTCCGTTCCGTTCAGAAAACAAATCCCATTTTTATTCCGATGGCATTGCATTTGAGTGTTGAGCTGGCATTTTGGCCTAAAGCTGTAACATCCAAGGTTGCTGTTTTTATGTCATAGCCGACACTAAGATGAATGGCGTTTTGCTCGGCCACTTTGAAACTGGCTCCGATTGCAGGGGTAAGCATGAGGCCTTTCATGCCCATTTTGGCGTTGTAGCTGACATAATCGACTTTCCCACTGCCTTCTTCGTTTTTTAGGGCGACGGAATATCCCAGATCAAATGAAGCGAAAAGGCTTACCCCTTTTGAAAGGGGGATGTATCCTTTCAGATTGACGAACAAGGGTAAAGAAAACATGGATGTTCCATGGTCGTCATAATAGTCGATACCGATCCCGATACCGGTTGAGAGATAAGGATTGAAGCGAACACCATTGATCATGTGGATACTTAATCGGTCTATTTTATTGTCACCGATACCAAAAGCGTATCCTACTTGGAATTCTCCCTGGTAGTGTGTTTTTTGGGCAGATGCCGTGCCGCAGGCCATCAGCAGCAAAGCAAGTAGTAAAAAGTGCTTTTTCATGTTTTTACAGTAAGGTTAAGTGAGTATTAGGAAAAACAGTCAGACAAAAATCAGTGTCGGATCCTGAAAGGTGAAAGGGCGTCGTCGGTTTAGAAGGTCATACCCATCTTCATTCCGATGGCATTCACGGGTGCGGTGGCTTTTTCGTTTTGGTAGGACAAGGTGCATTTCTGGTTGATGTAGCAAAGGCCGATGTTGAGCGAGATCCTTTCCGAGCTCTTGACGTTTACTCCCAACCCCGGAGAAATCATAAGTCCCTGGATGTCTACGTCGATCCCTGAAAATTTCTCGCCCTTCAAACCGAAAGAATATCCGCCATCGAACCAGGCGAGCAGATCGACTTTAGGCGAGAGAGGAACATAAAATTTTAGATCGGCAAACAGCGGGAGCGACAGGTAAGATTCTTCTTTTCTTGCGTAGAGATAGTCCAGTCCGATGCCCACCCCGGCAGAGAAGTAGGGGTTGAAGCGAAAACCGTTGATCAGATATACCCCTTCTCTTGAAAGCCGGATGTCTCCCACCCCAAGGCCGTAGTTGACGACGACTTCCCATTGGTAATGGGTTTTCTGGGCCGATGCCGTACCGCAGGCCAGCAGTAGGGCAAGTAGCAAGTAGTATTTTTTCATCCCTTTTGCGGAAGATAAGTAGTTGTAGAATCAGTAGTTGGAACAAATGTAAAAAAAATTTAAATATAGCCGACAAAATAGGAATGTTTTTCTTTTTTGATGTTCGAAAATTCCCCGGTTAGGGATGGAAAGCCGGATAGCAAAGGCCCGTACAAACAAGGTCGGCCGGGAATTTTCCCGGCCGACCTTGTTTGTACGGGCTTGTACGCTTGTTTTCAGCGCAGTTTTTGGAAGAAAGCATCCAGAAGTTCCTTGCATTCCTCCGCCAAAACCCCGCTCGTTACTTCGGTTTTGGGATGCAACCGACCGCCCATCGCCCGATACCCTCTGCGGGGATCCTCCGCCCCGAAGACCAGTCGTCCCAGTTGTGCCCAGTACAAGGCCCCGGCACACATGGAGCACGGTTCGAGGGTTACGTACAGCGTACAGTCGGGCAGGTATTTTCCCCCGAGGTGTCCGGCCGCTGCGGTGATGGCCTGCATCTCGGCATGGGCGGTTACGTCGCACAGGGTTTCGGTCAGGTTGTGCCCCCGGGCGATGACGTGCCCGGCAGCCACCACGACGGAACCGACCGGGATTTCCCCCGCCCGGGCAGCCTGACGGGCTTCGTCCAAGGCTCGCTGCATGAAATACGCGTCGCTTCCGTAGTCTGCCTGTTCCATCTCTTGGGGGTCAGTCGCCCTCTTCGGCCGTGCGGAGGAACTCGAAGTCCAGTTGTTTGCGCTCCAGGTCGGCGTTCTTGACCCGTACCATCACTTCGTCGCCCAGTTGCAATACGTTGTGGCTGTTCTCGCCCACCACGCAGAAATTCTTGGCGTCGAAAGAGTAGTAGTCGTCCCGGAGGTCGCGCAGGCGCACCATGCCTTCGCATTTGTTTTCGATGATCTCCACGTAGATGCCCCATTCGGTAACTCCCGAAATGACACCCTTGTATTCCTTGTCCACCTGCTTGGCCATGTACTTGACCTGCATGTATTTTACCGAATCGCGTTCGGCATCGGCGGCAATGCGTTCACGGGAGGAAGCGTATCGGCAGGATTCTTCGTACTTTTCCTTGTCCGCACTTTTCCCCTTGTCCAGATAGCGTTGGAGCAGGCGGTGAACCATCACGTCCGGATAGCGGCGGATGGGCGAGGTGAAATGCGTGTAGTATTCGAAAGCCAGGCCGTAGTGCCCGATGTTGTCGGTCGAGTATTCCGCCTTGGCCATCGAACGCATGGCCAGGGTGGTGAGCATGTTTTCCTCGCGGTGACCCCGCACGTCGGTGAGCATCCGGTTGAGCGAACGGGAGATGGACTGGCGGTCTTTGGTGAGGACCTTGTAGCCGAATTTGCGTGCCATCCCGGCCAGGGAAGCCAGTTTCTCGGGGTTCGGATCGTCGTGGACGCGGTAGACGAACGTCGGGGCATCGCCTTGGTACACCGGATCGTGGCGCAGTTCGCTGCCTACGAATGCAGCTACCTTGCGGTTGGCCAGCAGCATGAATTCCTCGATCAGTTTGTTGGCGTCTTTCGATATCTTGAAGAATACCCCGGTAGGTTCATTGTCGGCATCGAGGGTGAATTTTACTTCTTCCCGGTCGAATGCGATGGCTCCGGAGGCCATGCGCCGCTCGCGCATCTTCTTGGCCAGGGAATCCAGGATGAGGACTTCTTCGCGCAGCGGATCGTCCGCCCCTTCGATCACCGCCTGAGCCTCCTCGTAGGTGAAGCGGCGGTTCGAGCGGATGACCGTGCGGCCGAACCACTCGTTTTTCACGTGAGCTTCCTGGTCCATTTCAAAGACGGCCGAGAAGGTGAGCTTCTCTTCGTCCGGACGCAGGGAGCAGACATTGTTGCTCAGGATCTCGGGCAGCATGGGAACCACCCGGTCCACCAGATACACCGAAGTGCCGCGGTCGTAGGCTTCGTCGTCCAGCGCAGTACCTTCCTTGACGTAATGCGAAACGTCGGCGATGTGCACTCCGATGAGGTAGTTGCCGTTCTCCAGTTTGTCGAGCGAAAGGGCATCGTCGAAGTCCTTGGCGTCGGCCGGGTCGATGGTAAAGGTCGTCGAGTCCCGCATGTCGCGCCGACGGGCGATCTCCTCCTCGGTGATTTCGATGGGCAGGGCGGAGGCTTCGGCTTCGATCTCCTGCGGAAAACGGTACGGAAGCCCGTATTCGGCCAGGATGGAGTGGATCTCCACCTCGTGTTCGCCGGGACGTCCCAGGATGTCGAGGATACGGCCGACGGGGTTGTGGGCCTTGTCGGGCCATTGGGCGATTTCGACCACGACTTTGTCGCCGTCGTGCGCCTGGCCGATGCCTTCCTTGGGGATGTAGAAATTGATGCTGATGCGGTTGTTGTCCGGGATGACGAATCCGAAGTGGTCCGAGAGTTCCAGCCGCCCGACGAATTGCGTCTTGGCGCGGGAGATAATCTCGACGACCTCGCCTTCAGGCCGGCGTCCGGTTTTGCGGCGGAAGACATACACCCGCACGGTATCCCCGTGCAGACTCTTGCCGGTAGCGGAAGCCGGGATGTAGATGTCGTCGGTGTATTTTTCCTTGTCCTGAGGGACGAGGTAGGCGGCTCCCGAGGAGGTGAAGTCCATCGTGCCGACGATGTACTGCGACTGCGGGGCGGCTTTGTAACGTCCGGGTTCGGGTTGCAGGAGTTGTTCCCGGGCTACCAGGGTGTCGAGTGCCTGCTGCACCTGGGGGGCGGAGACGTCCTTACCGGTGTGTTTGGCCAGGCGGGAGGCTACCTGCTTGGGGTTGTAGACGGCCGAGGGGTTTTTGTGGAATACGCCCAGGACCGATATTTCGAATTCTCCCAAGGGGTTGTGTTCTTCCTCTCCCCGGGGGCGGCGGCGCTCTCCGTTGCGGCGTTTTTCACCGTGTCGCTCTTCGCTGCGGCGTTCCCGGCGGGTGTTCCGCCCAAGGAAGTCCCGGTTTTTTTTCTTTTCCTGCAGGGATTTCCTGCTTTCGTTTTTCTTTCTCTTCATGCTCTTGAATGCTTTACGAGCGCATGGAGCGCATCAGTCCTTTACGGGGATCTTCTCGATGCGGCGCTGGTGCCGTCCCCCGTCGAAAGGCTCGGCCAGGAATACGTCCACCATTTCCAGAGCCTGGTACAGGCTGACAAAACGTGCGGGGATGTCCAGCACATTGGCATCGTTGTGGTGGCGGGCCAGCGAAGCCAGCTCCGGAGTCCAGCAGAGGGCGGCGCGGATGCCGGCGTGTTTGTTGGCGGTCATGGCGGCGCCGTTGCCCGACCCGCAAAGGGTGATGCCCAGGTCCGCTTGGCCGCTTTCCACGGCGCGGGCTACGGGGTGGATGTAATCGGGGTAATCCACCGCGTCGGTGGTGAATGGTCCGAAATCGAGGGTTTCGATGCCCTTGCCGCGCAGGTGTTCTGCGATGGCTTTTTTGTAGTCCACGCCAGCGTGGTCGCTTCCCAAGGCTATTTTCATGGCTCGTATATGTTGTTGAGTTACCTTATGTACAAAGGTAGGGCTATTTTTCGGGACAAAGGCCAATGGCGGGATGAAATTGCGGTAAAATAACGAAGACCGGGGTCTTTTTACGGCGGTTTTGGATAAAACAGGATGCACCTCGGCATCGGTTTGGGACGAAAAGTTCGTTTTCCCCCACGGCCGCTGCGTTCGGTTTTCCCTGTTTTTGGATAAAACAGGATGCACCTCGGCATCGGCTTGGATGAAAAGTTTGTTTTCCCCCTTGCCGCTGCGCTCGGCTTTGCGTATTTTTGACCTTTGACATTCCGGAGCATCGGACTCCTGTTGTGTGTAATTCGAAAAAAACAAATATGGAAATATTCATCATTCTCGGACTCATCTTGCTCAACGGCGTATTTTCCATGTCGGAGATCGCCATCATCTCTTCGCGGCGGGCTCGTTTGGAGATCGACGCCAAGAACGGCAGCAAACCGGCCCGCACGGCCTTGCGTCTGGCGGAAAACCCCGACCGCTTCCTCTCGACCATCCAGATCGGCATCACCTTGATCGGTATCCTGACGGGACTTTTTTCCGGGGAGATGCTCGCCGGATACGTGGCCGTGTGGATCGCCCACATCGAACCGCTGGCACCGTACAGCCTCGGGATCGCCCAGACCCTTATCGTCATCCTGGTGACCTACCTTACCTTGATCTTCGGCGAACTGGTGCCCAAACGCATCGGGCTCAGCGTGTCGGAGAGTGCTGCCAAACTCATCGCTCCGGTGATGGATCTCCTCTCGCGGATCGCTTCGCCGTTCGTATGGGTGCTCTCGGCCAGTACCTCGGCCGTATCGCGGATGTTGGGGCTGCGGGATCGCAAGGACGATGTGGTTACCGAAGAGGAAGTGAAAGCCGTCGTGGCCCAAAGTGCCCAAGGCGGGCAGATCGACCCGGTGGAACACGAGATCGTCGAACGCGTGTTTTCGCTGGGCGACATGGACATCGCTTCCATTATGACTCACCGCAGCGACATCGTATGGCTGGATATCCGCCGGGATGCGCAGTACCTGCGCGAACTGGTACGCACCCATGTGTACAACGTCTATCCGGTGTGCAATGGCTCGCTCGATGAGATCGTGGGGGTAATCCATCTCAAGGACTTGTTTGCCCATGCTTCCGATCCGGAATTCCAGCTCGAGAAGATCATGCGCCCAGCGGAATACCTGCCGGAGAACATGAGTGTCTATCGGGCAATGGATACCTTGAAGACTTCGAAACTCAAGTGCGGGATCGTCATCGACGAATTCGGCAGCGTGGAGGGCATCGTTACCCTCAAGGATGTGGTGAAAGGCTTGCTGGGCGGCATTCCTCAGGAGGATGGCGAACAGCCGATCGTCCGCCGGGAAGACGGTTCGCTGCTGGTGGACGGGCAATGCCCGTTCTATGAGCTGCTCGATACGCTCGATATGGAGGACTTGTTTTCCCGCCACAATTACAAGACGATCAGCGGTCTGATCCTGGCTGTACTCCAGCATGTGCCCAAGACGGGCGAGCGTTTTCTCTGGCAGGGGCTGGAGATGGAAGTGGTCGATATGGACGGAGCACGGATCGACAAAGTGCTGGTTACCCGCCGGGGTGACAGATCCCAGGGGGATCCCGGAGCAGGAGACCAGGACGACTGACCGGCCGAGGGGCGGATAAACAGGAAAGAAACAACAAAAACCTAATAACGTATCGTATGAAAAAAATCGTACTGCTGCGCCATGGCGAGAGCACATGGAACAGGGAAAACCGTTTTACCGGTTGGACGGATGTGGACTTGACGGAAAAGGGCATCGAGGAAGCCCGTCGAGCCGGCGATCTGCTGAAAAAGGAAGGATTTGTCTTCGAAAAAGCCTTCACTTCGTACCTCAAACGGGCTGTCAGGACGTTGAACTGCGTACTGGAGCAGATGGATCAGGACTGGATCCCGGTCGAGAAATCCTGGCGTTTGAATGAAAAGCACTATGGCCAGCTTCAGGGGCTGAACAAGGCCGAAACAGCCGCCCAATACGGCGATCAGCAGGTACTCATCTGGCGGCGGAGCTACGACGTGGCACCTTTGCCGCTTTCGGAGGACGATCCGCGCAACCCGCGGCATGATCCCCGTTACCGTCAGGTGCCGGATGCCGAGTTGCCCCGTACCGAGTCGCTCAAGGACACCATCGAGCGCATCATGCCGTATTGGCACTGTGTGATATTCCCCACGCTCGCGGTTGCCGACCAGATCATCGTCGCGGCGCACGGCAACAGTCTGCGCGGGATCATCAAGCACCTCAAGGGTATCTCCGACCAAGACATCGTCAATCTGAACCTGCCTACCGCCGTGCCGTATGTTTTCGAATTTGACGACAGCCTCCGCCTTCAAAAGGACTATTTCCTGGGGGATCCCGAGGAAATCAAGCGTCTGATGGAGGCCGTGGCCAACCAAGGGAAAAAGAAATAGCCTCTGGCGGAGAAGAGCAGGATGGAAAACATCAAGGTAGCTTCGGTCCAGTTCGAAGCGCGCGACAATGACAAGGCCTACAACCTGTCGGTTATCCGCCGCATGTGTGCCTTGGCCGGGAAGGCCGGGGCGGACGTGGTGGCCTTTCACGAGTGTTCGGTCTGCGGGTATACCTTTGCCAAGGACCTGACCCGCGACCAGCTTGCCCGGATCGCGGAACCCATCCCTGACGGTCCCTCCACGCAGGAACTGATCCGGATAGCTCGCGAAACGGGGGTGGCTTTGCTGGCCGGATTCTTCGAACGGGGGGACGACGGCCGCCTGTACAAGGCGCATATCTGTGTCGATGGCACGGGACTGAAGGCAAAGTACCGCAAGCTGCATCCGTTTATCCATCCGGCGCTCACCCCGGGCGACCGGTATGTGGTGTTCGATCTGAAGGGTTGGAAATGTGGTATTCTCGTATGTTACGACAACAACATCTTTGAAAATGTCCGGGCTACCAAATTGTTGGGGGCGCAGATCATCTTCATGCCGCATGTGACCATGTGTACGCCTTCGCCGCGGCCGGGGGCCGGATACATCGATCCGGAATTGTGGCGGAACAGGGAGACCGATCCCACTTCACTCCGGATGGAGTTCGATGGGCTCAAAGGCCGTGCCTGGCTGATGAAATGGCTCCCTTCGCGTGCTTATGACAATGCGGTGTATGTCGTTTTTTCCAATCCGATAGGAATGGATTACCACGAAGTGAAGAACGGCTGTTCGATGATCCTGGATCCATTCGGGGACGTGGTGGCCGAATGCCGGGCCTTGGGCGACGATTTTTGCCTGGCTACGCTTACGGAAGACAAGATAGAACGGGCCGGAGGGACCCGTTACCTTCAGGCGCGCCGGCCGGACTTGTACCGGGAGATCGTCGGAATGGCGCATACTCCGGTGCAGAAAGTAGCGTGGAAAGACGGAGTGCTCCTCCGGGACGAAGAATCCTCCCGCGGGTAAATGTCCGGACAGGGCTGCCCTGTCCCGGAATCGATAAAGCCCGAAAAAGCCCCTCGAAGGAGGGGCTTTTTCGGGCTTGTTTTGTTTCCGGGACTGTCCCGGTCGGTTGTGATCAGTATCCGGTGTAGTTCAGGGGAGAGAAGCCCCGGAGCTCGTCTTTGACGTCCTCGGACACCTCGAGGGTGTCGATAAATTCCCGGATGCTTTCCTTGGTGATCTTGGCATTGGTCCGCGTGAGGGCTTTGAGCGTCTCGTAGGGGTTGGGGTAGCCTTCGCGCCGCAGTACGGTCTGGATGGCTTCGGCCACTACCGCCCAGTTGTTGTCCAGGTCGGCGATGATCTTTTCCCGGTGGACGATCAGTTTGTTGAGCCCCTTGAGCGTAGAGCGGATCGCCAGCAGGGAATGTCCCAGCGGAACGCCGATGTTGCGCAGTACAGTGGAGTCGGTCAGGTCGCGCTGCATCCGCGAGATGGGCAGCTTCCCGGCCAGGTGCACCCACAGGGCATTGGCTACGCCGAGGTTGCCTTCCGAATTTTCGAAGTCGATGGGGTTTACCTTGTGCGGCATGGCGCTCGAACCTACTTCACCGGCTTTTATCTGCTGGTGGAAGTATTCCATCGAGATGTAGGTCCACATGTCCCGATCCAGGTCGATCAGGATGTTGTTGATGCGTTTGAGGTTGTCGCACAGGGCGGCGCACAAGTCGTAATGTTCTATCTGCGTGGTGGGGTACGAACGTTTCAGCCCCAGGGTGCCCTCGACGAAGTCCCGCGCGAAAGCATTCCAGTCCACGGCCGGGAAAGCGGCTTTGTGGGCATTGAAGTTGCCCGTCGCCCCGCCGAACTTGGCTCCGTAGGGCAGTTTCTCCAGCATCTCCACCTGAACGTGCAGGCGCTGGGAGAACACCCGGATCTCTTTTCCCAGTCGGGTGGGCGAAGCCGGTTGTCCGTGCGTGTGCGCCAGCATCGGGATGTCGTCCCACTCCGAGGCCCGTTCTTCCAGTCGTTCGATCAGTCCGTGGAGTTCCGGCAGGTAGACTTCGGCTACGGCCTGTTTGAGGGACAGGGGAACGGCCGTGTTGTTGATGTCCTGCGAGGTGAGGCCGAAATGGATGAATTCCTTGTAGCGCTCCAGCCCCAGGCGGGCGAACTGTTCCTTGAGGAAGTACTCGACCGCTTTTACATCGTGGTTGGTCGTTTTTTCGATGTCCTTGATCCGTTGGGCGTCCTCGAGGGAAAAGTCGGTGTAGAGGCGGCGCAGATCGGCAAATGCGCTTTCCGGTACGCCGGCCAGTTGGGGCAGCTGCGCACCCAGTCCGCACAGGGCGATGAAGTATTCTACTTCCACCTGTACGCGGTAACGTATCAGGCCGTATTCGGAAAAGTACGGGGCCAGCGTTTCGCCGGTGGTGCGGTAGCGCCCGTCCAGGGGACAGAGCGCAGTGAGGGGGGAGAGTTCCATATTTTTCGGTCTTTGTTTTTTCGCTAATCGAGCGACAAATTTACGCCCTGGCGGCCATATGTGCAATTTTTTTCATGTCCCACCGGCGGGCAAAAAACGCTTGGTAGCGACCGGCGGAGATCCCCCGGGATCTTATTTCCCGGTCAGTTTATGGGTGCCTGCTCCCACGCTTCGGGTTTTCCCGTCGGGGAATACCACTTGGGCTTTTTTGCCCTTCGGGACTTCCAGGCGGATGGTCATCCGCCCTTGTTCGTCTTGTTCCACGGCAACCCGGATCCGGCTGCCGTCCGCAGTAACCAGCGAGGCTTCGGCGTGCTTCAGCTTGCCCAGTTGCGGGGCTACCCGGAAAGTCTCGAAAGCCGGGGAGGTCGGTTCGATGCCGACGACCTTCTGGCTCATCATCGTCAGCGGTCCGCCGCTCCAGGCATGGTTGATCGTACCGCCACCGAAGCCTTCGGCTCCGATGCCCCATCCTTCGAACAGGGTTGTATAATCCTTGTAGCCCATCATTTTGGCATATCGTTCGTGGATGCGGTGCAGGGCTGCTTCGGGCTGACCCATGACAAAGAGGGCTTCGAGCACGTATTTTTCCATGTACGGGCTGGCGTGGTATTCCTTTTTCAAGGCTTCGGTCAAGGCCGGGTATTTGTCCGCAGAGGCCAGTCCCGATACCACGGCCATGGCTTGTGCCCGGTCATCGTCTGCACCCTGGTATTCCTTGGAGCGGAATACGCTTCCCGTCCAGTAGGCTCCGTCGAAGGCTTTTTCGATCTTCTCCATCATCCGGGTGTCTTTTTCGGCATCTTCTTTGCGACCGAGCATAATGGCGAATTCCCGTTCGGCTTTCAGCGCAAGGTAATACCAGCAGGTGGTCAGCACTCCCATGTCGATGTCTTCGCCCCAGTCGCCCCAGTTCCAGTCGCCTTTGCGCAGCAGGGGAAGACCGTCTTCGCCCACCTGCCATACCTGATGCAGGTAGCGGTGTACAGGCTCATAGACTTCGGCCACGAAAGAGGAATCGCCGCTGTAGAAATACTGCGTGTAAAATCCGTACCAGCCTATCGAAGCCAGCATTTGCAAAGGAAGCTCACTGGTCCCCACACCCGGTACCGGCGAATAGAGTACGCCGTTGTCTCGCTGCCAGTTCACCAGTTCCCGGATGCCTTTGGCCGCCAGTTTGTGCGACGAAGGGGACAGGGCGTAAAAGGCTTCCCCCAGCTCGTTGACCGCGTCGCCCCACCACTGGGCGCGTTCGCGGTCCGGGCAGTCGAAGTACGTATCGCGCATGGTGATGTACAGCGTGCGGGCGGCTTTTTTCCACAGTTCGTTCAAGAAAGGATCGTCGCATGTGAACGACCCGGCAAATTCCGTATCGTATCCCGTTTCGCGGAAGGCCACCTTTTTGACCTCGACCCCATCGGGCAGAATGTACCACACGTAGTGCCCGTTCATCCAGCCGGGATTTTCGTAGGCTTGAAGTCCTTCCCGGGTGATGTATTCGGCCCGGACATTGTTTTCGCTGCCTCCGCGGTAGTTGTCGGTTTGGATACGGATCGTGTCTCCGGCAGGGGCTTCCAGTTCGATGTAGGGCGTCATCTGGCAATTGTAGGGCAGGCGGCAGATCAAGGTATCGCCCGCACGGTGCACCTGTTCATAGGGCCGCAGTCCGTAATCTTTCCACAACGGAATGGGGCGTTCGACCAGATGGCCGAAAGGTTTCTCTCCGGCTTTGGCCAGGACTTCGGCCGGGGGAAGAAGCCCTTTGAAAGCCGTCGTGTTCCATCCCGGAAGGGCAAAACGGGCATCGTAGCGGATATTGCTCTCCGGCAGGCGATAATTGGGATACGGTTTGCCCGTGTGCTGGAAAGCCTGGTAAACGGTCGCCTGCCAACTGGGGTCGGAGACGATGCTCACTCCGTCTTTGCGCGCATCGAACAGGAATCCGGCTTTTCCGCTGGACTTATGGCTGAAGCCGTCCTTGCCGAAATACCACAGCAGCACGGCAAGGGTGTTCTCTCCTTCTTTCAAATACGGAGAGAGATCCACCACGTCGTAGTAAGTCCCTTCGGGGCTCGGTCCGCGTTTGAGCCCGCCTTCGAATACCACCAGTGAGTCGTTGATCCACATCCAGTATTTGGAGTCGGCCGCGATGCGGGCTTCGAATGGCTTGGGTACCTGGTCTATCGACACTGTTTTTCGCAGGATGATCCAGGTATTGGGGGTGTTTTGGCAGTCGGCGGCCGTGATCCATTGTCCGACCCATGTGGAGTCGTTCTGGGCCGGGAGCGTCAGCGAGCAGAGGATCAGCGCTGTCGCAAGATATTTGCGCAATCTTTTCATAATTCGGTCGGTTTTTTTACGATGATTTTTAGTCCCTCCGGCGCTTTGACCGAGGTGTTCACCCGGCCATCCGGACCTTTGTCATGGCGGACCTTTACCACTCCTTTGGCCGTAGGGAAGGATCCCTCTGCCCACTCCAAAGAGCCCAGATGCGGTTCGATGACCAGTGTTTCCGCATCTGCCGGGTAGAAGCCCAATACGTGCCGGGAGAGCCACGATGTCGGTCCCGAAGCCCAGCCGTGGCACAGGCTGTGGCGGAAGCCGACGTAGCAATACGCCCCGTATTGGCCGTGGACGTCTGTCTTTCCCTCGGGAACCAGGCTGTCGATACGGGCGGCGTTTTCCATCCAGGCCAGATCGAAGTCCTCCCAAAAGGTCGTTGCACCCAGTTCGAGCATCCCGCCCCAATACGTGCCGAGCAGGTCCATGGCTTGTTGGTATTCTCCGGCCATGGCCAATGCCTCCAGCATGTAGTATCCGTAGAAGGTCGAAAAATTGGCCGCACCGTTGTGGGTGAGGACCTCCACTACGTCCTGCGGCGGTACGGCGCCGCAGAGGGCCAGCAGGGCGGCAGCTTGTTTGTCGCCCTTTCGGGAACCGTCATGGTTTTTCAAGAAGCTGCGACCCAGTTTTTGGGCCTCTTTCAGCGCTTTCTTTTGCGCCAGATCGCATTGCTGGGCGAGTTCCTGGTCTCCCAGCAGGCGGCACAGTTCGCTCCCGGCTTGCAGAGCCATGACCGTCAGGGACTGGAGGCCGGCATCGATGGCATCGGGATTTTCGCTTGAAGGCCAGTCCAGAAAACGCATGCCTCCGCCCAGGTGTTCCCGCCCGTTTTTGTCCAGGGTGGAAAGTATCTGCTTCAGCAGGCCGGAGAGGTATTCCTTTTGCTCGTTCAGGTACTCCAGATCGGCGTAGTAGCGGTACCAGTCGCGCTGGATGAGGATCCACCAGAGGGAATACGACCCGATGTCGTTCATCCATCCCGGCAGGGGAGTGGTCTGGCGGGACAAGTCCAGGCTGCGCGGTACGATGGAGTGCGGGCCGAAGACGGTAGCGACGGTGGTTACTTCGGGGTGAAGGTCGCCCACCCAAACCAGGCGGTCGCGTTTGATGCCGTCCCAGAGATAGTTCTGCATGTTCAGGTGGACGGTATAGGCGCCGGTGTTCCAGATTTGGTTCAAACGCGGGTCGCTGCACCGGAACGATCCCAGGTAAGGCAGGTCGCGGTAGATGAAGCTGGCATTTACCTCCCGCAGGATGAGTTCCGCGTCGGGGTCCAGCAGGTCGATGCGCACGAAGCGGAATCCCGAGTTGCCGACTTCGGCAACCCCCAACCAAGGCAATTGCATCGGGAAGTCGCGCATGGCATGGTCGTTGCCCGCATTGGTCTTTCCGCCCGGTTCGCTCATGGCTTCCGCTACGGATTCACCCAGGCGGATGCGTACGTTTACCGGTTTTTGCGAAGCAGACATCCCGGTTACCAGGCGGATTCCCCCGTGGATTTCGCGCCCGAAGTCCAACAGGATGGCCGGTTGCTGCCCCTGGGAGCTTTTCATCCGGCACAGATGGCGGGAGGATATTTCGGACTGGCCGTCGCTGGGTTCCAGCAGATTGTCTTGGCCGCTGATGTCTCCCTGCATCCAAACGATACGCACCGGCGGCAGGTAGTCCCGCACGCGTTCGTCGCGCTGTTGAGCCGAGATGCCCAGTGCTGCCAGAGACAGGAGGGAAAGTAACAATGTTCTCATATGGAAAGGTATGTCAGATGTCGAGATGGCCTTTGGGGATATTGAACACAGGAACCAGGTCGTCGAGTTGTTTCCGGGTCATGCCTTCCGGCTCGAAACCGGCCTGGCGTGCGAACAGGTATATCTGAGCGGATTTGTTCAGCGTGTCGATCACATCGAAGCAATCCACGATGTCCGCTCCGGTGGCCAGGATGCCGTGTTTTTCCCAAAAAACGACATCGTGTTGTTCCAAACGCTGGATGGTCGCCCGAGCCAGATCGAGCGTGCCGGGGATCTCGTACGGTACGATGCCCAGTCCCAGGGGCACAATGATGCGGCATTCGGGAATCATGGCCCACAAGGTGCGGGTAATTTCGGTCGAGTCGAGAAAACGGCGGGAGTGGGTCAGGGCCACCAGTTCCGTGGGATGGGTGTGGAGAACGACTTTTCCTCCCCGTCCGGATCGTTTCATGAACGCATGCATCAGCAGGTGGGAGGGAAGTTCCGAGGTGGGGCGAACCGGCTCCGCAGAGATGATCCGGTAGCTTTTCCCGTTTTCCGAAATGCGGATCAGTGCCCCGTTGTACAAGGGGGCCTGTGCGACGTAGCGCATTCGTTTGCCGGTGCCGGTAACGAAGAACACTTCCCCGGGCAATTCGGGAACGGCCTCCAGCAGTTCGACTTCCGGGGCCGATCCGGGTAGTTCCTTTTCCTGTTCGCTCAGGGATTGTGTCAGGTTGACCGAAATGTTTCCGCCGTTGTATTCGGCCCAGCCACGTTGCCACAGATAACCGGCCACTTCGGCGATTCGGCCTATCTCGGCCGAGAGTTTTTCGTTGTTTTTTATCGTGTTCATGGGATGAAAAAATGATTCGTATTCATGCGGATTACAATAGATTGGGCAGCATCAGCGAAAAAATGAGCACGAGCAGTCCCAGACACAGAACCACTCCCGCGCGTTTTCCCGCTCCTTTCCATTCGTGCAGGACGATACCCCAGAAGTTGCTGAAGATCACGTTGAGCGACATCAGAATACTCCACGAGAAGGCCAGCATGACCGGCGAGTCGGCAAAGAAACTCTTTCCCATGCCCAGTCCGAAAAATTGGGAGTACCACAAAAGGCCAGCCAAAGCGCAGAAGATCAGGTTGTTGCTCAACACGCCGGGGGATACGTGGAAATAGTCGCCCCCGGTCTTGTTTTTGATGTTCTGGAAGATGCAGTAGGCCGCATTGGTGAGGAATCCGCCGACGGTTACCAGCAGGATGACCGGATTGAGGGCAAAAAGTTCGTTTGCACCGCCTTTCAGGGCCGCCTGCTGAATGGGAGCGCCCGCTTCGAGTCCCAGGTTGAAGCAAGCACTCATCACACCGGCCAACAGGGCTACGGCCAAACCTTTGGTCAAGGCGAAATCTTTGACGGCGGCCTTTTTTTCTTCCTCGCTCATGTTGCGGGAACGAAGACTGCCCGCATAACCGATGATGGCAATGCCGGCGATGGTTACCGCAACGCCGATCAGAAGGATCAAACCTTCTCCGTGCAGCAGGTCCATTCCGCCGAATACGGCTGGAAGCAGTGTCCCGAAAGCCGAGCAGGTGCCCAGCGCGATGCTCTGTCCCATGGCAATGCCCAAATACCGCATGCTCAACCCGAATGTCAGCCCGCCTATGCCCCACAGCATTCCGTAGATGACGGCTCCCGTGGCACCACCGGCCCCCAGCAGGGTTCCCAGCGAGATGTTTTCGGGAATAGCCAGCAGCGCCCCCAGGAAGGGGAATACCAGCCAGGCAAAGATGCCTTGGGTGAGCCAGAAGCTTTCCCAACTCCAGTTTTTTACTTTCTTGATGGGGACATACGAACTCGATTGTCCGAAACTGCCCACAGCAATAATCAAGAGTCCTATCAGTATTTCCATGTCCGTAGTATGTTTCTCTTTGCTTTCTTTTCGATGAGGTGGCCGGGGGAAAAATCGGGGATGCCTTCCTTATGCTTGCGGCTTTTGCCCCCCGGGGGACAAAAGCCGCAAGACGCGGTTAGCGTTTGGAAGTTACTTCGTGTTCGTAGCGTTCGATCTCGGCAATGTACGATTCGCCTACCGGAACGCCTTGCTGCTCGCAGAACATGTCCCAGACCGCTTGCCAGGGCAGGGATTTGAGTTCTTCGGAAAGAGCCAGGCGCTGGAAGTAGCGTCCCGTGTCCTCGTATCCCTGAAGGGTGGACGAGGGCTCGAGCAGGGCCATCAGGAAGGCTTTTTGCGTGGCGCGTGTGCCGATGACGTAGGCTCCGATCCGGTTGATGGTGGCATCGAAGTAGTCCAGACCGATGTGGACACGATCCAGGGCTTTGCTGCGGATTACTTCGCGGGCTAGGTCGGTCAGCTCGTCCGAGAGGATGACAACATGGTCGCTATCCCACCGGATGGGGCGGCTTACGTGCAGCATGATCTCGGGGGTGAACAGCAGCAGGGACGAGATCTTGTCCGCGATGCTTTCCGTCAGGTGGAAGTGTCCCGTATCCAGGGTAACGATCTTTCCGTATTTGGCACCGTAGCCCAGGTAGAAATCGTACGAGCCGACGGTGTAGCTTTCCAAACCGATGCCGAACAGTTTGGCTTCGATGCAGTCCTTCATGTGGGAATAGGGCGTGGCGAAGATCTCGTCCAGCGATTCCTTCAGGATCTGGCGGTATTTCAATCGGTTGGCCGGTACCTCCTTGCTGCCGTCGTGGATCCACAGGTTCATGATGCAGGGATCGTCCTGTGCCAATCCCATGGCCTGACTGATCGCCCGGCAGCGTTTGGTGTGTTCGATCCAGAAATCCCGGATGCTTTTGTCCGGATTGGCCAAGGTCAAGTCGCCGCTTTTGGGATGGGAGAACGACGTGGAGTTGAAGTCCAGTTTCATTCCGTTTTCTTTTCCCCATTGGATCCAGCTGGCGAAATGTTCGGGCGTTACCTCGTTGCGATCTACTTTTTTCCCGCCGAAATCGCCGTAGATCTCGTGCAGGTTCAGCCGATGGTGTCCCGGGATGAGGGAGGCTGCCTTCAGAATATCGGCGCGCAATTCCTCGATGTTGCGTGCCCGGCCGGGGTAGTTGCCCGTTACCTGGATACCGCCGGTGAGCGACCCGCCCTGGTTTTCAAATCCGGTGACGTCATCGGCCTGCCAGCAGTGCAGCGAGATGGATATTTTTCCCAAGGCTTCCATCGCCTTGTCCGTATCTACCCCCAGGGCGGCGTACCGCTCGCGGGCGATCTGATAAGCTTGTTCGATCGTCTGTTTTTTCATGGTCGTTGTGTTGTTTTATTCGGTAGTTGGTTATTCTTTTTCCGGGTAGAAGGTCTTCAGCGGGAACGATTCGGCGATGATGCGCCGCATGTGCCAGCGGTCTTTTACCCATCCGGCCGCCATAGCCTGTACCAGACAGTTGCCGATGGCTGTGGCTTCCGAGGGACCGGCTACCACGGGAATGCCGATCTCGTTGGCGGTAAGGCGATTGAGCAGGTCGTTTTGCGAACCTCCCCCGATCACGTGCAGTTTTTCGATGGGCACGGGGGACAATTGGCGCAGCATATCCAACACTTCCCGGTAACGGGCCGCCAGGCTGAGGAAAATGCATCGTACGAACTGTGCGTCGCTTTGCGGGGCTTGCAGGCCTTTTTCGGCGCAATAGTCCGCGATGGCCTCCGGCATGGAACGGGGGTTGGCAAATCGGGGGTCGTCCGGGAAGATCCGGGTCGAAAATCCGGTTTCGCTTTGCGCCATTTCGACGATCTGCGGATAGATGTACGTTCGGCCTTGTTTTTCCCATTCTTTGCGGCATTGTTCCAAAAGCCACATGCCGGTAATGTTTTTGAGCAGGCGGATCGTCCCGTCGATCCCGCCTTCGTTGGTGAAATTCATCCGGAAGGATTCCTGGGAGAGGACGGGGTGTTCGCTCTCGATCCCCATCAGGCTCCACGTTCCGCTGCTCAGGTAGGCGAATCCGGGATTCGAAGCCGGGACAGCCGCTACGGCCGAGGCCGTGTCGTGGCCAGCCACGGCGACTACGGGCACCTTTCCCAATCCCGTTTCTTCGGCCAAGTCGTCGGTCAGGGTCCCTACCACCGTGCCCGGCATGACGACCGTTTGGGGCAGGATCGACGGCGAAACGCCGGCTGCGCGGAGCAGTTTCTGTTCGAAACGCTTGGAGGTCGGGTTGAGCAGCTGCGAAGTCGAAGCATCGGTGTATTCGCATACCGAATTTCCGGTGAGCATGTAGGCCAGCAGATCCGGCATGAAGAGGATCCTGTCGGCGTATTTGAGCGGAGCGAAATCCTCCTTTTTCTGGCAGTAGAGTTGGTAGAGGCTGTTGAAGTCCATGATCTGGATACCGGTCAGGGCATAGACTTCCTCGCGGGGAACCTCCCGAAAGAAGGCTTCGGGAGCCTCCTGTGTATAGGGATCGCGGTAGGCACGGGGCAGTCCCAGGATTGTTCCGTCCGAAGCGATATGGCCGAAGTCCACCCCCCAGGTGTCGATACCGATCGAATCGATCTTCATCCCTTCGCGGGCGCAAAGGAACAAGGTCTTTTTCAGGGATTCGAACAGGGAGAAAACATCCCAGTAGTATTTTCCGTGCAGGGTCAGCAGCGTAGTGGGAAAGCGGTGGATCTCTTTCATTTCAAATCTGACACCGTCGGTGGTCCCGAGGACGGCCCGTCCGCTGGTGGCCCCCAGGTCGAAAGCCAGAAAATTGCCTTTGTCCATAGTATAGGAAAGTTATTTGTGAGTTACGGAGACAAATATATGGGCGGGATTGCCTATTTTTGCTTTTCAAAATGACAATTAATGTTTCATTTTTGACATGGAAAATCGGCAGCCGGGAGATCTTCATTACCTTACGGTCGGTTCGCAGGACGAACGCTGGGGCATGGTGGTAACCACCGTGGGGTATCAGTTCGTGCCTCCGGGGGGAAGTTACCCGTTGTCGCGCCATCCGGACGGCTACGATTTCAAGCCGCAGAGTGGCCGGGTGTTGGGGGAATACCAGATGGTTTACATTACCCGGGGCGACGGGTATTTTTCGTCGGCCTCCTCCCGGCGGCAGAAGGTCTCGGCCGGGACGATGATGCTGCTGTTCCCGGACGAATGGCACGACTATCGGCCGAACCCTTCCACCGGATGGGACGAATATTGGGTCGGGTTTCGGGGAGAGGCGGTCGATGCGCTGTTTCGCGGGCGGTTTTTCACCCGTGAAGAGCCTCTGATCCACATCGGAGTCAGTGCGACGGTGGTCGGTCTGTACGAAGACCTGTTGGGTTTTGCCCAACGGGAAAAAAGCGGTTGCCAGCAGATGTCTTCCGGTATCGTCCTGCACATCCTGGGGGCGGTGTACTACAAGCGGAAAAACCAGGCCTTTACCAACAATGCGTACGTGGTGGACAAGATCAACCAGGCGCGTATCATGATGAAGGAGTGCTGCGAAGGCGATCTTTCGTGCGAGGAGGTGGCCCGCAGGTTGGGGTTGGGGTATTCGTGGTTTCGGCGAATGTTCCGCAAATATACGGGCGTTCCTCCGGCTCAGTATATGTTGCAGCAGAAGATCCTTCGGGCCAAGGAATTGCTTTCGGCGACCGACTTGAACATTTCGGAGATTGCCTATCGGCTGCATTTCGAAAATTCCGGCCAGTTTGCCACTTCGTTCCGGAAAAAGACCGGGATGACCCCGTCGGATTTCCGGCGCAGGGCCCGATGAGGGGGCGGGGAAATGGAGCGGAAGAAAAAAACGTAAAATATTCGTGCAGAGGGAAAAAAATCGTATCTTTGTCGCCTCTTTTGCCGCAGGGAGTCCGGAGGGCTGAAGAGACGTAATCAAAAGGTAAAAACCCTTCCCGGGGCGTGCCTGCGTGGATTCCGGACGGCGCCAAGGGAATACAAGTATTTTTTCAGGGGGCGTGCCCCCACAGATTTTTATGTCAGAAGAAACGAAAAACGTACACCCGCTCGAGGATTTCGACTGGGATGCTTTCGAATCCGGAGCCGAAGTATCGAAAGCCGAGCATGACAAGATGCAGCAGCTCTACATCGACTCGCTGAACGGTGTGAACGAACACGAAGTGGTCGAAGGTACGGTGGTGGCAAAGAATGACCGCGAGGTGATCGTGGACATCAATGCCAAATCCGAAGGTGTGATCTCGGCTTCCGAGTTCCGCTACAATCCGGCGCTGGCCGTAGGCGACAAGGTGGAAGTCCTGGTGGACCGTCAGGAAAACAAGAACGGCCAACTGGTGCTCTCGCACAAGAAGGCTCGCGCCATCAAGGCTTGGGACCGTGTGAATGCAGCGTACGAATCGGGCGAGATCGTCAACGGTTTCGTCAAATGCCGCACCAAGGGCGGTATGATCGTCGATGTATTCGGCATCGAGGCCTTCCTGC
>CABSLV010000021.1 GCA_902478645.1 uncultured Flavobacteriales bacterium | reverse complement strand
GAGACAGCTCCGGAACTGTTCTGCATCGGAAAATAATAAGGTTCCTACTCTCTAAAAGCCCCCCCTTAAAACCCATTTAAAGGAGAGCTGCGGACATATTCCAGTTCTTGTTGTACAAAGTCCCCTATTTTGTTTTTCAGTTCGCTCAGGACACGATTAGGAGAGATGAGGCCACCCGCAGTAACATGGTAGCAGGAATGGAACTCCTGACGGAGCCTGTGCGCCTGCATGGGCGTAAGGGTATAGCTGGCCTGCGCATTGGAAATATCCCGTACCATAGCCTCCAATCCGCCTGCTTTATCAATGAAGTAGGAAAGAGCCACAACTTTTGCCTCTGCCGGAGTTTTTACGATTTTATAGTTAAGCTCCGGGCGTATCGCCTTACGGCGTTTGTAGATAGCGTCGAACGATTCCTGCCAGTATGAAACGAGCCGCGAATATACTTTTTTGCTACAAAACTGACCGACCGACAATTTTTCGGCGCCGAAAAACCTTTTTTCCAACCTTAGTTCATACCGTAATAATTTTCCCTCTCTCATTTTTTGCTCTTTCCCTTTGTCATACAGGCATAAAGTAACCTCATCCGACTTGAAATACAATGTATCCTCCCCTACATTTGACCTGTTGAACCCTTTTAGGTACATAAGATACTTGTAATAAGCCTTTGGGGTGTATTTTGTATTGATATTGGCAGCCATATCCAGCCTTGTGAAATATGCCTTTCCGATAGGGATGTGAAGAATGTTGCCTAACCTTGTAAAAGCCTGAATAAGCTCCTCATAGGACAGGGTATGAAGATTATTGCCCGAAAACCATTTTGCAATACTGCCTTTTATGGAAATACTGTTTTTTGAAACACTGATTAACAGGTTACCTAAGTGACCGTTTATGACCGTATTGTCCGTGTTGAGGTATTTTGTATCGCTCACGGTATTGAAATGTGAGGAAAGTTGAAGAAAATTGATTTTGCCCACCGTTTGATTATTTGTGAGCCTGATATGAATTGTATCGACCATGATTGCCCGGATTTTTGAAAGGAATGAAATAACGGAATTGGTTATAAAACCATACTTATTATAAAGCGTGGGGAGGGGCGGCGGCTCATCGCCTACGGCCTCCCTTTTTGCTTTGCCGCACCAGTTCCAACGCCAAAGGGGCGTCCACAATGATCTTGCGGCCTATCTGGGTAACGGCCCGATCTATCAATCCGCTACGTTTGATCTTGCTGGCGGTTACCATGCCGCAGCCAAACAGGGCGGCTATTCCTTTCAGCCCGTACACATAACGGGGCGAATCCGGCAATGCCGGAGAAACTGTTTCGCGGGCCTGCGTTTCCTGCTCCGCTTTTTTCTGTAAATCCAGAAATTCCCCTACCGTGAGGGTAAATAAAGGCTTGTTTTTCTCGTCCATTTTTACAACAATTAAAAACTTTAATAAAGGATAAAATCCACTTGTTCAATTAATTGTTGCCAAATTAAATGTTTCGTCCACGGACCCCAAGGAGGGTTTTAAGGATTTGAGAAGATAGTTAAATACAACCCTGTCAATTAGTTATGTTTGTGTAAAAGCAATCACGGGAGCGAAGCTTTATTTTTGGGGATTTTCCAGGTTGGATATTTCGTTCTGAATGGTCTTTTCCGTGAAGGGCTGGCCTTTATTCTTGCCTTTTCCCTGCACAAAATTGTTCGCTATGAACAGGGAAAAAGTGATATCGTCCGGGACAAGAAATATTTCATTTTGGAAAACCGGGTATATGATTTCCACCAGCGTCCGGGCATTGTCCATCCATTTTATTTTTTCCCTTCCGGTTTGCCCAGTGTTGTATAAATTGCGGGCCTGTTGTTTGTTGTCCCCGGAAATATAATCCCGTATGCGTCCGTAAAATCCCTCAAAGGTTAAATCCTTTGCTATTTTTGCCTTGGGAGTTTTAGCCAGCTTTATCCATTTTTCGATGTGTTGTATCGGCTTGTTATTTCGTCCGTGCCGGTTTAATTTTCGGGCTATTTCCAGCAGTTTTTCCAATTGGGTGTGGTCGTAATGGCAAGACCAGACTTTTATATACAACTCGAGCGAATAGTCCGAATCTGCCAAGAAGGGCAGTGTATTCCAAGAACCATCGAAATACCATTCAGGGGAAAAGCTTAAAAACTCCGGCCCCATGCTCATGGTGGTTATATCCATAGCAGTATGTTGATTTAAAAAAGGTTATTGAACTTACTCATTTCGCGCACTTTCAGCGCATCCACTATTTCTATGTAGGGTTTCATGATCTCGTACGATTTGTGCCCTGTGATCTTCATCACCACTTCGGCCGGGATGCCCTGCAAAAGGGCGGTACAGACGAACGTGCGCCGGGCGGCGTGGGAACTCATGTATTCGTACTTGGGTTTGGCCTCGTCTATACGCTCGGTACCTTTGTAATAGGTTTTGGTGACGATACTGTTTATCCCGGCCAACTGGCAAAGCTCTTTTAGGTAGTCGTTCATTTTCTGGTTGCTTATTACGGGCAGCAGTTTGCCGTTTTCAAACGGGATGTCTTTGTACTTTTCCAGTATTTCATGGGCGTATCGGGTAACGGGTATTTCCAAACGGTCAGCCGTTTTTTGCGTGGTAATGCAGATCATCCCGTAATCCCCACCTTCGCGCAGGTTGGAAGCCCGTAAATTGTAGGCGTCCGAGTATCGCAGGCCCGTGAAACAGCAAAAACAAAATACGTCCCTCACCCGGTTGAGGTATTGTTTATTGGCCGGGATGGTAAATTTGTACAGCGTTTCCAATTCCTCTTTGGACAGGAAAACGATGGTTTTGCTGTTCCCGTCCGTGCCTTTGAAATTGGGTTTGTAGCTGCGGTACTCGGCGTTTGTATTGTAACCTTTTTGCTCTGCCCATGCGAGAAAGGTTTTCAGGTATTTCAAATGCTTGACGGCGGTGGTATTGCGCATGTCGCGCTCCGTGCGGACGAAGTCGATGTATTGTTGCAGGCGTTTTTCGGTCAGTTCCTCGAAGGTCATCCAGGGATTGAAACGCAGCAGGTGCGCTTTGAGGGTTTTGAATTTGTTGTGCGTGGCGACCGTCCAGTTGTTCTGTTTGCTCAGAGCGGCCACGAACATATCCCACACCTCGAAAAAGGTGTATTCCTTTTTTACTTTGCCGCTATGCAGCTTTTCGTTGAACGATTCCCGCAGTCGGGCCGGGGAGGGGACGGCGTTTTCCGTTTCATACACTTTAAATACTTCGTTCACGGCTGCCTCGTACTCAGCCAAAGCAGAATTGATGTCCGAGGCCGTTTGTTTCAGTTTGTTGGTACAGCCTTTGAGCACTTTTCCGGCTTTTTCATCCCATTTTTTGACGTCTGTCCTGTAACCTGTGGAAAAATCCACCCGTTTCCCGTTATAATTTACATACATGCGGATGGGGACGTTTTCCGTGATGAGTTCCCCGCCCTTTTTCCGCTTTTCCAGCGCAAAGCGCACGCTTCTTTTTATCTCCATATCCTGTCCTTTTTTCTACACCTTAATTTACACCTTTTTTTCGACATTTCCTATTGTTTTTTAACATGGGCCGATAAATTATTTAAAGATAAAATGCTGGTTTTTAGACGGGTATTAAGGTGTAATGTGCGAAGTTGTAAATAAGATTACAATACGCCAGGTACCTCCGAGAAATCCTCCTTTGTCAAAAGGAGGATTTTTTTGTTTTTTATGGAAATGTTTTTTCCCGTTTACCATTTGCTTTCGGGATCTTTTTTTTGCAGTTCCCAAAAGGGCGGGAAAAAAAAGCATCCGGGTCGTTTCGGCGAAAGTTTTCGCCGAAACGACCCGGATGCTGGGATAAAGGAATGGGGAGGCGCTTACAGCACCTCGAAGATCAGTTTTTCGGTGTAGGTGCGTCCGTAGAGGTCGGTGGCGCGGACTTCCGCCACGTGTACCCCGGGGGCGGAGAAGGCCGGTATCTCGCCTTGCCATAGGTGGTAGGTCTTGGTCGCCCCGGATATTTTGCGCCCCGGGAGTTTGTAGGACGGGTTGTTCCACAGTTTGTTCAGGGCGGTGAAAGTCGGATCGGTTGCGACGGTCTGTTTCATGGGCATCCATTCGCCCTGGTCGATACGGAAGGATACCTCGCAGCGCTCGTTGCCGTTGTAGAAATTGGCGTAGAGGGCGATGGGCGACCCGGTGTGCAGGCTGTCGGCCACGGCGAGGCTCATCTGGTAAAAGTCGGCCTGGCGGCTCGGGTGATAGGTGTGCGTGAAACGGTTGCCGTCGATCTCGAGGGTGAAGTAACCTTGCGGGCTGCCGTCGCGCATCATGGCGTTGGGCTGGCCGTAGGGGTCGGGCAGACCCTTGTACCAGTCGGCGCAGGTGGCGCCGGCATTGAGGTGCAGGTGCGGTTCGGCCCCCTTCCAACCGTCTTTCTCGTCGAAGAATACGGTGCGGATGTAGTGCGTGTGCGCCGAAAGGGACAGCGTATGGGGGTATTCGGCCAACAGGTCGAACAGACGCTGGCGGTCGGCATGGCGGAAGGTTTCCGCTTTGGGGTTGGTGTCGAAGAGCTGGATGTGTCCGGCGAAGATCACCAGGTGGTCTTTGGGAACGAAACGAAGGTCGTTCTCGATGAAGGCCAGTTGTTTTTCGGTCAGTCCGCCGATGTACTGGGTCTTCCCTGTGGGGTTGGGCAGGATGATGTCGTCGGTGATGATCAGGTGCACCTTGCCATAGTTCAGGGCATAGGTAGCCGGTCCGAAGAAGTCCATGTAGGTCTCGGTGCCCAAGGAGTCGTGCGGGATGTCCTTGTCCTGGTTGTGGTCATGGTTGCCCGGCATCGGGTACCAGGGAATGTCCAACAGGGCGGCGCGCTGCATCACGGGTTCGAATACTTCGAGTTGGTTGAAGGCGATGTCGCCCAGCATGACGCCGAATGCGAACTTCCCGGTGCTGTCCATCAGCGGCTGGATCACTTCCCGGCCGAAGTATTCCGCGTCTTGCCGGTCGCGGCACTGCGGGTCGCCGAAGACCAAGATGCGGAAATCCTCCGGTTCGTCCTGAGGATAAAGCGGAAAATCGACCGAGGAGGGCAGCTCTCCGGTGGGAGCGATGCCCGGGTATTTCATCCGCGTGGAGGATCCTTCCGGGCGGTACAGGTAGTACGACTGGGAGATGCCGTAGCGGTTGGTCGGGGTGGCGTATCCGGCAGGTTTGATCACGAAAATTTCGCAAGGGCCGGTTACGGGAAGTTGGTAGCGGCCTTTCCGGTCGGTGAGCACCACTTCGCGGCCGTTGCTCACGGCTACACCGGGGATACCTTTTTCCGTTTTGTCGAAGACACCGTTGCGGTTGTCGTCCTGATAAACGTATCCTTTGACGTTTTTCGGCCCTCCGGCAGCCAGCAAAGGCGCAAAGAGTGCCAAGGCGAGAAGAAAGTGTGTTTTCATGGGAGAAATCGTTGTGTTTTGATCGTCGGAACAAAAATAAGGCATAGGGAGGTATGGGCGGTTACCTGCGGGTTAATATATCGTCAAAACAGTTCGGATTTCATCGTTCGTGGGGAGGAGGATGGGAAAAATCGCCATTTTCGGGGAGGGGAACCGCCGTCCCCGGGCTTTATCTTTGTCCAGGACAACTTAAAACACAGGAAAAGATGAAGAAGATCGGTATTTTTTACGGTTCGTCCACCGGCACCACCCAGGAATTGGCCGGACAGATCGCGCAGCGCTTGGGCGTGGCGCCGGGCGACGTACACGATGTGGCCTCGGCCGATGTGGCACAGGTCGATGCGTATGAGGTATTGCTGCTGGGAACGTCCACCTGGGGCGCGGGCGATCTGCAGGACGACTGGCAGGATTTTGTCGATCGGCTGGCGGCCACGGACCTTTCGGGCAAGGTGGTCGGACTGTTCGGCTGCGGCGATTCGTACACGTACGATACCACGTTCTGCGATGGGATCGGCCAATTGTACGAAGCACTCCGGGGATCGGGTTGCCGGTTTTGCGGGGCATACGTCCCCCAGGACTACCACTTCACCGCTTCGATGGCCCTGGTGCAGGGACAACTCGTGGGGCTGGCGGCAGATCAGGAAAATGAACCGGAGAAGACTTCGGTGCGGATGGAAACTTGGATCGCGGCGATGGGCGATGCTTTGTAAGGATCGCCCCGTCGGCCAGCAGTCCCTCAGGGGTCAGATTTCATTCAGTAAATCGTCGACACATCCGGGCAGTAGCCTCAAGACGTATCCCATTTGATAATTTGTCATCGAGGCCGATGAGGTGACGAACTCCATGCTGATCGAGCAAATATTGTCGCCATTGTTGTTGCGGTAGGCCGAGCATTTGCAGAGGTACTTGCTGAGATTGAAGTCATTGGCGATCTGGTAGAGTTCGCTGAGCGACTTGTCTTCTGTGCGGAATTGTGCGCGGATCTCGACAAGGGAATAGTCTTCATTGTCCCGGACAAGGGCGTAATAGGCATATCCCTCTATTTTGAACACGATGTATCCGTCCGAGTCGTACGAGGGGGCATATCCTTCGTTACGCAGGTAGGACATGATGTCCGATTTGGTGTCTTGTGCCTGCAATGCGCAGCAGGCGCAGAAACTCATCAGCAGTACGAGAGCGAATTTTTTCATGGTCGATTTTGTGTTTCAAGGTTGTAATCGCCTCAAAGGTAGAAAAAAATCGCTTGCCGGGGTCAGTACAGGTCGGTAAATTCGTAGGAGTTGCCGCAGAGTTCGAGATAGCGCAGAAAATCCGGCGTGCGGATGACGACCGTGGCGGTGTTGTCGTTGGGGTGAAAACTCAAGGCCGGCTGGTCGAGCAGGTTCCGGTCGGCAAAGAGGTACACGTGGTTTTCCGGGTCGTTGATCAGTCCGAAGGGCGACACCGAACCGGGGAGCAGCCCCAGGTAGCGTTCCATCCGTTTTTCGGAAGCGAAGGTCAGTTTGCCTTGGTGCAGCCGCTGTTCCAGGTCGTGGATCGCCAGGTTCTTGGCGCAGTCGAAGATGACCAGATAATGACGGTCGCCTTTCTTGTTGCGGAAAAAAAGATTCTTGCAGTGCATCGAGCCGTCCTGCCGCCAATACTTCTCGGCTTCTTCGATGGTGGGAGTGGCCGGGTGGTCGTACGCCTGGAAAGGGATGCCGTGTGCGGTGAGGTAGTCGTAAACGTCTTGTTTTCGGGACATGTCGCAGTGTAATAGAAAGGGTTATCGGAAGATTCCGCGTTTTTTCCAGTACCGGATCATCAGGTAGCCGAAGAGCATGCCGCCCACGTGGGCAAAGTGTGCGATGCCGCTTTGGATGCCGGAGATACCGGAGACAAATTCGAATACTCCGTAGCCGATCACGAACCATTTGGCCTTGATCGGGATGGCGAAGTAGAGGTAGATCAGTGAATTGGGAAACATCATGCCAAAGGCCAGGATGATGCCGAAGACGGCCCCCGAAGCCCCTACGACGCTCGAATGCACGGTCCAGTAGTACTTGCTCAGCAGATCACCATCCAAGGGGATGCCTGCCTGGGCGATGAGGCTGTTGGCTACGTCGAGATCCGAGGTCTTCCGGAGTGCATCCAGGAGCGCTTGCGGAGCGCCTTCGGAGAGCAGTTTCCCGGCGGCGACCCCGATTTCGATCTGATTGACCAGCAGGTACAGCACTCCTGCGCCTACGGCAGTAACCAGGTAATAGGTCAGAAAGCGCCTCCCGCCCCAGATGTTTTCGATCACCGCTCCGAACATCCACAGGGAGAACATGTTGGAAAACAGGTGGAGAAAACTCCCGTGCATGAACACGCTAGTGAATATCTGCCACAGGCGGAAGTCGGGAGTCCCCGGTTGGTAGAGGGCAAGCGATTCGAAAAACGGCCGCAAGGGGGTATTCGACAGTACGTAGGTGGCCAGATACATCAGGCCGTTGATCACCAGCAGGTATTTGGTCATCTTGGGCAGCATCTGGTAGCGCCCTGGTTGGAAGGTATTGTAACTCATACTTGTTTTTTCAGTCGAATTTCTTTTCAAGTTCGTCCAAGCCTATTTTGACGAACGTAGGTTTTCCGTTGGGAGAGAGAGCCGGCTCTTCGCACTCGAACAGGTCGGTGATCAGAGTTTCCATCTCCCCTTGGGTGAGTGTTTCGGGTTTGGACATCCGCAGGGCGCGAGAAAGGCTGCGGGCGATGTTTTGTTCTAGGGCTTCTCCCGTGGGACGTTCGGCTTTGTAGTCGTCCAGCACGCAGAAGACCAGGTTTTCGGCTTGTCCTTCTCCAACTCCGGGCGGAATACCGAGGATGCGTACCGTATCGCCATCCCGGGGTTCGAAGTGGAATCCGGCGCTGGAGAGTTCGTCCTTGACCTGGTCGAACAGCGGAATCTGCCAAGGACTCAAGGACAGACTGATCGGGAACAGGATTTGCTGGGAAAGTGAACCGCGAGAACGGACGCTTCGCAGGAATTTTTCGTACAGGATGCGCCAATGCGCCCGTAGCGGATCCACCAGCAGGATGCCCGTTTTGATGTGGGTGAGGATGTAGCGGCCGTTGATCAGGGAGTACCGTTTGTCCGAGGCCGGAGCGGGGTCTTCATCCTGCGGGCGGTCGGAGGCAAAGAGGCGGCCTTGGGTTTCGGGAGGGAAGTCTTCCCGTTCCGGGTCGATGGTGAAATCCGGAAAGGTGTTCTGCGCCTCCGGGTCGGCGGTGCGGGCAAATCTTCCGGTTGCGGGGGCACTGCCCCCGCAACCGGAAGCTTGCCCGCCGCCGTCCCCGGAGGCTTCTTCCGCGAAAGGATTGTACGAAGGGTCGAAGAGGATGCGCGGCTGTTGCGGATGGTCCGAAGGATGATCCAGGATGCGGTTTATCTCCGGATCCTGCGAAAAGTCGATCGAAGGCAGCACATTGTACTGCCCCAGCGAATGCCGGATGGCAGCCCGAAGGAACGAATAGATGGTCCGCTCGTCGTCAAATCCGATCTCGGTCTTGGTCGGGTGGATGTTGACGTCGATGCGCGCAGGGTCGATGTCGAAGTAAAGGAAATAGCCCGGGTAGTGCCGTTCGGGGATCAGGCCTTGGAAGGCGGAGAAAACGGCACTGGACAGATAGGAACTCTTGACAAAACGGCGGTTGACGAACAGGAACTGCTCGCTTCCCTTGGCACGGGCATATTGGGGTTTGTAAACGAAACCGCCGATCTTGACAATGTCGGTGTTTTCCTCGACAGGGACCAACTTGTTGTCCGTGTTGGACTTGAAGATGGATACGATCCGTCGGCGCAATCCCGAAGGGGAGAGCTTGTGTACCAGGGTGTCGTCGCGGTACAGTTCGAAAGCCAGTTCGGGGTGGGCGAGGGCCACGCGGACGAATTCGTCGGCGATGCGGGAAAACTCGAGCGTATCGGACTTGAGGAAGTTCCGCCGCGCAGGGATGTTGAAAAACAGGTTCTTTACCGACAGGGTCGTACCGACGGCCGCCGGGAGCGATTCCGTTTTTTTATACTCCGAGCCTTCGATGCAGATGCGCACGCCCAGCTCGTCTTCCGCCCGGCGTGTGGTCAGTTCGACCTGGGCAACGGCGGCGATGGAAGCCAAGGCTTCGCCCCGGAAGCCTTTGGTGTGCAAGCGGAAAAGATCCTCGGCCGTGGAGATTTTCGAGGTGGCATGTCGTAGGAAACTGTTGCGGGCATCGGTGGAACTCATTCCGCAACCGTTGTCCGTAACCTTGATCAGTTGTCGGCCTCCCTGACGGACGGAGACAATGATGTGCGTGGCGGCGGCATCGACCGCGTTTTCCATGAGCTCCTTCACTACCGAAGCGGGGCGTTGTACCACTTCGCCCGCAGCAATCTGGTTGGCGATGTGATCCGGCAGTACTTTGATAATGTCGCTCATGAGGATGTTTTCCGGCGGAAAAATGTATTTATGACGTGAAAGGAGTGTTAGTTCCGGTGGACTTTCTGCCACTCGGAAAGGAAAGAACAGTCCTTCCAGTCATCGTTGATGTGGATGAAGATTTCTTTCGATTTTTTGCTGACCCATTCCTTGATGATGTTGTCCTCCATCTCCTGTTTGGCGAGGGTCTTGAGTTTGTCGAAATCCTGCGAATAATCGGCGGTATGCGTCTGGCTGTGTTTGCGTACGTAGTAGATGGCGTAATTGTCGCCCGAGCGGGCATCTTCGATGAAGACCGGATCGGATACTTGTCCGGCCTGGAGGTTGCTCACTGCGTAGTAGAGGTTGCGGTCGAGTTCCGTTACCTTGAAAGCGCTTTCACCGGTGTACATATTGAGCATATTGCCGTTGTTGTAGCGGGTGGCTTCATCCTGGGAGAAACGTTTGACAGCGTCGTCGAAATTCAGTTCGCCGGTACGGACTTTGGCCACGATGCTGTCCATGCGGGCTTGTGTCTTTTGCAGGTCGTCCGGCATGAGTTTGGGTTTCATCAGGATGTGGCGCAGGTCGAGTTGTTCGCCCCGGCGTTTGATCACTTGGATGATGTGGTATCCGTATTCCGTCTCGACCGGATCGGAGATTTCACCTTCGTCCAGGTTGAAGGCGGCAGCTTCGAACGGTTTGACGAACTGTCCCTTGCTTACGTTTTCATAGACACCACCGTTGGATGCCGAACCAGCATCGTCCGAATACAGGATGGCCATCATGCGGAAGTCGGCGTTCCCGGCTTCGATGTCCTTTTTCATCTGGGTAAGTCGGTTGATGACCTCGTCGATGGCTTCCTGGCTGGGCTTGGGGCGAAGCACGAGGGTAGCCAGTTCAAATTCCTCCTCGAATACCGGCAGGGAATCCTTGGGGATGCGGTTGAAAAAACGACGCACATCCTCCGGAGAAGGGTTTACATCTCCGATGAGTTCTTTTTTCATCGCAGTGGCAAAGGCCTGCGAGCGGATGATGGGGGTCAGGTCGGCCGCCATCGTCTCTTCGTCGGGTTTCTGATAGAGTTCCAGCATCTTGTTGACCGATCCGGCACTCAAAGCCAGCCGTTCGATGGTTTGGGCCACCTGGTTGCTCACTTCACTGTCGGTAACTTCCAGACTGTCCACCTGTCCCTGATAGGCCAGCATCTTGTCGATGATCAACTGCTCGAGGATACTGCATTTGTCGCTCTCGTCCAGGTATTCGCCGTTCATTTGCCGCTGGGTATAGGCGCCCTCGATGTCCGATTCGAGTACGGCGTCGTCGCCTACGATAGCGGCTATTCCGTCGATCTTGTATGCTTCGGGGGATCGGGGAGGGAGAGAATCGTTGGCAGCCTGTTCGAGCGAGTCGGTTGCGGCTTGTTCTGCAGGGGTCTGTTGTGCGGAGGCCTGAAGCGCCAGGCAAGCAAATGCAGCGGTGGCAAGTGCAAATCTATTTATCTTCATGGAGGTCGAATATTTCGATTTTTTGGTTTTTTTCTGCTTGTTGTCTCAGTTCAGCGTTGGCTTGACGGAGTGTTTCGGCCATACGGCGGTTCAAAAGGATGCTTTTGATCTGGTGATGGACATACTCTATCGGCGCCTGTGCGCCGCGTCGCAGGTATTGGGAAACGCGGCCCAAATATACACCATCGGTATTTTTTGCGACGAATGAGTAACCTTTTTTTTGTGCGGCCGAAGTGGCGAAATCCTCATCCGTTTCGTATTTCCCCGTCAAGGTTTCCAATTCGGTCCATTCATCCCGGATAAGCGGAGCGCTGTACGAAGCCTCTTTCATGACCTCTTCCACGCCGGTCTCCCAACTCCAGGGCAGGGTCGAGCCGTCGGGATTTTTGTGCTGCCTGCTCCAATCGGAGGGAGCCTTGTCCCGCGCGAAAGCCGTACGGAGTTTTTTGCGCAGCGCCTCGTCGCAGTAAGTAACCGGGAGGTAGGACCAGCAAAGGATATCCTTGTCCAGGATGAAATTGTTTTTGTTGGCCTGATAATATTCCTCGATTTCCGATTCGTCCACCAGCGTATCGAGACGTTCGGAGATGATTTTCTGTTCGTATCGCCCGGTGAGCAGCAGTTCCCGGAAGTCGGCGATCTCTTTTTCCAGGTCGCCTTCCGGCATGTTCATTTGTGCCGTGTTGAGGATCAGTTGGCGGGTGATCCAGGCATCGATGTAGCGCGAGACGATGGCGGCGCTGTCTTGGGCAGAGGATCCTTTGGGAACGATATGGCGTAGGTCGCGGCGGTAGAGGTACGTGTCGTACACACGTGCTACCGGCGGGTTGCGGTCGTCGCCCCGCAGGGTGGACACGTAGCCTTTTATCCGGTCACATCCGCAGAAAAAGACGGAGGTCAAGGCAAGTCCGATCGCTGCTCCCCAAAGGTTTTTCATGATGGTTGTCGTATGCAAACGGTGATTCCGGTTATTATTCGATGCCGCGTTTTTTCTTTTCGGCGTTCACGGCCTTATTCAAAGCCTTCAGTTGTTTTTTGAAAACCTCGACCGAATGTCCTTTGCGCAGTAGCGCAGGATAACGTTCGGCGCACAGGGCATAGTAATCTTCCCGTACTTCCCCGAGGGCTTGTTCGAAGGTTTTGCGTTGCGGAGGGAACAGTTCCAGAATGTTGAAGACAAAATAATTGTCTCCTTCCTGGATGATGTCCGAAGCGCCGAGACGGATCTCAAAGTCCGGTTTGAAAACCCTGGCTGTCTCTTCGGTGAGTTCATACCCCTCGACTACCGAAACCAATCCTTTGTTGAGCAGCGAGAGGACTTCCCGGTAGTCTCTTCCCTGTTGCATCATCTGACGGGCACGCTCGGCGGTGGCAGCATCGCGGCACATGACAACCTGGTAATGAGCCCGCTGTCCCCACAAGTAGCGGGTGGTATCCTGGTTGTAAAGCGCCATCAGAGTGTCGGGGTCCACCTCGCTCAAGCGTTCGGCGCAGAAGGCATCGGTGAGCATTTGGATGATGGCCTTGCGGCGGAACTCTTCGACCGAAGACTTGATGCGCTCGTCGGTCTGGGGCAGGTCACGAACGTACATACCCAAGGCCATCGAACTGGCGAAATCCTCGAATTTGTCCTGGATGATCCGGCGCAATTCCGAGCGTTCGTCGTATTTGTCCATGTCGTAGATGAGCGAATTGTAAAAATCGCTCGTGGTAAAGGTGCTGTCCCCAAGGGTGAAAAGAGGTTGATGGGCATTTTCGACATAGCCGCTTTTCCATTCCCCCCACAGGAAGCCCATGTTGGAAAGCGTTTCGACAACCTTCTCGTATTGAGTGGAATCGACACGCAAGGGGTAGGTCTTCAATTTGTCTTCAGCGTAGGCTCTGCGGGCGGCGGTGAAGCGATCTCCGGCGAGAACCTGTTGGTACAGAAAATCCTTCCGGGCCTCGTAGTCGTCGTTGCGCACTTTGTTCACCACCTGGATGATCTCCCAACAGTCGGGCAGGGCAAGAATGCTGGTCGTTTGTCCCGGTTCGAGGGCAAAGACCATATCTTCGATCTCGGGAAGAAGTTCCCCGATGCTGTAAAACCCGAGGTAGCCGCCGTTGGCTTGGGTAGCTGCGTCTTCGGTGTAATTGAGTGCCACATCGGCAAAATTGTCCCCCTCTTTCAGTCGGCTGTAAGCGCGCCGAATGTCGGCCAGTGCCCGGGTGTCGAGCGAGTCGGAATCTTTGCGCATCACCAGAATATGAGCCAGTTCGACCATCCCCCGTGCCGGGCGGCGTTCGACCGGACGGACGATGTGGTAGCCGAATTCGGTGCGCACCGGAGCGGAAAATTCACCCACCGGGGTTTGGTAAGCGGCGGTTTCGAGGGCATAAGGCAGTTGGAAGGCTGTGATGAAACCCAGATCGCCGGTGCTTCCCCCCGGGTTGATCTTTACGGCCAACGTGTCGAACGGAGTGCCGGACTTGAGAGCCTGGTACACCGAGTCGATCCGTGCGCGGGCATCCAGCGAGTCTTTCTCAAATGCATACCAGGGAACAGGGATCAGGATGTGCGATACCCGTACGTCTTCCTTCGATCGGTCGGCCGCTTCGCGGGAGAGGCGCTCGACGGCTTGCTGGTCGATGTTGTAGGGAGCGATGGCCAGGTTGGTGTAGTTGTTTACTGTCCGTTGCAGGGACGCTAGGGTGTCGATGCCTTGGGCGTGGGCCTGATTGTACAATACGATGTTGTCGATGAAGGTGTCGAGGTATTTTTCCGGGGTGAAGTTGGCTTTGTCTTCAGCGAGGAGGTAGGCCTCGAAGTAGGGGTTGAAAAAATCCTGCGGATAGTACATCTTGCCGTCTATCGAGACGAAAGGTTGTTCGGCCTTTTTGGCTTCGGCTGTGAGGACACAGGCGGCCATGGCAAAGAGCGTGAGAATATTTCTTGTGATACGCATCATCTGACGGGTCGTTTTTTTAGTGACAAAACAAGAAACAAATGTAGCAAATAATTGAAAAACGGCCGCTTTTCCAAAGGAATAAGCCGGCCGTTTAAGTAAAAATTATTGCTTTTTAATGCTTTTTTAACGGGAGTAGTTCGGAGCCTCTTTGGTGATGGTGATGTCGTGCGGGTGGGATTCCCGGATGCCCGAGGAAGTAATCTGCACGAAGCGGCCCTCGCGCTGCATCGTTTCGATGTCCTTGGCACCGCAGTATCCCATGCCGGCGCGCAATCCGCCGACGAACTGGTGCATGGATTCCGACAGGGTTCCCTTGTAGGGGACGCGGCCGACGATACCCTCGGGGACGAGTTTGCGGTTGTCGGTCTCTCCATCCTGGAAATAACGGTCCTTCGAACCTTTTTCCATCGCTTCGATGGATCCCATGCCCCGGTAGGTTTTGAACTTGCGGCCTTCGTAGATGATGGTCTCTCCCGGGCTTTCCTGCGTGCCGGCCAGCATCGAACCCAGCATGACACAGGAAGCTCCGGCGGCGATAGCCTTCGGGATGTCTCCCGTGTATTTCACACCGCCGTCGGCGATGATGGGCACACCCGAACCTTCGATGGCGGCAGCTACCTCCAGTACGGCCGAGAATTGCGGGTAGCCTACTCCGGCTACGATGCGGGTCGTGCAGATCGAGCCCGGTCCGATACCTACTTTCACGGCGTCGGCACCTTGTTCCACCAGGAAACGGGCAGCGTCGCCCGTGGCGATGTTTCCTACTACCACGTCGATCTCCGGGAATTCCTTCTTGACCTCGTGCAGGATATTTATGACATTGACCGAGTGTCCGTGTGCCGTGTCGATCACCAACGCATCGACACCGGCTTCCACCAGCAGGCGCGCCCGTTGCAGGTTTTCGCGGCCCACACCGATGGCGGCGGCTACACGCAGACGGCCGAAACGGTCTTTGTTGGCATTGGGGTGGGTTTTGACTTTGGTGATGTCGCGGAAGGTGATCAGTCCGTGCAGGGTGCCGTTGGCATCGACGACGGGGAGTTTCTCGATCTTGTGGCGCTGGAGGATTTCCTCGGCCTGATCCAGAGTGGTGCCGATGGGGCAGGTGATTAGGCGGGTGCTCATGATCAGCGAAAGGGGTTTGTCCGCCTGTTTTTCGAAGCGCAGGTCGCGGTTGGTAACGATGCCGATGAGTTTTTTGTTTTCATCCACGATCGGGATGCCTCCGATGGAATACTCGTGCATGCATTTCTTGGCATCGGCTACGGTAGCGTCCGGGTGCAGCATGATGGGGTTGAGGATCATCCCGCTCTCTTCGCGTTTGACGGCCGTGATGTGACGGGCTTGCTCTTCGGGCGACATGTTCTTGTGGATCACGCCGATACCTCCTTCCTGAGCCATAGCGATGGCCATGGCCGACTCGGTAACAGTGTCCATGGCGGCCGATACGACCGGCGTATTGAGGGTGATGCGGCGCGAGAAACGGCTTTGGATGGAAACTTCCCGGGGAAGAACCGAGGAATAGGCAGGCACCAGCAGCACGTCGTCGTACGTGAGGCCCAGACCTACTATTTTGTTGGAGGAGTTGGACATATGCAATTACGGATTAAGCGTTGTAATTGCAGGCAAATGTACGCATTTTTTGGCCGTGGGGCAAAGGGCTGCGGGGAAAAATCGCACGGGCGGGTTGTGGATTTTTCGGTTTTTTCGGGGAGGGAAGGTTGGTTTTTCGCAAAGGAAGCGCAAAACTACATATTTAACTCTTTGTTGGGATAATTTTATATTTAGAAAATTTTCTATTACGAATAGAATAAATATTTTTGCCCCGAACAATAATGCTTGAAAGATATGAGAGCGACAAGAGTGTTTGTAATCCACCCTCAACGTTTGGTTTGTGTGGCTCTGAGGGATCTGATGGAGAAATTCGGCGACCTGATGGTGGTCGGGGTTTCCTGTGATTTTGCCGGTGCGCAGGCGGCTCTTGCCGATGAAACAATAGATGTTTTTCTAATGGCCGACCGTTTGGAAGACTGTACGGGCGTGTCTGCCCTCAAGCGTATCCGCCAGGGCAATCTCCATATCAAGGTCGTGTTTTACCGCTTGGGTGGGATAAGCCCCCTTTTCGACTACATGGCGGCCCGCTATGGGGCCGGGGCCGTTTTGCCGCCTTCCTGCGGTTACTCGGAACTGGTGGCGACGGTCCGTGGGGTGTACGAAGGGACGCTTGAGCCGATGCAGTCCCGTATGGTCGGGCGTGCACGCAAACTTTCGGCGCGCGAGATGGATGTCCTGGCCGGTATCCTGGAGGGGAAAACCTTGGGGGAGACGGCCGTGGAACTGGGTATCAGCGACAAGACGGTCGGTACGTACAAAAACCGTCTGTTCCACAAACTGGGGGTGAAAAGCGCGGTGGAACTGGTGGGAATGTACAACTGCGGCAATGGGGAGGGGTCCCTTTTCCAATAGCCTTTCACTTTCCGTTTTTCCCTTTGCGGGGGGGGTAGGGGTGAAAGAGGTGAAAAAAGTACGACTTCCCTTCGTGAAAGGGGGCTGAAAAATGTTCCGGGGAAGATGCTGCGCGAAGAAAACCTTCCGTGGGAAGGGGAAGCAGCAAACGATTTTATTCTTCCAGCAATTCCGTGGGAGTGAATGCCGGTGTAAATTTCATTTTCTTTGCTGCGTCTTCCCGGGCACGGCGTTCATTCTCCGATTCCCGTTTTTGACGGATGCGGATACGGTGTACCTTTTTGTACAAGGGGAATCGATACGCAATGCCGTACGACATCGAGAAGGCAACCGACTTGTTGTACACTTGTCCGATACCCGGAACAGCCAGCGGACCGATGCCGTTTTTGTCGCTTTGCGAGACAATCAGATTGTAGCTTCCCTCCATGGTCAGGAACAGGTTGTTCCACAGAGAGACTTCCGCGCCGATCGACAGGTTGAGCCACATGGCCGAGGGACGGTCCGTTATATCGACTGCGTAGTCCGTGTCCCAGTACCCGTCCGAAATCGTCATGTCGTAAATATGCCGGTTGTATTTGCTGTATCCCAGTTTGGCACCGAAATAAAGGATGTCGAGTGCTTCTTTTCCGTTTTTTTGCAGAAAGGATCCTTGCGTGAGGGCGTAGTGTACCCCCGCCTGCGCAAACCAGCCGTCCACCGAAGTACGCATCGAGGTGAAGTTCAGATGCCGCTCCGCCATTCCGAAGTTGGCGGCAGCGTACAGTTTGGGAGTCAGCCGGTAGTCGGCCATTACCATCCAGCCGCTGTCCTCGTTCTTCCCGCTGATGATCGGCAGCAGCGGGGCGGCCAGGTCGATGCCCACCCGCAGGGCGTGTTGGACTTCGATGAGGGTGTCGCGACGGGTGGTATCTGCCACCAGGAGGGAGTCGGTAGCGATCCCTGTGGTATCGATCAGTTCTCCCGCGCTGAACAGTTGGGAGTCGATCTCCGGCAAAACCGTCAGGGTGTCCCCGTCGGGGACGTTTGTCGTTTCGGAAGAAAGGACCGGCAAGTTGGAAGGAGCGGAAGCATCCTGGCTCTGTTGTGCATAAACCAAACCTCCCGTCGTGGTAAGCACGAGCAGCAGTAGCGAGCGGATCAGGTTCGAGGCGGGGCGCATGGGCGACGAGAGGGGTTATTCGGTGCGAAAATACAGCGTGGCGGCCGTTTGAGCCGAATTGAACAATTCTCCTTCAGCCGGTGGAGTTTCGATGTCCTTGACGTATTCCAATACCGGCCCGTCGGTGGTGCATTCGACGGTAACGCCCGAGAAAACAAAGCGGAATCCGCATGCCTTCGACAGGAAATCCAACCGGGGCGTGTAGCGCAGGGTGAGGGTGTCGGTCTGTCCGGAGACTTCCCGTTCGATGAGGTAACGCGATTCTTCCGCCTCGAAATCCACCGGCAGGGACATTTCCTTGGCGCCTTCCGACAGCCCGATTTCGCTCAGGCGTTCAGTTCCTTGCAGCCCGTAAACGTGAAGTCCCGTTTGGGGATATTCTTCGGCTTGTCCGGCATCATTGTAGGTGTAGAACAGAACCTTCGCACGAGGGGTAGAAAGTGTGCCTTCCGGGCAAATGTCATCCCTCTCACAGCCTCCTGTCATTAGAAGGAGGATGGAGGCGGCCAGCAGCCAAAGGCGCGGAAAGGTGCGGCGGTGTGTCATCGGAAGAGTTCGGTTATTCGGGCGTCCCGGTCCGGGGCGTTTCCCTTCGGGACAAAAGTACGACATTTTCCACATGGAACGTTTGGGGGAACATGTCCACCGGTTGAATTTTTTCCACGCGGTACAAGGCATCCATCAGCGCCAGATCGCGCGCTTGGGTGGCCGGGTTGCAGCTTACGTACACGATGCGGGGCGGAGCCAGGCGCAGCAGTTGCGCCACCACGTCTTTGTGCATGCCGTCGCGCGGTGGGTCGGTGATCACCACGTCCGGGCGGCCGTAGCGGGCCACGAAAGCATCGTCGAACACGTCTTTCATGTCTCCCACCAGGTATTGGCAGTTGTCGATCCCGTTGCGGGCGGCATTTTCGCGGGCGGCGTCGATGGCTTCGGGGACGGATTCCACCCCCACGACCTTCCCCGCCCGGCGGCTGACGAATTGGGAAATGGTCCCGGTGCCGGTGTAGAGGTCGTAGACGGATTCCGAACCGGTAAGTCCCGCGAAATCCCGTACCACGCGGTACAACCGCAAGGCCTGGGGAGTGTTGGTCTGGAAAAACGACTTGGGACCGATGCGGAACACGAGGTCTTCCATCCGTTCGGTGATGTGGTCGCTGCCGCGGTAGGTGCGGATGTCCAGGTCGTACACCGAGTCGTTGACTTTTTCGTTGATGGCGTAAAGCAGCGAGGTGATCTGGGGAAAACGTTCGTGCAGGTGGTCCAGCAACCCTTCGCGGGCGGGACGGTCCTCGCGGCCGAACTGCACCAGGAGCATGACTTCCCCGGTAGTCTGGGAGATGCGCAGCATCAGGGTGCGCAACAGGCCTTGGTTGGTGCGCGGGTCGAAGAAGTCCAGGCCTTTTTCGAGGGCGTAGCGTTTTATCTCGTCGCGGATGGCGTTCGAAGGGTCGGGTTGCAGCAGGCATTTGCGGACATCGAGCACCTTGTCCCAGCGCCCTTGGATGTGGAATCCGAGGGCGGGTTCGGGCGAGGAGATCTCCCCGGCGGTATCCAGTTCTTCCCGCGTGTACCACCGGCGGCAAGCGAAGGAGAACTCCAGTTTGTTGCGGTAATAGTACTCGTGTTCGCAGCCCAGGATGGGACTTACCGGGGGCAGTTCCACGCCTCCGATGCGGCGCAGGTTGTTTTCGACTTCCTGTTGTTTGTAGTACAGTTGCCAGCGGTACTGCATGTTTTGCCAGCGGCAGCCTCCGCACACCCCGAAGTGGGGACAGGGAGGTTCGGTGCGTTTTTCGGAAAGGGTCAGCAGGCGTTCCACGCGTCCTTCGTAGTAGCGGGACGACTTTTTGGTGACCCGTACGTCCACCGTGTCGCCGGGAACGGCTCCTTCGATCAGTACGGCACGGCCGTCTTCGGCGTGTGCGACGGCTTTTCCCCGGGCGGCGGCGTCGGTAACGGCCAGGCCGTACAGGATGAGGTCTTTGGGATGGCGTCTGGACATTTTCGTACGGATACGGTTTCGTAGAGGATGCAAATGTAGAGATTTTCGGGGGGATTTTTGCGCAGATTTTTGGCTTGATTTCCGGGGCTTATCACTACATTTGTGCTCGGCGAGTTTTCGCGTGAAAAGAAACGCTTTTTTTCTAATCCTATACGTATTTTGTGAGTCATGACGAATCCTTTCGACTTTTCCCGGCGTCAGACCGGACCCGATGAAAAACAAACCCAGCAGATGCTCCAGGCCGTCGGCGCTGCGAGCCTCGAAGAACTCATCGACCAGACCATCCCGGCCGAAATCCGTTTGAAGGAGCCTTTGCATCTGCCCCAGGCGATGACCCAGGCGCAGTACCTGGCGCATTTCCACCAATTGGCATCGCTCAACAAGCCTTTCAAGAGCTACATCGGACTGGGGTATTATTCCGTGCCGATGGAGCCGGTGATCCAACGCAATATTTTCGAGAATCCCGCGTGGTACACATCCTATACCCCTTACCAGGCGGAAATATCCCAGGGACGCCTCGAAGCACTGATGAACTTCCAGACGATGGTCGCCTCGCTCACCGGACTGCCCATCGCCAACGCTTCGCTGCTCGATGAAGGCACTTCCGCGGCCGAAGCCATGCTGATGCTGTTCCACGCCCGCAGCCGCGAGCAGAAAAAGGCCGGCGTGTCGAAGTTTTTCGTTTCGGAAAACGTCCTGCCCCAGACCCTCGACGTGCTCAAGACGCGCGCCGAACCGCTGGGTATCGAACTGGTCGAAGGCGACGAATTCGCTTTCTCCCCGCAGCCGGACTATTTCGGCATGATCCTGCAATACCCGACCGCTACCGGTGCGGTGGAGGACTACCGCCAAGTGGTCGAGCAGGCGCACCAGGCAGGGGTGAAGGTCGTCGTAGCGGCCGATATTCTTTCCCTGGCGCTGCTTACCCCTCCGGGCGAATGGGGCGCCGACGTAGCCGTGGGATCGACCCAGCGTTTCGGCATCCCGATGGGCTTCGGCGGCCCGGCGGCAGCGTATTTCGCTACCCGGGAGGAGTACAAGCGCGAGCTGCCCGGGCGCATCATCGGCCTGTCGGTGGACAAGGCCGGCCGGCCGGCCTTGCGCATGGCCTTGCAGATGCGCGAACAACATATCAAACGTGAAAAAGCGACTTCCAACATCTGCACCGCTTCGGTCCTGATGGCGGTCATGGCGGGAATGTACGCGGTGTACTACGGACCGGAGGGCATCGGGAAGATGGCGCGCGATACGCACGCGATGGCCGTAACGCTGGCGGAAATCCTGGAACGCCTCGGCTATCGGCAGCTCAACGCCTCGTTCTTCGATACGCTCCTGCTGCACACGGGCGACGACACGGAACGCATCCGCGAGATTGCCGAGGGCGAGGGGATCAATTTCCTGTACGTGGACGAGGACAAAGTGGGAATCTCCCTCTCGCAATACACGACTCTGGCCGAGATGAACCGCATCGCGTACGTGTTTGCCGCTGCCCGCGAGGTGTTCCGCGACCCGGTGTCGGAGCTTTCGCAGGAATGCCGGGTGCAGCCCGAGCTGTTGCGCCAGTCGGCCTTCCTCACCCAGAAGGTGTTTCGGAGCTACCACAGCGAAACCGAAATGATGCGCTACATCAAGTCGCTGGAACGCAAGGATATTTCGCTCACCCATTCGATGATTCCGCTGGGTTCGTGTACGATGAAGCTCAATGCGGCCTTTGAGATGATCCCCCTTTCACATCCCCTTTGGGGCGACGTGCATCCCTTCGCTCCGGAAGAGCAGACGGAAGGGTATCGCACGATGCTTTCGCGCCTGGAGGCTTTCCTTTCCGAGATAACGGGCATGTCGGCCACGTCGCTTCAGCCGCTTTCGGGTGCATCGGGCGAGTATGCCGGACTGCGGGTGATCCAGCGCTACCAGCAGGACAACGGACAGGGACACCGCAACGTGTGCCTGATCCCGGCTTCGGCTCACGGCACCAACCCGGCTTCGGCTGCGATGGCCGGTTACCAGATCGTAACGATCCGCTCCAACGACGACGGTACGATCGACGTGGACGACCTGCGTGCGCGCGCCGAGGAATACAAAGACCACCTTTCGTGTGTGATGATCACCTATCCGTCCACCTATGGGATCTTCGAAGGGACCGTCGCTCAGATCGTGGAGATCGTCCACAACTGCGGCGGACAGGTCTACATGGACGGGGCGAACATGAATGCCCAGGTGGGGCTGACTTCGCCGGGGTACATCGGCGCGGATGTATGCCACCTGAACCTGCACAAGACCTTTGCCATGCCGCACGGCGGTGGCGGTCCGGGCGTGGGTTCGATCAGCGTGAAAAACCATTTGGCCCCCTACCTGCCGGGCAATCCGGTGGTGCGCACGGGCGGCGAGAAGGAATGTTCGGCTGTGTCGTCGGCTCCCTGGGGGGCGGCGATGATCGACGCCATTTCCTACGGCTATATCCTGGCGCTGGGAGCGCAGGGGCTTACCCGGGCTACGCAGTACGCGATCCTCAATGCCAATTACCTGAAGGCTCGCCTGGAGAAACACTTCGATATTCTGTACAGCGGTCCGAACGGACGCACGGCTCACGAGTTGATCGTCGATCTGCGCCCGATCAAGGAGAAATACGGCGTAACGGCCGGCGATGTGTCCAAGCGTTTGATGGATTACGGATTCCACGCGCCGACGGTGTCGTTCCCGGTGCATGAGACGTTGATGGTCGAGCCGACGGAAAGCGAATCGAAAGACGAACTGGACCGTTTTGCCGATGCGCTGATCCATATCCTGGAAGAAATCCGTTCGATCGAGGATCCGCAGAACAACCTGTTGGTCAATGCTCCGCATCCTTTGTATGCCGTCACGGCCGATGCATGGGACCGCCCCTACACCCGTAGTGAGGCCGCGTATCCCTTGCCCTGGATCGAAGCCAACAAGTACTTCACTCCCGTAGGACGTGTGGACGACGGCTTCGGCGACCGCAACCTGGTGTGCGTTTGGCCGGAGTGATCTCCCGTTCTCGTATAAGCGACAAGCCCCGGGCGCTCGGCGCCCGGGGCTTGTCGCTTATACGAGAACGGGGTTTGCTTTCCCGGGGGAGGGGGACTTGCGGCAGTGTGGAGAAAAAGAAGTATTTTTGTGCCGGTTCGCCGCAGGTGCGCATGGGATACCTTTCTGTCAGGGTGCATCTTTGAAAAGGCGGGCCGGACAAACCATGCAGGAGAAAACCGAACGAAAGAAACTCTTTATCGAGACCTATGGCTGCCAGATGAATGTGGCGGACAGCGAGGTAGTGGCCGGGATCATGGCCGGTGAGGGCTACGAACTGACCGACGAGCTCAAGGCCGCCGATCTGATCCTGGTCAACACGTGTTCCGTGCGGGAGAAGGCCGAACAGACGGTACGCAACAAACTGGCCAATTTCACCCATCTGAAACGCCTGCGCCCCCATCTGGTGATCGGGGTGCTGGGCTGCATGGCCGAGCGCCTGAAAGAAAAACTACTCGAAGAGGAACGCATGGTCGATCTGGTGGCCGGCCCGGATGCCTACCGCGACCTTCCCCGCCTGGTGGAACAGGCGCAGGCCTCCCTTCCGGCGGTAAATGTCCGCCTGTCCTTGTGCGAAACCTACGACGGGATCCGCCCGGTGCGTCTTTCGGAAGGCTCTCCGACGGCTTTCGTATCGGTAATGCGGGGATGCGACAACATGTGTACGTATTGTGTGGTGCCCTACACCCGAGGCCGGGAACGCAGCCGCGACCCGAAGTCCGTGTTGGAGGAGATCCGCGTGTTGCAGGACAAGGGGGTGCGCGAGGTAACGCTCCTGGGGCAGAACATCGATTCGTACCTGTGGTACGGCGGCGGGGCGAAAAAGGATTTCGAGAAGGCTTCCCGGGAGGCTCGGGAGAATGCCTGCCGTTTTTCGGGGCTTTTGTCCCGGGTGGCGGAGGCGTTTCCCCGGATGCGCATCCGTTTCTGCACGTCCAATCCGCACGACATGACCGATGATGTGCTCGATGCGATCGCTTCCCATCCCAACATCTGCCGGTATCTGCACCTGCCGTTCCAGAGCGGATCGACCCGTATCCTGCGCCACATGCACCGGGGCTATACCCGGGAGGAATACCTGGCACTGATCGACCGGATCCGGGCCAAACTGCCCGATTGTGGATTGACGATGGACGTGATCGCGGGTTACCCGACTGAAACGGAGGAAGATCATCGCCAGACCCTATCCCTGATGGAATACGTCAAGTACGACTTCGGATACATGTTCAAATATTCCGAACGCCCGGGTACCTACGCCGCCCGGAATTACCCCGATGATGTGCCCGAGGAGGTGAAGCAGCGCCGCCTGGATGAGATCATCGCCCTCCAGGCGCAACATTCCGCCTGGCGCAACGCGCAGTACATCGGATGCGAGTGCGAGGTGCTGTGCGAAGGCACGAGCAAGAAGGATGCCGGTCGCCTGTTCGGGCGCAACAGCCAGGGGATCGTCGTAGTGTTCGATGCAGCGGGACACCGCGTGGGCGATTTCGTCCGGGTGCGCATCGACGAGACCACCCAGGGTACGCTTCTGGGAAGTGTGGTGGACCCCGGGGACGGCAAGTAAGCAAAGGGGACAAAAAACGAAAGACGAGATATGGACAAGTTTTTAGAACGCTATTCTTCGGCCATCGAGCAGGCTTTCGGGGAGTACTACCGCCGGCATACCTCGCCCGAGCATCTGTACCAGCCGGTGCACTACATCCTGTCCCTGGGAGGGAAACGGCTGCGCCCGGCACTGGTGCTGTTGGCGGCGGACAGCTTCGGCTGCCCCTTGGAAAAGGTCATCCCTGCGGCCATGGCGATCGAAGTGTTTCACAACTTTTCGCTGGTGCACGACGACATCATGGACCGTGCCCCCCTGCGGCGGGGACATCCGACGGTGCATTGCCGCTGGGATGCCAATACGGCCATCCTCTCGGGCGATGTGATGATGATCCAGGCCTACGAACTGTTCGAAACTTATCAGGGAGATACCTTCCGGGAGGTCATCCTCGCTTTCAACCGTGTGGCACGCCAAGTGTGCGAGGGGCAGCAGCTCGACATGGATTATGAAAACATCGAAGACGTCTCCCAAGCGCAGTACATGGAGATGATCCGCCTCAAGACGGCGGTACTCATCGGTGGCGCGTTGCGCATAGGCGGTATCGTGGCCGGGGCCCCCGCTCGGGAACTCGAAGCGCTGGAAGGTTTCGGTACCGATGTCGGTCTGGCGTTCCAACTCACGGACGATTATCTGGATACCTTCGGCGATCCCCGGACCTTCGGCAAACGGATCGGCGGGGACATCCTCGAAGGGAAAAAGACTTTTCTGTACATCACGGCGCGCGAGCGGGCTTCGCGGGAGGAGTTCGAGCGGGCCTTCTCTCTGGCGGACGAAGAGGAAAAGATCGCAACGGTTCGGGACTTGTACAGGGCAACCGGAGCGGACCAGGCCTTGCGCGAGCAGATAGACCGCTATACCGAGAAGGCCTTGGCCCATGTGGACCGCCTGCCTTTTTCGCAGCCTTATCGCGAGCATTACATCCGCCTGGCGCGTGCGCTGGTGCAGCGGAAACTGTAAAGGCCGTTGCAAAGACAGCGGTCAAGCCAAAGAGCGGTTGCAGGCTGGGCCTGCAACCGCTCTTTGGCTTTTTGCTTGGAAAGGGACGCGGTGCCGAAACGAACGCTACGGAAGGGGAAAACGCCAGATGGTTTCCTGATCTTCCTGCGGGATGCCGCTGGCATAAGCGTAACGGCCGTCGGGCGAAACGGCAAGGGTGCTGATGGGATGGTCCGTCCGGTAGCATTTGACGGGGTTCCCCTCCCAGTCGTACACGTAGATACGGTCGGTATAGTGCCACCGTTCGTCTGCCTTGTCGGTCAGGTCACGCATTTGCCCCATGGTGTAGTCGTTGTAAATGACATAAATGTACTCCTGCGTAACCGATGCCGCCCGCACGCCCGTCCACGAATCGTCGGCTATCCGCCTGTTGTTCAGGGGAGCATCGGTGAATTCGTATTTCGGCAGATCTGCACAGAGGGCTCGGGGATTTTCGACCCGTCCGTTTTTGCAGTCGAAAACAAGGACGTAGCGTCCGAAACTGCGGGTGTAAAAAACGAAGCGGTCTTTCTGCGGGTGCTTTTCGATCTGGCCGGAGTAAATGATGGACTTTGATTGGGACCTTCCCGGTATGTCGTCGGGAAACTCAAACCCGGCAGGGACAAGCCGCTCTTGTGCAGGGTAAAACAGAAAGAACATCTCCTGGTTGTCGTTCTGGCTGCCGGTAACCAGCAGGGTGGAATCGTTCAGCGGATAGCCGTCTTTGAGGTTGAAGTAACCGTTCCAGTGCAAGGACTTCCATACTGGGGGCACCTGCAGCGAATCGTCCGAAGGAGGCCAAGCGGTTTTCAGGATTTTGTTTTCTCCATTGAACAGCCCCAAGGCATAGAGCGTATCGCGAAGCAGCTTCATCTGCGGGATGTAGAGGTCTTCCGGCCCATCCCCCTTGGGAAGGATTTCCTGTAGGAACAGCAGGGAATCCCCCTGGATGCGGTAAAGGGCTACCGTATGGCTTTCCGAACGGTGCAAGCGGAAAAACAGGCAGCCGCTATCCGACAGGATCGGGACACAACCCACTTTCGGGCGGTCGAATACCATCCTGACACCGGAAACGGTCGTTTGTTCCCATGCCGGCTCCTCTTTCTGCGAGGAGTCTTTGCAACTGCCCACCAGCAGCACAAGGCACAGGAAGGGGAGGAATCTCAATGTTGTTTTCATGGTCGCAAAAAGGAAATATCGTCCTACTGTTTGATTTGATGGGTACTTTAATGGAACTCCTCGTAGCGCATCTCGCGAGTCGATGCGGGTGTCTGGAGCGGCATGTCCGGCTCACAGGGAGAAGGTTCTCCGCCCTTCCTTCCTCCTTCGAGGACCTCGGGAGAAGTTTAAGGATAATCCCAGGCTAAAGATAACGATATTTGTCGTCGTCCGGTGGGATACGGGAAATATTTTAAGACAAAAAATCCCGCAAACCCTCCGAGGATTTGCGGGACAAGGCCATGCCTATGGATGCGATTCAGAAATTGTCCTGATGATTGTCGTTGTCTTCGTGCGGTTCGTAACCACCGGTGCGGTATCCTCCGCGGTCGGAGTAGTTGTCGCGGCGCTGATAGCCCCCTTCGCGGCGTTGGTAGCCCCCTTCGCGGCGTTGGTAGCCCCCTTCGCGGCGCTGGTAACCTCCTTCGCGGCGCTGGTAGCCTCCCTCGCGGCGCTGGTAACCCCCTTCGCGGCGCTGGTAGCCTCCCTCGCGGCGCTGATAACCGCCTTCACGGGGTTGGTACCCGCCTTCGCGCGGCTGGTAGCCTCCTTCACGGCGCTGATAGCCCCCTTCGCGGTGCTGCGGGTAGTTGCTGTGCGCTTTCTTGTAATCTTCGTGCGGAACCGCTTCTTTGGTAGCGATGGCAGATCCTTCGTACTCCACGCCGTTGAGCGCTTCGACTGCCTGGCGGCCTTGTTCGTCGTCCGCCATTTCGACAAAACCGTAACATTTCGACCGACCGGTTTCACGGTCCATGATCACTTTGGAGGAAGTAACTTCTCCGAATTGCTCGAAAAGAGCTTGCAAAGACTCCGCCGTGGTGTTCGGGGAAAGCCTTGCTGCAAAAATTTTCATCAATGTAAAAAATTTAAAAATAAATAAATAACGAAAAAACACCTCGTCCAAAACGGGAGAGAGGCTGCGCCAAAATTACGATTATTTATGTTACCGGAAAATTTTTCCCGGAAATATTCCCTAATTTTGACCTCTGTTTTCCAACAAGGATTCGCCGATGACCGAACACCTGCGCAAATATCTCGCCCGACATGGCTTCGGGGTGTGCAAGAGGCTCACCGCCCGGATGGCTATCCGCACCAATTCCATGCGGGTATTCATGATATACAGTGCGTTTTTTACCCTCGGGGCCTCCTTTGTGCTGTATCTGGCGCTGGCTTTCGGCTTGAAGGTAAAGGATCTGGTGTTCCGTCGCCGGGAGTCGGCCTTCGATTTCTGAGCCCGAAAGGGACGGACGGTGCGAAACAAGGACGATCGAAAGAAAAACGACAAAATAAAAGGGAGAGAAAGACAATGGATTTTGACAAGGAAAAAATCGTCGAAGCCCTGCGCCCGATCAACATGCCCGGTACTTCGCAGGACCTGGTAACCATGGGCGGGGTGCGGAACGTCGAGGTGGACGGCCACCGGATACACATCGAAGCCGTCGTATTTACCCCGGCTCTCAACATGCGCCGCAAGGTGGAAAACCAGATCAAGTACCTGGTGGAAAAACTGTATCCCGAAGCCGAAGTAAGCGCTACGGTGGGCAGTGAAAAACCGCAGGATGACCCCATTGCCCCGATCGAGACCTCCATCTCCCGGGTGCATCACATCATCGCCGTCGCTTCGGGCAAGGGCGGAGTGGGAAAATCCACCGTCGCTGCCAACCTGGCCGTTGCCCTGGGTAAGGCCGGTTACCGCGTAGGACTGGTCGATGCCGATATTTACGGCCCGTCGATGCCCATCATGTTCGACGTGGAGGGGGCCATGCCTACCGCGGTGGAACAGGACGGGAAAGACATGATGACCCCCATCGAGGCCTACGGGATCAAGTTGCAGTCCATCGGCTTTTTCGCACGGCCCGATCAGGCAATGGCCTGGCGGGGAGCGATGGCCACCAAGGCACTCCAGCAGATGGTCTTTGAAACCCAGTGGGGCGAGTTGGATTACCTGCTCATCGACATGCCTCCCGGAACGGGCGACATCCACCTGACCTTGACCGGTTCGCTGCCGCTCACCGGAGCGATCATCGTAACCACGCCTCAGAACGTAGCGCTGAACGATGCCCGCCGGGGGATCGAGCTGTTCCTCAACAAAAATATCCATGTGCCCATCGTAGGGCTTATCGAGAACATGGCCTACTTTACCCCGGCCGAATTGCCGCAAAACCGTTACTACATCTTCGGACGTTCGGGCGGGAAGGCACTGGCGGCCGACTACAAGATCCCGTTCCTGGGCGAAATACCCCTGGTTCAGTCCATCCGGGAGGCTTCCGATGCAGGACGTCCGGTCGCTTTGGATAGCGAAGCCCCGATGGGACGTGCTTTTGCCGACATCGCTGCCAAGGTGGCGGAGTTTGCTTCCCGGGAAGCCTGAGGCACGCGCCAGGCCGATTGGCCAGGATGGAAGACCATCAGGGAATTTTTTTTGGAAAAGAATACAAAACATTAAAGGGATGGAGCAAATGCTCCATCCCTTTCTTTAATGTTTGTCGGTAAGAAGGATGTCCCGACAGCGGTACCAGGCAAGTCTCTCCCGGCCGGGAGAGGCCTTTTCCCGTCAGTTGGAACGCTGGCGGCCGTGGATGTGGGGGAGTCCCCATTCCTGACACTGGTCGCACCACTGGCGGATGTCTTCGCCCGTATAGTTGGTAATGTAGATGATGTGGTCGCGGTAGGTGGGAGTGGTAGATCGACGGGAGGAACTTTTGGAGTCTTCGTCGTACTGGGAGTCCGACTCGTAGGCCGACGAACTGCTGGAGAGGGCTTGATAGGCATTGAGGTTGGCTTGCCCCAGGCGATCGACGCTTCCATCCAGGAGTCCCGGGACATGGGCGGGCCGTAGGATTCCAAGGGCGAGAGCGATCCGCCTCCGTGATACGTGGCTGCCGTCAAGTCGCGCCGGAGGGTAAAGGTGCTGGCGTAGTCGCTGTAGGCAATATGGTTGCCTTGGGCGTCGAACAGGAATACCTGGCAGTAGTAGGTGTGCGATCCGGGGAGCAGGTGGAGCTCTTCGTTGGGGATGAAAAGGGTAAAGTCGCTGTACTCCGATCCCGGATACGAAGGGGTGAAACGTTCGCTGGTGCATACGTTCCCATCAGTGGTGTAATAGCGGCGGTTGAGGTCTTTTACCCCGACGCCTTTCGGCGATTCGAAGTAGGCGACGGCTTCGCCCTGCTGCCCCTGCATGTCCCAGACGGTAAATTTGAGATGGATGCGCAGGCCGGTCTGTCCATCCTGCGAAACGTTGTGCTCCAGCCAGATCCGGTCGATGGTGGCAGAAGCGGCGAAAGCTCCGGCGGCACTCCACAGGCAGAAGACCGCCAGGAAAACAGCACGAAAAAGATGCTTCATGGTAGTAGAAAGATAAGGATAGGTGTTCGTGGTTGTCCCGGCGGTTCCGGTTGGCCGGATCGCTTCCGCGACAAGATCAAAGATACGGAATGCCGTGGGGAAAATGGTGTTTTTTCCGGTGGAAAATGGCCGGTTTTTCGCACGGCGCAAAGGAGGGGAAGATGCCTTCGGTTTTTTAAATCGCGTCAGTTTGTTACCTTTGCAGGGATGAGGCAGGAAGTCCTGCCGGGAAAAGAAGTATGGCAACGATAAGAGTAACAAAGGAATTCGGCTTCGAGGCAGCCCATGCGCTGTACAATTACGACGGAGAGTGTTCCAACATCCACGGGCATTCCTACCGCCTGTTCGTCACGGTCAAGGGCGAACCGATCTCGGCCCCCGGACATCCCAAGAACGGAATGGTGGTGGATTTTTCGGTGCTCAAGGACATCGTGAACCGTCGGATCGTCGAACCGCTCGACCATAGTTTCATGGTGTATGCCGAAAGTCCCCAGGGCGATATTTCCCGTTCCTTGGCCGGCAAGGGGGTGGGTATGAAGATCGTCGAATGCCACTTCCCGCCTACGTGCGAAATGTTGCTGGCCGATTTTGCCGAGCGTATCCGCGGGGAATTGCCCGAAGGGATCTCCCTGGAGGCGTTGCGGCTGTACGAGACGGCCAGTTCGTACGCCGAATGGTTCGCTCAGGACAATCCCCGATAAAAAAAACGAAATATCCTCAAGGCCTTCGATGGAAAAGATAACGATCGATCTGAAAGCGGGGAAAAGCGTCTATTTCGCTTCGGACATGCATCTGGGTGCGGGAGGCTTCCTCCGTACCCGGGCGAAGGAAAAACTGCTGCTGCGCTGGATGGACCGGATCCGTCCCGACTGCGGGGCGCTGGTGCTCTGCGGGGACGTGTTCGACTTCTGGTACGAGTGGAAAAAGGTCGTCCCCAAAGGATATGTGCGCCTGCTGGGAAAACTCGCCCAATGGACCGACGAAGGTATCCCGGTGTACTTTTTCTCGGGCAACCACGATATGTGGGCCAAGGATTATTTTGCGCGTGAACTCGGGGTCGAGATGTTTCACGAACCCCGGGAGTTCGACATTTCCGGCAAGAGATTTTTCGTGGGGCATGGCGACGGTCTGGGACCGAAAGACCATCGTTTCAAGATGATGAAAGCGGTGTTCAAAAATCCGGTAGCGCGCTGGCTGTTTTCTCACCTGCTCCATCCCGATTTTGCCATGCGGACGGCCGACTATTTTTCCCGGCGCTCACGCGCGGCCACGGGTTGTTCGCAAAACACCTATTTGGGCGACGAGAACGAATGGCTGTACCAGTTCTGCGTCGATACGCTCAAGGGACAGCATTACGACTATTTCGTCTTCGGACACCGCCACCTGCCCATCGACAAGCCGCTTGCGGGTGGGGCGCGGTATATCAACCTGGGCGACTGGATCACGTTCTACACCTACGGGCAGTGGGACGGGACGCAGTTTGCCCTGAAAACCTGTCCGCACGATGGCTTGTGAGTTTTACGGTCGGGGAAAACTGTTGCTTTCAGGCGAATACCTGGTGCTGGACGGGGCCGAGGCTTTGGCCCTGGGCTTGCAGGTAGGGCAGCAGATGTGTGTGGAAGATATCCCGGGAGACGGCTTGGAGTGGGAAAGTACGGAGAAGGATGGGAGCGTCTGGTTTTCGGCCCGTTTTGCGGCGGACGGGACTTTGCAGGAAGCCTCGGATGCGGCCGTGGCGGCGCGTTTGAAGAGTTTGCTGGTGGTGTGCCGGGACGAAAATCCTCGGTTTGACTTTTCAGGAAAGAGAGCCTGCCTCCACGCGGAGTTCGACCGTTCGTGGGGTTTGGGTTCGTCTTCGACCTTGATCTATACTTTGGCTCAGTGGGCGCAGGTCGATCCGTTCGCACTGGTGCGCCGGGCATGGCCGGGCAGCGGATACGATGTGGCTTGCGCGGGTATCCGCCAGGGGAATGCGCTGTTGTACCGTTTGGAGCAGGGAATCCCCCGCTGGGAGGAGGTGGTGTTCCGTCCGCCTTTTGCCCATCGGCTTTACTTTGTGTACAGCGGGGCGAAACAGGATACGGCTTCGGCCGTGGCTGCCTATCGGCAGCTTCCTGCGGAAAAGAGGCTGGAAGCGGCCGGGCAGGTCACGCGGATGGCTCGGCAGATGCTCTCGTGCCGGACGTTGGGCGACTTCGAATTTCTGGTGGAGCAGCATGAGCGTTTGGTCGGAGATCTGTTGGGGGTCGAGCCGGTGGGCCGCCGCTGTTTTGCCGATTACCAGGGCGGGGTGGTGAAGAGCCTCGGGGCTTGGGGTGGCGATTTTTTGTTGGCCACCGGCGAATGCGCTCCGGAGTATTTCCAGGGCAAAGGTTTTCGTATCGTTTTACCTTTTAACACTATAGCAACAAAATAATCGTTCGTTTTTCTTGCACGGACGCGAAAAAAGAGTATTTTTGCACCTCTTGTACAACGGGTGATTTCGGTCGCCCCAAAAACCTGGTATAACTATGTATTGGACTCTCGAATTGGCACAATATCTCAGCGATGCTCCCTGGCCTGCGACCAAGGACGAACTGATCGACTACGCCATTCGTACCGGTGCTCCGATGGAAGTGGTGGAAAACCTCCAGGCAGCCGAGGACGAAGGCGAGGTGTATGAATCGATGGAAGAACTTTGGCCCGACTATCCGACGGACGACGACTTCCTGTGGAATGAGGAAGAATACTGATAGCCTTCGGACTAGTTAAACAATTAAATATCAACGCGATGAACAAAGATGATTTGTTTGTCGCGTTGGTGTTTTATGGTGTTATATAGTGCGGTTTGTTTGTCTAAATTGCGGTTTTTCTTCTCAAAAGCCGGGTTTGTTTGTCTAAAATACATTACCTTTGTTTCTCCTCAGGAATATATGAGTATGTGATTGGGTTAAGCGCACGGCTGAATATATTCATTCTTCTATGAGTTGAGAGTAATAGGTATGTTGTTCTAAAATACAGAAAAGTTTTATGGGAAGACCGAAAAGACTATATCCATTGGGCAAATACCGCCTTCGCACGCCG
>CABSLV010000020.1 GCA_902478645.1 uncultured Flavobacteriales bacterium | reverse complement strand
TCCTCCGGATGGATGTTTTGAAAAGGGGAAAAAAGGCCGTTGGTCGTCGGAAAATCCCTGCCGGTCGATTTTTTTTGACCTGAAAAACAGGAGGGTTTATCTTTGTCTTCGAGAAATTTGAAAGGAAATCGGAAGATGAAAACGAGAAATATCCTGTGGTTGGTCTTCTGGGTGGTGCTGGGTTCGACCGGAGCATCGGCGCAGGACTGGAAGTCGATATTGGGCGACGTGCTCCAGCAGACGGTAGGCGGGCAGACGCTTTCCGAGCAGGCAGTGATCGGCCAGTGGGAGTATGCGAGCCCGTATTGTCGTCTGGAGAGCGATGACCTCTTGGCCAAGGCCGGAGGACAGGTGGCCGCGAGCCAGGTGAAATCCCGTTTGGAATCCGTGTACCGAACCTTGGGTATGGAGCAATTTTCCTGTTCGTTCGCCGCGGAGGGGGAGTGTTCCTTCGGATACAAGGGAAAGGACATCGCGGGAACTTATACCCTCGATACGGACAGCGGCATGATGACGATCACCCTCTCGAAAACCCCGGCGACGATCCGGGCGCAAGTCTCCGTCTCGGGCGATACGCTGTCGATGGCTTTCGAAGCCGACCGGCTCATTTCGGTGCTGAAGTCCCTGACCGATCTGGCGGCCGGGATCAGTTCCCAGGCGGAGCTCATCGGTTCGCTGGTAGAGAACTACGACGGGCTTTGGTTGGGCTTCGAGTTGCAGAGGCAGTAAAGGACCGCGTATTTCGATGAAAAGAACAATTCGTTTTTAGCGATAGGCATGTATGTGTGTGTAAGTTTTTAATAGTGTTTTTTAGTTGTTTATTTATCTGAGCAAAGCGTTCAAGCGCAAAACGGGGGCTTCCATTCGGAAGCCCCTGTTTTGCGCTTGAACGCCCGTGAGGGAGATCACTTGCCCTTTTCGAGCAACTCGACGATCTTCTTGTGTACGTCGATGTTTTCCTGTACTCCCTGGAAATCCTGCGAATGGGGACCGTAGGCATAGAGCGGCACCATGACGCCCGTATGTCCGCCAACGGTATAGAGCGCGCGTACTTTGTTTTGGTCGTAATCTCCATTGGGGATCGTCATACCGCCCGTCTCGTGGTCGGCCGTGATGATCACCAGCGTCTGTCCGTCCTGATCGGCAAATTTCAAGGCCTCGCTCACCGCCTTGTCGAAGTCGATGACTTCCGTAACGGTGTACTTCACATCGTTGTTGTGGCAGCCCCAGTCTATCTGGGCACCCTCGGCCATCAGGAAAAAGCCCTTCTTGGACTTCCCGTTGAGGAATTCGATAGCCTGGCGCACGGTAGCCGGCAGGAAATCGCCCCGGCCGTTCATCACGGGCTGTACATCGGCATCCTTGGTGATCACCCCGATGCGTGCTGCGGAAAGGTTGTCCTGAATCTGGTTGTAGTCGTTCAGGATGGTAAATCCGGCTTTTTTCAATTCGGCTACCTGTTCCGGAGCGTATTTTTCCCACAGCGATTCGCACCCGGCAGCGAACAGGTCGAGCTTGGAGAGCGGCAACTGGCTCAGGATGTCGGCCGTAGCGCCCCGTTTGGCTACATGGGCGTAGAAGACCGAAGGAGTAGCACCGGAGATGTTGTCCGTAGAGATCACGCCCATGGCGATGCCTTTCGGGGAGAGTTTTTCCGGGATGTTGGCTGCCGGTTTCTCATCCGGGGTCATGCCCACAAAACCGTTGGTGGTCTTTACTCCGCAGGCGTACGTGGTGCCCGAAGCTGCGCTGTCGGTGGTGAAATGCGAAGCCGAATAGGTGCGTACGAAGCCCAGGCGTTTGAGTTTGAGGATAGCCAGGTCGTTCCCGTTGGCATAGTATCCCGAAACAGCCTGTGCCATGCCCATGCCGTCGCCGATGAGCAGGATCACGTTTTTGACCTTGCCGTTCGATCCGTCGCTCTTGAAGGTAGGCGTGTACGGGGTGTAGGTAAAGTCGTTGGCATACGTGTCGGGGACTTTGTCCGCCACTTTTTCCGTGGAATTTTCGTCCGCTTTTTTGTTTTCGGCCGCGGGCGTGCCTTTTTCCTGTGCCCAGGCCAGCGAGCAACTCATCAGCAGGGCAGAGAAAAGCAATAATGTCTTTTTCATGGTATTAAATAGTTTTATTTAGTGTTCTCCTTTATAGTCTCGTCCAAGTGGCGGAATACGCAACCCGCATCGACGTTGCCCCCCGAAAGGATGATGCCCACTTTCGCCCCGGAAAAGATCCCTTCGTTGTGCAGCACGGCGGCCAGCGGCACGGCCGAGGAAGGCTCGATGAGGATTTTCATCCGTTCCCACACCCATTGCATCGCTTGGACGATTTCGTGTTCTTCCACCAGCAGGATATCTTTCAGGTAGCGGGACAAGGTGTAGAGCGTCTTGTCGCCCAGGCTCGTGCGCAGACCGTCCGCAATGGTGCGTGGCGGGAAAGCCTTTTGCACGCTCCCCTTGTGCAGCGACAGGTAGGCGTCCCCGGCCAGGAGCGGTTCGGCACCGAAAGCCGCGCAACGGGGCGCGTAAGCGGCGGCGGCCATCGCCGTACCGGACATCAGGCCGCCGCCGCCCACCGGCGCCAGGATGAAGTCCAGATCCGGAACCTCTTCCAACAGCTCGGCAGCCGCCGTTCCCTGTCCGTAGATGACGTTCCAGTCGTTGTACGGATGGAGAAAGGTAGCGCCTTTTTCCCGGACGACCTCTTCGACGGCCGCTTCCCGGGCCGCTTGGATCGAAGGGCATTCGATCACGGTGGCTCCATAGCCCTTCACCGCGTCTTTTTTTACCTGCGGAGCATTTTCGGGCATCACGATGTAGGCCGGTACGCCCAGCAGTTTGGCCGAGAGGGCGACCGCCTGCGCGAAATTGCCCGACGAATGGGTCGCCAATCCCCGGGAGAGGGCTTCTTGCGGCAGGTTCAGCGCCGCATTGATCGCTCCGCGCATCTTGAAAGCGCCGATCTTCTGGAAGTTTTCACACTTGAAGAACAGGCGGCACCCGGCCTCCGCGTCGAGGGTCGAGCAGGTCAGCACCGGCGTGCGGTGGATGTACGGGGAGATGCGTTTCCGAAGGGCTTCCCAGGCGGGAAGGTCGAGTTGCGAACGCTGCGCGAAATCTTCGTTTTCCATGTCCGGAGAGAGAGGTTTTGTAAATCCGGGTAAAGGTAAGGCTTCTCGGCGGGAAAAACTTCTCCGGAACTTGAAAAAATGGAGGGGAAAAGGTAAAAAAAACGCAAATTTTTGAAAAAAACCGGCCGATGCCCCGGGAGAACAAGTGCCGCTTTGCCCTCGGACGCTTGCACGGATCGAAAACAGCCCGGGGTGAGCTTACGCGTTGGACGCAAAAAAGGAGGGGAAGGGGTCAGATCTTCAGAAAATCCTTGATCCACACCGACTGCTCCCCGAATACCCGGTCGGCGATCGCGGCCTTGTCCTCCCAGGGGGCGTCGCACTGTCCGACACCTCCCGAGGTATCCATGATCCACATCCGGTCGGCAAAGGCAAAGGCCAGGTCGAGGTCGTGGGTGGAGAGCAGGAGTGTTTTGCCGTTCTCGTGGGCCAGACGCTGCAGCACCGACATGATCTCCACCCGGGCGGAGAGGTCGAGGAACGAGAGCGGCTCGTCCAGTACGATGAGTTCGGTGTCCTGTGCCAATGCTTTGGCGATCATTACTTTCTGCCGCTGTCCGTCGCTGATGCGCGCCATGGTCCGCTCGGCCAGCGGGGCGATCCCGACCGTCCGCATCGCTTGTTCGACTTCTTGCCGGTCCTGCGCGTCCAGGCGGGCGAAGCAGTCGCAGTAGGGGTAGCGTCCCGTTTCGACCGTTTGCCGGACGGTCAGGTAGTGTATCTCGCCCAGGATTTCGGTCAGCACTACGCCCAGGGTGCGGGAGAGTTGCCGTTGGGAATACTCCTGCAGAGGGCGTCCGAGGAGTTCGACTCGGCCGGCCTTCGGCGGGAGAAAACCGCAAAGGGTGCGTAGCAGCGTCGATTTTCCGGCTCCGTTGCGTCCCACCAGACAGGTAAGGGTGCCCGGGGTCAGGTCCACTTCGATGTGTTCCCGCACCGGAAGGCCGTGCCGGTAGCCGATGCATAAGTCGCGGGTGGCGAGGATCGGTGTGTGTGCGTGGGCAGGAGAGGTCATGTCGGGATCAGTTTTTGGCAGTTGAGTTTTTCAGTACGGCCAGGATGACGATCGGAGCGCCGATGAGCGAAGTAACGGCGTTGATGGGCAGCATGTACCCGAAGATGGCCTGTTTGGAGATCAGCGCACACAGCAGCGTGATGGCCGCTCCGGCGAGCACCGTCAGGGGCAGCAGCACCCTTCGGTCGGCACTGCGGGTGGTATAGCGTACGATGTGCGGCACGGCCAGTCCGACGAAGGCAATGGGACCGCAGTAGGCCGTTACCGCCCCGGTGAGCAGCGCCGAGAGCAGGATGATGGCTCTGCGGGCGCGCGGGATGTCGATGCCCAGGTTGCGTGCGTAGTTCTCGCCCAGCAGCAGGGCGTTGAAGGTGCGGATCAGCAGGAACGAGGCAGCCACCCCTACGATGCATACCGTCAGGAAGATGTAGAAAAACCCATCGGTCATGGCCCGGGAAAAACTGCCCTGGCTCCAGAGGATAAAGGCGAAGTTGGCGTCTTTGTTGCCCGAAAACTGCAGTACCGATACCAGTGCCGAAGCCAGGTATCCTACCATGATGCCCGTGATCAGCAGTGCCGTGTTGCCCACCATGCGCCGCGAGACGGCCAGCAGAAAAACCAGCACGGCGGTGCTTCCGGCCAACGCCGCCAGGATCTGCCACAGGGGGCTTACCACCAGCGAAAGATCGAACAGCGAGGCGCAGAACGTGATCAGGGCTACGGCCAGCGAAGCCCCGGAACTGATCCCCAGGATGGAAGGGTCGGCCAGCGGATTGCGGAACAAGGTTTGCATCATCAGGCCGCACACGCCCAGCGCTCCGCCTGCCACCAGAGCCGTTATGGCCTCCGGCAAGCGTTTTTCCAGGACGATCACCTCGGTGATCGAGCCTTCCCCGCCACCCAGCAGGACATCCAGCACGTCCCGAAGGGGGATGGCGACCGTACCGGTGGCGATGTTCAAGGCCAGCAGCACGGCGATGGCTCCCAGCAGTCCCATGGCGATGAGCAGGTATCCCGGGCGTCTTGCCGCGGAGCGGGCAGAGGGGTAGTTTTCCGGCAGGGTGTTCATTGACGTTCGATGCGCTGGTAGTAATAGGGACGATAGTCTTTCTCGCGCGGCAGGTAGGTGAAGTCCGAGAGTACCCGGTCGGGATAGACGATGCTCTGTTCGAAATACGGGGCGCCGTGGTCCGAATTGCAGATAAAGATGTCGCCGTTGCGGAAAGCCTTGAAATGGGTGTAAAGCCGGTTTTGTTCCTCAAGCGACTTCAAGGTCGGAGAGTCGCCCATGCCCGTTTCGAAAAACCAGACATCGGCTTGCGAGGCGCGTGCCAGCACGCTCTCCAGGTCCAGGGCCAGCGAACCGGTTTGCGGGGTGTCCGCCCACGGGAAGTCCAGTGCCGCGTCACGGAAAAGCACGGCCTTGTAGCTCTCCCCGGCCGGCATGTACCATACTCCCTGGTAGGGTAGAGAGGAAAGTACTTGCGGGCGGGTGCCGCTGGTTTGGGCCTGTTGGCAAATGTCTCGGTAACGTTGCTCGATCTGCGCGAACAGACTGTCGGCCTGCGCGCGGCAGTCGAAAAATTCGGCCGTGAATTTCAGCCATTCGCTGCGTGCCAACGGGTGGTTCTCCCAAGGAGAAAGGTCGTAGAGCATCGGTACGCGGATGCCTTTTTCGAGTGTGGTGATGTCTTCGGTGCGTCCCGGGGAGAAAAATACGGCATCGGGCGCGAGGACCAGCAGTTTTTCGGTATCGAACTGCCAGCCGTTGAAGAATTCTCCCAGATCCTCCCTTTCGGCCAGGACAGAGTTCCGTTCGAGGGCTGCCCGCGACCCGATGCTCCGGATGGATGGCTCGCATCCCAGAGCCGCGATCAGACCGATCTGTGTGGAATGCGCCACCGCTACGTTTTCCAGCGGAATGCGCACGGGTACGACATCGGGAGGGATCGTGTCCGGCTGGTGCCCTTCCCGGTAGAGGAGGTATCGTTTCAGGATCTTGGAGGTGTCGGCCGGTTGATAGGTGGTTACCAGGACGCCTTGCGGGGTTTTCCGGGTGTCGAACAAGCGTGCGTAAGCCGGTTTTTCGACGTTTCCGGTAGTCGGTTCGGTGTTTTTGTGTCCTTGGCAGGCCAGTGTGAAGGCCAGCGAGAAGGTTAGCACGGCCCAACGGGCGGCGGTAGATAGAAAAGAAGGCGAAAACATCACTTTGCTCCCAAGTTTTAAGACCCTCTCGGACGGTATCCCGGCTCGTCGGTGCGTTGACAGGCGCAACGACTCTACGGTTGTGGGCACAGCTGCGGATGGATCCCGCATTCCCCGCCCGGGCGGCTTCGGTTATCGGAAAGCCCAAAGGTACGGAAAAATCCTCCGTCCGGCCAAGGGGGTGGGATGGGTTTTCTTTCGGGTGCTGTGTTTTGAATGTGTTTTGGAAAAATATACCTTGTCGGGGAAGTGTTCGCGGGGAGTTTTTAGAAGAAAAACAAAACCGGGAAACGTACCGGGTACGTCCTTCCCGAGGAGATGTCCGGCGGATCGGCAGGCCGATTTTTGAGGACTGTGAATAAAAAGCCGCGCCCCTGTTGGGGCGCGGCATTCGGTTGCAAAAGATTCAAACAGGGTTACAGTTTGCTGGCTCCCCGCAGGACTTTGGAGTCTTCGTAAGGCAGCAGTTTGCCGTTCATGGTCATGCGTTGTCCGCTGAAGTTGGGCTGGATGGCGGCCATGGCCGAGTTGGATCCGTGCGGCAGGGTGATGTCGACCGTGGCCGAGATCTGCGGGCCGGATACAGAGAAACTGAAACTTACGTCTCCGTTGTTGGCTACGTTGTAGCGGGGATTGGAGATGGTGCCATTGACGGTTACCCCTCCGAAACCGTTGAGGCCGTTGCCTTGCATCGAGGCGATCTGCACGGTGGCCTGGTCGCCTTGCAGGCTGATAAAGTTGGTGTAGGCGTTCACGAAGAAACTCTGTCCGCTGCGGAACATGATTTGGCTGCCTTCCAGAACGAAGTCGCGGGCTACGATGGCTTTTTTGGCTGCCAGGAAGTCCTGCATTTCCTCGGTCTTTATCATCGCATCCTGCGCATCGCGCTCGGCATCGCGTTGAGCCTTGGCCTGGGCTTTGGCTTCTTTTTTGGCTTCTTTTTTAGCCTGTTTATCCGTGGTTTGTGCTTCGACCGCATTTATAGCGAAGAATAAGAGTGCGGCCATCAAGAGAATTTTTTTCATGGTTTTGTTTAGGGTTTGGTTGTATTGAATTTTGTTTGTGTTTTCCTCGGGGAAGGATAGTTCACCCGATGGAGAACCTAACAAATGTACGACATTTTTGGAAAGGTGTATACTAAAACTGTCATAAGTAGGCCTAATTATTCTTAAAATTTATACCTTTGTTCCTACGACAGGCCGTCCCATCGCGCATGCTGCATGTATGCGAGGAAAGTCCGGGCACCGCAGGGCGCCGTACTTCCTAACGGGAAGGGGTGCGGGAGGCATCTCCTGCGCCACAGACAGTGCAACAGAAAACAACCGCCTCCCCGCTTGCGGGGCGGTAAGGGTGAAAAGGCGGGGTAAGAGCCCACCGTCGCCGTGGCGACACGGCGAGCCGTGCAAACCTTACGGGGTGAAATGCCGCGTATACCGAAAAGCCCTTCGGGGCGGAGTGCTGCCCGTGCTCTGTTTTTCGGGGGGTAGGCAGATAGAGGCTGCGGGCGACCGTAGTCCCAGATAAATGATGGGAGCCGGCGGGACTTCCCGACGGTACAGAACCCGGCTTACAGGCCTGTCGTTTTTTATTTTCAGAAAGTATTTTTTTTGTTTTCCAATAGCTTCTTGAAGGACAATACCCGGTGAAGGCGCTCTTCCTTCTGCCGGACATCCTTTTGTTGTTTCGAAAGCCTTCGGCAATCCCCGTCTGGGAAGAATTTTTGCCACATTCCACGTTTTTGGATAAAACAGGATGCGGCTCGGCTGTGTCCGGAGCGAAAACTTCGTTTTCCCTCTTGCCACAGCGCTCGCCTTTCACTATTTTTGGCGCATCGCTCGGCTCGTGTTGTTCCTTACAGGCTGTACTTGTACGAGAGGACACAGCCTCCGCAGGAGAAATAAACTGACAAAAAAACGAAAAACGATGGAAAACGCGATTTGCAAACTGTTCGGCATCCGGTATCCGATCGTCCAAGGCGGTATGGTCTGGATCAGCGGAGCAAAACTGGCCGCTGCCGTTTCCCAGGCCGGAGGTTTGGGACTTATCGGCTCGGGCTCGATGCCCGCCGAACTGCTGCGGGAACATATCCGCAAAGCCAAGACCCTCACCGACAATCCTTTCGGGGTCAACGTGCCGATGCTTTATTCCAAGGTGGACCAAACCATCGAAGTGATGGAGCAGGAGGGTGTCAAGATCATCTTTACCTCGGCCGGCAATCCCGCTTCGTTTACCCCCATGCTCAAAGCCAAAGGTTTTACCGTCGTGCATGTAGTCTCCAGCGTACGTTTTGCCCGCAAGGCGGAAAGCGCCGGCGTGGATGCGGTGGTGGCCGAAGGCTTTGAAGCCGGAGGACACAACGGGCGCGAGGAAACGGCTACCATGGCCCTTGTCCCGGCGGTAGTTTCGGCCGTGAACATCCCGGTGCTGGCAGCCGGAGGCATCGCCTCGGGCGGTGCGATGGCGGCCGCCATGGCGATGGGAGCCGACGGAGTGCAGGTCGGGTCGCTCTTTGCCGTTACGCACGAGAGTTCGGCCAGCGACGCGTTCAAGCAGGCGGTGATCGAGGCCGGCGACGGCGATACGATGCTCACCCTCAAGGAACTGGCTCCGGTGCGTCTGCTCAAGAACCGTTTCTACGAACAGGTGCAGCAGGCCTATGCCGACGGAGCGGACGTAGAGCGTTTGCGCGAGCTGTTGGGCAAAGGACGGGCCCGGCGGGGTATCTTCGAGGGCGATCTGGACGAGGGCGAACTCGAGATCGGGCAGGCGGCTTCCACCATCTCCCGGCGTATTTCGGCGGCCGAAACGGTGCAGATGCTTATCGACCAGTATCACAAGGCGGTAAACCGTCTAAACGAACCCGGTTTTTGAAAAAAAGACGTTTTTAACGCATTTTTGTTTGGAACTTTTGCAGGGTTTCATAAATTTGTCGAATTAAATACAGAGGATCATTATTTATTAACAGTAAACCACATCAATTTATGCCAATTCACATTATCGACGAATGCATTAGCTGTGGCGCTTGCGCTGCAGAGTGCCCCAACGGCGCGATTTATGAAGGCGGAGTTGAATGGGAACTCAACGGAGAGACGCATCCCGCATTGAGCGACGACCACTACTACGTGGCTCCGGACAAATGCACCGAATGCGTAGGCTTCTTCGACGAGCCCCAGTGCCAGGGTGTCTGCCCGACGGAAAGCTGCCAGGTAGACGAATCCAACCCGATGACCCGCGAACAGCTCGAAGCCCGCTACAAGGAGCTTCATCCTTAAAAGAAAACTTCTCTTAGCACCAGAGGTTTGTTTCGAAAACGCCCGGAGAGTCCTTATCCAAACGCTCCGGGTGTTTTTTATTGGCTTTTTTCGCCGGGAAGCCGTACTTTTACCTCGGCGAAACTCCGCCGGACATACCGAACGAACAATCAAATAAATACATGAAAACGAGAGTATTGATGATCCTGGCTGCCGTCCTGGCCGCCGTCAACCTGTCCTTTGCCTGGGGGCCGAAAGGCCATGCGGTGGTGGCCGACATCGCCGCCCGCCACATCTCCAAAAAAACGGCGCAGAAGATCGACGCCGTCCTGGGTGGTGAAACGATGGTGGACGTCTCTTCCTGGGCGGACAACGTACGCAAAGCCCCCCGGTATGCCCATACCGCCACGTGGCATTTCGTCAATGTCGATCCGGGCTATACCTACCAGACGATGCCCAAGGACCCCGCCGGCGATGTGTACGTCAAACTGCTCGAGATCACCGAAGCCCTCAAGAGCGATACCCTGTCCGCAGAACAGGAAAAAGTAAACCTGATGCTGCTCATCCACCTGGTGGGCGACCTGCATTGCCCGATGCACGTAGGCCATCGGGATGACCTGGGGGGCAACCGCATCCCCGTCCAGTGGTTCGGTCAGCCGACCAACCTGCACAGCATCTGGGACAGCAAACTGGTGGACGCGTGCCGCCCCTGGAGCTACTCCGAGTGGACGGAAAACATCGACCGGAATCTCACCCCGGAACAGATCCGCCGGATCACCCAACCCACGGTGATGGAGTGGATGGAGCAGACGATGGCCCTTTGTGAGGACATCTATGCGAATACCCCCTCCGGAGGTAATTATTCTTACGATTACAGTTTCCAGTACGCCCCGGCAGTCAAACAACAGTTCTTGCAGGCCGGTTTGCGTCTGGCCCGCCTGCTGGAGGAAATCTATGGCAACGGCCGCGTGCGTTGAATGCACGGGGCAGGGGTTCTCTTTTTATGCCCGACGATAGGATGGATTAGAGTAGGGGTAAACGAAAGGAAGTACACATATATAAATAGGAGCACTAAAAAAAGATGGTAGAGATTTTGCTTTGGGTGGCTGTCGTGTTGCTGATAGTCCTGGTGGTGTTGGTGTTGCGGCAGCGTCCGGCTTCGTTCCGGGAGGATGCCGAACGGATAGAGCGGACGGTACGCGAGGAAAACCGCACGGCGCGGGACGAATCGGCCGGGACGCTTTCCCGTTTTCAGACCGAACTCAAGGACGATATGGCGCGCCAGGAGTCGCGCTCGCGCGAGGACTTCAAGATGCTCGTCCAGTCGCTCGGCGAACGGATGGACAAGATGGCGCTCTTTCTCAAGGAGCAGAACGAAGCCGTAGCCCGCGCCCTGAAAGAAAACACCCTCACCCTCGAAACCAAACTCCAGAACATCCGCGAGGACAACGAAAAACAGCTCGAACGGATGCGGCTCACGGTGGATGAAAAACTGCAAAGCACCCTCGAAAAACGTCTCACCGAATCGTTCAAACGGGTAACCGACCAGTTGGAAACCGTCCACAAGGGTTTGGGTGAGATGCACTCCCTGGCGGTGAACGTAGGCGATCTGAAAAACGTGCTCACCAACGTGAAGATACGCGGCACGTGGGGCGAATACCAGTTGGGCAATATCCTCCAGCAGATGCTATCCCCCGATCAGTACGGGCAGAACGTCCATCCCAACCCCGCCAAAGCCTCCAACGTGGTGGAATACGCCGTCAAGCTGCCGGGCAACGATGCGTCGGACATACCGGTTTACCTGCCCATCGACGCGAAATTTCCCAAGGAGGACTACGAACTCCTGGTCAACGCTTCGGAGGCCGGAGACCCGGAACGGGTCGCCGCAGCCCGCAAGAACCTGCTGGGACGCGTACGGATTTTCGCCAAGGAGATCCACGACAAGTATATCGAACCGCCCTATACGACCAATTTCGCCATCATGTTCATGCCGGTGGAGGCCATCTATGCCGAAGTGCTGCGCGAACCGGGCTTCTTCGAGGAACTCCAGCGCGCGTATAAGGTAACCATTACCGGCCCAACGACCCTGGCGGCCTTTCTCAACAGCCTTCAGATGGGTTTCCGTACCTTGGCCATCACCAAGCGCAGCGACGAAATCTGGAAGACGCTCTCGGCCGTCAAGACCGAATTCGGCAACTTCAGCACGGTACTCGACCAGGTGTACGACCAGGTGAACAAGGCGCAGAACACCCTGGGAAAACTGCGCACCACCCGGGTCAACAAGATGAACATCCGCCTGCGGGGATTGGAGACCATCGACGGGACGCAGGCGCAGCACCTGCTCGGACTCGATGCCGCTTCGGACGACACCGGAGAGGAAGAAGCCCTGTAAAGCCACGTATCCCATAAAACCATTTCGACGATGCAGATAAAAAGACACATCCCTAATTTTCTCACCCTGTGCAACCTCACCTGCGGCGTGGTAGCCGTTGCCTTGGCCTACAACGGGCATTTCCTCCAGGCTGGATGGATGTTCCTGGCGGGGATCACCTTCGACTTTTTCGATGGATTTGCCGCCCGGATGCTCCATGTCAAAAGCGAGATAGGCCGGGAACTGGATTCGCTGGCCGATTGTATCACTTCGGGGCTGCTGCCCGCTACGGTGATGTACAAACTGATGCAGGAAGCCCTTGCCGGGGACTTTTCCGCCGAACCGCTCTCGGCCGTCGTGCCTGTATCCCCCCTCCAACTGGCTTCGGCTCCGGCGGTGCTCATCGTCCTTTTCTCGGCGCTTCGTCTGGCCAAATTCAACCTCGATACCCGCCAGAGCGAATCGTTCATCGGTCTTCCCACTCCGGCTTGCGGACTGGTGGTGGTTTTCCTGCCTTTTGTCGCCCGGTGGGGTTGGGCCGGCGATCTGCTTTCGTGCTACTGGGTGCTGCTGGGTCTGACGGTGGTCCTCTCGGGGTTGCTGGTGAGCGAAATACCGCTTTTTGCTTTGAAGTTCAAGACTTTCAGATGGCAGGGCAATGAAAAACGCTGGGTGCTCATCGCCCTGGCGGCCGGCTTGATCCTTACGTGTGGATTTCGTGCGTTTCCCATCGTGATCCTCATCTACCTGCTGATGTCCTTGTGTTGGAAGGATCGCACAGTGTCGGTTTCCCGATAAGGTAGTGCGTGGGACAAAAAAAGCCGCAGGCCTTTTGGCCTGCGGCTTTTTTTGTCCCACGCACCCTATCACGGGCACCCCGGGGCATCAGAAACGCAAGGTAGCACCGATGGCTACGTATTGCGCCGTGATGTCGTTTTCTATCGGGTCGGTGAGTTGCGGCTCGTACAGATAGGTGTAGGTCTTGTACGAATTGTTCACATAGGTCAGGTCTATGGTCAGGAAATTACCGATGGAGTACCCTGCTCCGGCCGAGAAGCCCATCGTCGCCCCCGTACCTTGTGCGAGGGTGGGGTAGATGTATTGTCCGGCCACGGCTTGGCTCACGCGCTGCACCACGAGATCCTTGTACGGCGAGGAACTGTAGTTGAAGCCCGCGCGCAGGCTCACCGGGAACAGACGCACTTCAGCTCCCACGCGGACCGTATGGGCGATCTGCATCTGGTCGGCGATGATCTGGTTCTCCGCCTCGAAGCCGCTGCTCTTGAAACGCATCTTGGAAAAGTCCTTCAGCATGTAGTCCACACTGACCATCCCGTATTGCCCCAGTACGTAAGCTGCACTGAAAGTCCACTCCGAGGGAGTTTTGAAACTGTACGAATTGGGGTAGTAGTAAGTCGGGTTTTCCGAACCCTCGTTGAGCGTTCCGTCGAAAAACTTGGCCCCCATCCCGTAGCTGTAATTTTCGTCGATGTAGAAACGGGTCGGCGATTTCCACGAGAATCCCAACCGGAACGCATCGGTTACCCGGCCGATGATCCCCAGCGTAACGGAGCTACCCCAACCGGTCTGCGCCGAGAACCGGTCGTAATACAGGTTGGAAAGCCCTCCGAAGAGATAGGAATCGTTGGCCGTATAACCGTATTCGTCCATCTGGATGTTGTTGTTGTCCAGCTCCAGCGAATAGTAGTCGAACCCGATACCCAGGTACACGCGGTTGTTCAGGTTCATACCGGCCGAGAAAGTCGCTACCGCCGAATACCCCGACGTGGTAATCCGGGCGATCTGGTCGATGTTCAGGTAGTCGGCCGAGGGGAAGATATTGTTGCCTACTACCTCCAGTACGCCCAGGTCCGTTGCCAGGGAGGTTACCGTGCCGTTGACCCCGTCGATGGCATTTCGGAAAAAGCTCTCTACCAGGGAAGAGCCGATCGGCATGCCTTCGAGCCAGTCGGTGATGGTGCGGTTGCGCCCTTCGACCCTGAACTCGTTGTTGAAGTTGTGGCGGCGGCTGTAGTTGATCCCCACGTTGAATCCCGCGATGGAGGAGTACGGGTTGTCGTTGACGAATACGAAATTGGCCCCTCCCTGGAACAGGGAAAACTTGGAGTCTGTGCTTGTGGTTGCTTTACTGCCGTAAAAGGAGGTCGAGTTGTCGTACCATTCCGGCCCGAAGGTAACACTCACTTCGCTTTTGATTGCCACGGCACCTCCCGCCGGGTTGATCTGGGTGGAGGACAACTCACCGCCCAGCGCTCCGAAAGCACCTCCCATACCCATGAAACGGGGTGTCCCGTAGAGGATGGAGGAGCGTTGGAGGTTGTAAATATCGTTCATGCTTTGCCCCGCCAGGGAACCTCCCAGGAGCAGGGCGGCAAAGCCGAGTGTAGTCTTGCTGAAAAGTCGTGATATCTTTTGCATAGCTTTTTTGATGGGTCTTTCTTCAGGTGATGTTTACCGCCGGCTGAATCCGCTCGATGAAGTCCCCCGCGAGGAACTCCCGCTGCCGAACCCCGACGAAGAGGGGGAGGAGTAGCTTCGTGAGGACGAAGGCATGTCGTAACTGCGCGAAGAGGACGGCGAGTTGTATTCGCGAGAGGACGTGGGACTTTCGTAATGCCAGGGCGAACTTTCACTCCGGCTGGAGGAGGAAGAAGGCCAGCTGTAACTCCGCGAAGAACTGCTTCCCGAGCTCGACCGGTAGGACGAGGAGGAGGAAGAAGGCCGGCTGTAACTCCGCGAAGAACTGCCCGAACTCGACCGGTAGGACGAAGTAGAGGAACTTCCTCCCCGGATGTTCTGGTATCCCGAACGTTGCCCGTTGCGGATGGACGAGGAGGACGAACTGCCCCGATTGTCCGACGAGGAACTCTGTCCCGGCACACGGATGGACGAACCGCTGCTGCCGGAGGAGGGACGACGTTGGTAGCCTTCGAAGCTGGTGGATGTGCCTTGCGAAGGCCGGTTTCCGTCCGAAGGATTGCGGATGCCGCCGGAGGTGCCTCCGGGGTTTTCCAAGCCCGTACCCGGTCTCCGGTCGTAGCTGGGCGTCGTATCGCCCGAATAGCGGCGCGGAGGACGGTCGGCCGGCGGGATAGGTCTTCCGCCACCGGGACGGTTGGGCAGGTATCCGTGATGCCACCACCAGGGATCATGCCAATGCCACGGGTCGTTCCAGTACGGGTGTCCCCAATGCCAACCCCATCCGGGACGGTACAACGGTCCGTACCAGGCCCACGGGTCGTATCCCCACCAACTACCCCAAGGGTAGGTGTAGGCATAGTAGTTGTACGGCCACATCCAATACGGTTCATAGAAATAGGTAGGATTGCCCCAGGCGATGTTGAATCCCCACCACGGATTGTATGCGCCGAACCCGTATCCCAGGGCAAGGCTTACTTTCGGGATCGTGGGGTCGTAGTCCACGTAGTACGTGTTGAGTATTTTCACCTCGCCTCCTTCCTTGTATTTGGCGGGCATGGTGCTCCAGTATGCCTGTTCGACGGGAGTCATGTAGTACGAAGAGCTGCCATCGTCATAGTATTTGTCGTATTCGTCTCGGTAATAAGACTCGTCGTAGTATCCGTCGTCGTAATAGGCATCCTGTTGGGCGTAGTACCGGGCACGGTCGGCGCGGTCGGCGTCCTTGGAAGCGGTGTAGTATATGCCGTCCGATTCCCGGCTCATGGTCGGGATGTAGGTGTAGCATCCCTGGATCGAGCTGCTCAAGACGGCCAACACGACAGCCATTTGGGTGTATCGTAGAATCCTTCTCATATTTTTTTGCCTCTTTAGGTGATAAATAAGTAAATTTGCAGCTATCATTCCAAAAGTAGGGATTTTTTCCCGGATAACAAAAATAAATAAATGTGAAAAGGCCGTTAATGTCTGTGAAAAAAGCTTTTACGGCTGAAAACAACGGAACGTTCTGAAAATCATGAGCAAAAAACTGACTCCCCGCGCAGAAGATTATTCGCGTTGGTACAACGAACTTGTGGTACGCGCCGACTTGGCCGAACAGTCGGGCGTGCGCGGCTGTATGGTGATCAAGCCTTACGGATACGCCATCTGGGAAAAAATGCACGACTATCTGGACCGCCGTTTCAAGGAAACGGGGCACCAGAATGCCTACTTCCCGATCTTCATCCCCAAGTCCTACTTCTCCAAGGAAGCACACCACGTGGACGGTTTCGCCAAGGAGTGTGCCGTAGTTACCCACTACCGCCTCAAGAATGCCGAAGACGGCAGCGGCATCGTGGTCGACCCCGAAGCGCGGCTCGAGGAGGAACTCATCGTCCGTCCTACCTCCGAGACCATCATCTGGGATACCTACCGCCGGTGGATCCAGTCCTACCGCGACCTGCCCATCCTGGTCAACCAGTGGGCCAACGTAGTGCGGTGGGAGATGCGTACGCGCCTGTTCCTGCGCACGGCCGAGTTCCTCTGGCAGGAAGGCCACACCGCTCATGCCACCAAGGAAGAAGCCATCGAAGAAGCCCGGAAGATGCTGGACGTGTATGCCGATTTTGCCGAGAATGTCATGGCCGTCCCGGTGATCAAAGGATATAAAACCCCCACCGAACGTTTCGCAGGTGCGGAAGACACGTATTGCATCGAAGCGATGATGCAGGACGGAAAGGCCCTCCAGGCTGGAACGTCGCACTTCCTGGGGCAGAACTTCGCCAAGGCTTTCGACGTGAAGTATTCGGACAAGGACAACAACATGAGTTACGTCTGGGCTACTTCCTGGGGCGTATCCACCCGTCTGATGGGCGCGCTGATCATGACCCACTCGGACGACAGCGGACTGGTGCTGCCTCCCGCCCTCGCTCCCATCGAGGTAGTGATGATGCCCATCTACAAGAACGACCAGGAGTATGCCGTACTGCGGGAAAAACTGCACGCCACGGCTGCCCAGCTGCGTGCTGCCGGTCTCAGCGTCAAGGTGGACGACGACGACAGCCAGAAACCCGGCTGGAAGTTCCACGAATACGAACTCAAGGGTGTGCCCGTGCGCATGGTCCTCGGGCCGAAAGACCTCGAGAAAGGCCAGTTCGAGGTAGCGCGCCGCGATACGATGACCAAGGAATTCCTGCCGATGGATGGCATCGTGGAGGCCATCAAAGCACTCTTGGCCGATATCCAGAAGAACCTGTTCGACCGCGCCGCCAAGATGCGGGCCGACCGTACGTACCGGGTCGATACCTGGGAGGAATTCGTCGATGTGATCGAAAATCGCGGCGGGTTTGTCCTGGCACACTGGGACGGCACGGCTCAGACCGAGGAAAAGATCAAGGAACTCACCAAGGCCACGATCCGGTGCATCCCGATGGACTTTGTTCCCGAGGAAGGCAAGGACATCCTTACCGGTGCTCCGTCCAAAGGCCGCGTAGTTTTTGCCAAGGCGTATTGATCGATACATCCGTCGGCCTGTTGTCCACAAAAATCCCCGTTTCCAAGCATGAGACGGGGATTTTTTTGTTTTCCGATATCAGGAGAATCCGGGGAGAGGAACTGCTCTCGTCCGCATCGCTCAGTCCGCTTCCCCGAGCCTCACGGCTTCTGCCAAAGATCAGGCACCGGGGCACTTGTCTTGGGTGATGACCAGATGGTAAGTGTGTTTGTGAACGGCAGGGGTTGCGGTTCCGTCTTCGGTAAAGTTGTTGTACACGGTAACGGTAACATTGGCCGAACGAGCCATCGTCGAGGACGTATTGAGTTCGAGGCGGAATCGCAGCGTGCCGCTGTCGCCCGAGCGATCCAGCGATAGCCATGTGGCGCTGCAAAAATAATCCTCGATCGGGTAACTCCACGTGATGGGAATGTTGGTATCGAGCATATCATCGCTCCAGCCCACTTCGAAGTATATCTCGTCGGCTTCACCTGCCGAAGTGGTGGTGAACGAGCAGAAAGCGATGCAGAGCGCCATCAGCCCCATCGCTTTTATCAGACGATTGTGCAAAAACTGTTTCATAGTACGTTGGGTTTTGGTGAATGATTTCGTAAACAAAAAGCTCCCGAAAAGGCGGACGAACTTTTGTGGAGGAAATCTCGTAAGATTTCGCTTGCTCGCCCGCTTGAATATGGAAACGGGATTTATTTGGCCACCAGTAGATTGCACCCTCTCACCTCGGCGCCGTTCAAGCGACCCAATACCTCGAATCGCCCGTCGGGATGGATCGCCCCCAAGTCTTCGGTAGCGATGAAACAGCACGAATCGATGTTGGCCAGATCCACAATGTTGATTCCTCCCCGGGCCTGACAGCCCTCCGGCAGGAGGGATAACGGATCGGTCGCATCGCGCAGCATCACGCGCATCCAGGGTGGGGTCGTGTACATCCCCTCGCCCCGGGAGTAGGCCTGGGACAGGAGTTCGGTCATCCCGTATTCGGAGTGAATGTGCTCCACGCCGAATCCCTCCCGCAGGATCGCATGGAGTTGTTCCCGCGTCATCTCCTCCCGGCGTCCTTTCATCCCGCCGGTTTCCATCACGATGGCCTCCTCGGGCAGTTGCAGGCGGTATTTTTCCACGAAATCCAGCAGGGCAAACGACACCCCGAGCAGCAGGAAACGCTCGCCCCGGTCGACCAACCGGTTGAGTTTGTCGTACAACTCCCGGTGCTGGTAGAGGTAAAAACCGCTTTCTGCGTGGCCGCTCTGCCGGATAAAGCCCTCGGCCATCTCGATGAGCGACGAGCCCTCCCGCTCCAGGTATGAAGGCAGCAGCGCCAACACCGCCCGTCCCCGGATCGGGCCGTAGTGAAGTTCCCACGAAGCGGTGAAGCTCCTTCGGTAGTTCTCCAGACTCCGCACGTAATGCCGGCTTTGGGTCATCCCGGTCGTACCGCTGGACAGGAATACCGCCTGAGGCTCGAAGTCCCCGCACGTCACCCGGTGTGTCTTGAAAAACCCGATGGGCAAAAACGGGATGTCTTCCACCCGTTCTACCTCCTCGGGCGAGCGTCCCAATGCCTCGAGATAGCGGCGGTACACCGCATTTTCCCGGCTCTGGTAGCGGAAGGCTTCCAGGGCCATGTGTTTCCACCCTTGGCCGTCTTCTGCGGTCAGGGCGACCGCCCGGCGGACAAAATCTTCGGTATCCATCTTTTTTCGTTCTTTCTGCCGGCAAAGGTACGGCGCAAACCGAGTATTTTTGTACTTTTACGCTTCGATAACCATCAAAACCGCATTGAAAAAATGAACCTGAAAAAGATTTTCGCTTTTTCCGCCCTCGCCCTGATGCTCATCTCGTGCGACCGCTACAAAGACCTCCCGGACGGCATCTACGCCTCCATCCAACCCGAAAAAGGCAAGGAAATCCTCGTGCGCCTTTACTACAAGGAAGTCCCGATGACCACCGGCAATTTCGTCGCACTGGCCGAAGGCACCATGCAGGGCGAGATCAATCCCGCCTACAAAGGCAAACGCTTTTACGATTCGCTCACCTTCCACCGAGTGGAGCCCGGCTTTGTCATCCAGAGCGGCGACCCCACCGGTACCGGAGCCGGTGATCCCGGTTATTTCTTCCCGGTAGAACCGGTCGATACCATCAAACACGCTCCCGGTGTCATCGCCATGGCCAATGCCAACCCCACCACCAACGGCTCGCAGTTCTACATCACGATGGGTGAAACGCCCCATCTGGACGGAGGCCGCTTCACCGTGTTCGGCCGCATGGTACGCCCTGAGGAAGACATGGAGCGGGTAGAAGCCATCCGCCAGGGCGATCGCATCAAACGGGTGGAGATCATCCGCAAGGGTGCCGAAGCCCAGCAGTGGGACGCTTATAAAGCCTTCGAGGAAAACCTTCCCAAGGTGCAGGCCGCTTACCAGGCGCGTGTGCAGGAAGCCCTCGACGCCTTTTTCAAGGATGCCCAGGTAACCAAGAGCGGGCTGAAGATCGTTACGGTCGAAAAAGGCCAGGGACGTCCCTATCGGAAAGGCCAGACCGCCCGGGTGGACTACATCGGCAAGTTCGAGGACGGCACCATGTTCGACTCTTCCAGCTTCCAGGGCGAACCCCTGCAGTTTGTCGTCGGCTCGGGTCGGGTGATCAAAGGCATGGACGAAGCCGTTTCGCTCCTGCCTGCCGGCAGCAAGGCCGTGGTATGGATCCCTTCCGAACTGGCCTATGGCGACCGCGACATGGGACGGATCAAACCCAATACCAACCTCGTCTTCGAACTCCACGTCCTCGAACCTGAAAAATAACCAAAGATACCTCGTTCAACGATGGCACAAGAAAAACTACCCGAAGGGATCTACGCCCGCCTGACTACCACCAAAGGAGAGATACTCCTCCGTCTGGAGTACGAGAAAACCCCGGTAACGGTGGCCAACTTCATCGGTCTGGCCGAAGGCACGATCCCCAATACGCACAAGAAAGCCGGTGAACCGTATTACGACGGTCTGACCTTTCACCGGGTCATCAGCGACTTCATGATCCAGGGTGGCGACCCCACCGGCACGGGAGCCGGAGGCCCCGGTTACCGCTTTGCCGACGAATTCGACGACAGTCTGCGCCATGACGGTCCCGGAGTGCTCTCGATGGCCAATGCCGGTCCCGGCACCAACGGATCGCAGTTCTTCATCACCCACGTAGCCACCCCCTGGCTGGACGATCATCACACGGTATTCGGCCGGGTTGTTCGCGGACAGGAAGTGGTGGATGCCATCGCCCAGGGCGATAAGATGGAACGGGTGGAGATCCTGCGCGAAGGAGACAAAGCGCACCGTTTCGACGCCCCGGCTGTTTTTGCCCGCGCCGAGGAGCTGGCCCGCGAACGCGCCCGGGAACTGATGAAAAAGATGGACGCCCAACTGGACAAACTGGCTGAAGGCTTTGAGAAAACGCCCAGCGGTTTACGCATCCGGGTCGATCGTCCCGGCAGCGGCGAAACGATCAAGGCCGGGCAGATCGCCACGGTACACTACACCGGGATGTTCCCCGATGGGCGGGTGTTCGACTCGTCCGTGCGTCGCGGCCAGCCCTTCGACCTTCCGGTAGGAGCCGGTCGTGTCATTGCCGGCTGGGACGAAGCACTCCAGCTCATGTCCAAGGGAGAAAAGGCCACCATCGTGCTGCCTCCCCACTTGGCTTACGGCAGTGCCGGAGCAGGCGGCGTGATCCCGCCGAACGCCATCCTGAAATTCGAGATCGAAGTCCTCGATGTGAAATAATCCACGAGTGCGTGCGGGGCGGAAACCGCCCCGCACGCTTTTATTTTTTCCTTCCCGTTTAACTTTTTTTTTGCGCAAAAGGGGAAAACCGCCCGAAAAGAGCCGGGAAGAGCAGGGGAGGGGAGCCCGTTTCCCGTCCCGTCGAAAAACCGAAAACGACGAAAAAACGACAACTAAAAAACTTGATGAACATGAAAATCGAACGATGGTTTCTTTTCGCTTTGCTGTGGGTGGGAAGCCTGCTGACCTCCTTCGCCCAGCCCGCCAAGCAGTATGTAACGGTCACCGCCTCGCCGGATCACGCCGATTGGGTATATCGGGTGGGCGAGCAGGCGCAGTTTACCCTCTATGCCCTCAAGGACAATGAAATGTTGCCCGGTGTGGTGATCGACTACCAGTACGGTCCCGAAAAACTCGCCCCCGTATTCAAAGGCCAGGTAACCACCGACCGCAACGGTCAGGCCAAGATCAAAGTCCCCGGAGCGAAGGCCCCCGGATTTATCACCGTCCGCGTTTCGACCCAGTACGAAGGAACCACCTACTCGGGATACACCACCATCGGTTTCGAGCCCGAAAAGATCCTTCCCACCACGACCCTTCCGGACGATTTCACCGAATTTTGGGAGGACGCCAAAGCCCAGGCCGCCAAAGTGCCGATGGAGGTAAAGATACGCCGCGACGATAACCAGAGCACCGATTGGGCCGACGTGTACTACGTGCGCATCCAGAGCTACCGCAAGGGCAATTACGTGTATGGCGTGCTCACCGTACCGAAGGGCGAAGGGCCGTTCCCGGGCGTGTTGCGTCTGCCGGGAGCCGCCGTACGTGCCTTCTCGGGGCCGAACAGCCTGGCCGCCGAGGGAATGGTCGTGCTGGAGATCGGCATCCACGGCATCCCGGTGGATCAGGATCGGGAGATCTACTCGGCTCTTCAGAGCGGGTCGCTGGCCGGTTATGCCGCCATGGGGCTCGAAAGCCGCAATACGTTCTACTACAAACGGGTGTACATGGGCTGCCTGCGGGCGCTCGACTACCTGTGCTCGCTCGACAGCGTGGACGAAAACCGCATTGCCGTTTATGGCGGCAGCCAGGGGGGGATGCTGTCCATCGTTACCGCCGCGCTGGATTCCCGGGTGAAGTACATGGTGTGCCAGTTCCCCGCTTTCTGCGACGTAACGGGGTATTACAACGGCCGCGCCGGCGGTTGGCCGCACCTGTTCATCAACCCGAGCGAAACGGCGATCCAGGAAAAGATCAACACTTCGAAATACTTCGATACGGTCAATTTCGCCCGGTTCGTCCGCATCCCCGGATTCTACACCTGGGGATTCAACGACCTGACGTGCTGCCCCACCTCGACCTTCTCGGCCTACAACGTGATCGATGCACCGAAAGAGCTCCGTTTGGCGCTCGACTCCGGGCACTGGACCTATCCCTGGCAAGTGCGCGCCGGGATCGACTGGCTGAAGGAAAAGTTCGGCATCGCCGAAGTTGAAGAAGAATAAAATACCTCTTTCCCTTGTCGGGTAAGCGAACGGAGGGCGGAGCCATTAGGCTCCGCCCTCCGTTCGCTTACCCGACAAGGCTAATTGCCCGCCGCCGCCTCGCGCAGCAGCCGCATTCGATCGACCTTTCCCGTAGAGGTCCGGGGGAAAAGCGGCACGAATACCACCTGACGCGGCCGATGATAAGGATCGAACGCCTCGCGCATCCGCACCTCCAGATCGGGAAAATCCGCTGCGCACCCCTCGACAAAGAGCACCTGCCGCTCGCCCAACCTCTCGTCGGGCACCCCGCCCACGAGGAATCTCCCCGCCGGAAGCATCCCGGCCAGGACCTCTTCGGTATCCTCGGGAAAAATCTTGATCCCCCCGGAATTGATCACCGTATCGGCCCGTCCCCGCCACAGGAAATGCCGCTGGTCGAGCAGCACCGCCCGGTCGCGGGTCATCACCCGTTCCCCCGCCACCGCCGGCGCATCGATCACCAGGCAGCCTTCCCCCGAAAGGGAAAAGCACACCCCATCGAGTGCCGTGTAAGCCTTCTCTCCCGAAGGGTACAGTTCCCGCACCGCCACATGGGTTACCGTCTCGGTCATCGCATAGGACTGGTAGATCGCCGTCTCGGGCAGGCGGCATTCGGCCAACCGGCCCAGAAAAGCCTCCGACACCGCGCCGCCCCCCACCAGCACCTTCCGGATGCGGGACAGCGCCTCCACACTCTCATAGAGTTGCAAGGGCACCAGCGCCGCAAAATCGAATCGCCCCTCCACCTGCTCCAAAGGCCGGGAAGACGGCACCACCGCCCGCAAATCCCACCCCGCGGTCAAAGCCCGTACCAGCATCATCCGCCCGGCGATATAAGCAATGGGCAAGCACAGCAGCGCGCGCGTATCCTCCTCCAAGCCGAAGCGCCGGCATGTCATCCGTGCGCTGGCCACCATGCGGCTTTTTTCGATCTCCATCGTCTTGGGTACCCCCGTCGAACCCGAAGTATGGCAGCGGATCGTCCGCCCGGTGTCGAGGCACCGGTACAGGAAGTCGGTCGCCTCCCTCGCGTAGGCCGCCGAAGCCTCCCCACCGGGGAGGGTTTTCTCCAACTCTTGGCAGAATACCGCCGGATCGTCCCCCGGACGAAGGCCGTTGAGACGGAAACGGGGATGGATTTTCATGTCGGGCATCTTGAACGGGAATGAAAAAAGTGATCGCTTATTCGTTTTGAGCCACCGCCGCCAGGAGTTTCTCTTCGGGCAGGATCACGTGTTTGTCCGCAAGGGCCACCAATCCGCTCTTGCGGAAGTCGCTCAGGCAGCGGATCGTGCTTTCGATCGTAACCCCCGCCAACTCCGCCAGATCTTTGCGGTAGATTGGCCCCGCGATGGTGTGCCCGTCGGCCTGGTAGCCGTAGTACCGGGTCATTGCCAGCAGGCTTTCGGCAATCCGCGCCCGGACGGACTTGTACGAGAGGGAATACATCCGGTACTGGGCGTTTTCGATCTCGCGGGCGAGCATCGAGAGGATGCGCCGCGCCAGGGTGTTGTTGGAGCGCAGCAGGGAGAAAAAACAACTCTTGGGGATCACGCACACCTCGGTCGGCGTCATGGCCGTTGCCGTGGTCGGGCTGATGTTCTCGGTGAGCACCGACTGGTAGCCGATCAAGTCCCTCGCCCCCGAGAGCCGCACGATGTGTTCCTTGCCCGCCCGCCCCGGAATGGACACCTTGATCGTCCCCCGGCGGATCAGGTACACGTTCTGCAGAATATCCCCTTGGGCAAAGATGACCGCCTTGCGCATGAAGTGCTGCCCGCTGGCGCATTTTTCCAGCAGTTGGCGTTCGGATGCCGTCAGGTGCTTCAGCACCGTAGTATCCGGAAATCCGCATTCGGCACACTGGCCGATGCATTCCAAGGGAGGAAGATCGCTTTGAGGCATGGCTTGAGGGGATTGTTTCTATGACAAAGATCATGTTTTTTCTCTTCCCGCGCAAGCCCTTTCGCCTCTTCTCACAAAAAACGCCCCGGGATAGGGCGTCGAACGTTCTTGTCGTGGCAGGAGGCGCAGCAGGCATCCCGGCAAGGTTTTATTTGCGCAGGATCGTTACCCGGCCCTTGTCCGTGAGTTTGATCACCGAGGAAGCTGGAGGCAGTCCCCGTTTCCCACAAAAAACGCCCCGGGGATAGGGGCGTCGAACGTTCTTGTCGTGGCGGAGAGGCGCAGCAGGCGTCCCGGCGAGGCATTATTTGCGCAGGATCGTTACCCGGCTCTCGTCCGTGAGTTTGATCACCGAGGAAACCGGAGGCTTTCCCCGGCACGCACAAAAAAACACCCCGGGATAGGGGCGTCGAACGTTCTTGTCGTGGCGGGAGGCACAGCAGGCATCCCGGCAAGGTTTTATTTGCGCAGGATCGTTACCCGGCAGTCGTCCGTGAGTTTGATTACCGAGGAAGCCTGTGCCTTCCGGTGGTCGTTGCGGCGGTAGTCTACCGTGTAGTCCGCTCTGGCGAGGATCTCGGGAGAGATTTCGTCGAAGCATTGCGGAGAAGGCTCGCCGCTGATGTTGGCCGAGGTGGAAACCAACGGGCGGCGGATCAGTTCGATCAGGCGACGGCAAAACGGGTCGGAAGTTACCCGGATGCCCAGGCTGCCGTCTTCGGCCAGTACGTTGGATGCCACTCCCACCGGATGGTCGTAGATGATGGTAACCGGCCGCTGGGAATACCGGAGAATGTCCCAGGCCGGATCGGGGACATGGCGCACGGTGCGCAGCAGGCCGTCTTCGGAGCCTACCAGCACGATGAGGCTTTTGCTCTCGGCGCGTTTCTTCAAGGCAAAGACACGCTCTACCGCCTGCGGGTTGGTCGCGTCGCAGCCGATGCCCCAGATGGTATCGGTCGGGTAGATGATCACCCCGCCGCGCAGCACGGCGTCGGCCGCTAGGCGTGCCTGCTGTTCGATCGTATCGGGAGAAGGGTTCATTTCCATTTCTTGAACAGCGAGTTGATCTTCAGTCGGATCACCCCGAAAGCCGCTTCGAAGAAGATGCTTCCGCTCATTTTCGAAGTACCGGCCGTACGGTCGGTAAAGACGATGGGAACCTCCGTGATATGGAACCCGTATTTCCACGCGCGGAATTTCATTTCGATCTGGAAAGCGTACCCGACAAAACGAACCTCGTCCAACCGGACGCGGCGCAGCACCTCGGCGCGGTAGCAGACAAAGCCTGCCGTAGCGTCGTTGATGCGCATGCCGGTGATCAGCCGAACGTATTTCGAGGCGAAGTACGACATCAGCACCCGGCGCATCGGCCAATTGATCACGTTTACCCCGCACACATACCGCGAACCCACCGCCACGTCCGCACCTTCGTCCTGGCAGGCGGAGTACAAGCGGGGCAGGTCGGCCGGGTTGTGCGAAAAGTCAGCATCCATCTCGATCACGTATGGATAGTCCCGCTCCAGAGCCCATTGGAAACCGGCGATGTAGGCGCGTCCCAGTCCGTTTTTCTCGCTACGCGAGAGCAGGTGCAGGCGTTCGGGAAATTCGCGTTGTAGCGTGCGAACGACCTCGGCCGTACCGTCCGGGGAATTGTCGTCCACGATCAGTACGTCGAATTGCGGCGCGGGGAGGTTCATCACGGCCAGGATGATATTCTCGACGTTTTCTATCTCGTTGTAGGTAGGGATGATCACCAAGGGTCTGTCCATATCGGGATGTGTATTTTTTGTCGGGGCAAAGATAGTGAAAGCCGAGCGCAGCGGAAAGACGAAAACGAAGTTTTCGATCTTAACGCTGCCGAGGCGCATCCTGTCTTGCCCCAAAAAACAACATAAACCCCGTCTCCCTCGGGAAAAATAAACATCGCCCCGTTTTTCCATTCAGGGAATAATACCGACCTTTACCCACGCCGAAAACCGAGAAAAACAACAGCCCATGAATATCCCCTTTTACAAATACCAAGGAGCCGGGAACGATTTTGTGATGATCGACGCGCGGACGAAGCCTTTCGATCCCCGTCAGGAACTCGTGGAGCGGATGTGCCATCGCCGCTACGGCATCGGTGCGGACGGGCTCATCATTTTGGCCGGGGATGCCGATCCCGAGGTGGATTTTTCGATGGACTACTTCAACAGCGACGGACGGCGCAGCACCATGTGCGGCAACGGAGGCCGCTGCATCGCCGCTCTGGCGCGCGATCTGGGCATCGGCACGGAGCAGGGGGTGCGCTTCCGTGCGCCGGACGGCTTGCACCAAGCGTTTTTTGAAGGTAGCCTCGTCCGCTTGGGCATGAACGACGTCTCCACCGTGCATCTTTTGGAAAAGGAAAACCTTCCCTGTGGGGAGATCCGCCCTCGCTGGGTGTGCTTTCTGGATACCGGCTCGCCCCATTGCGTGGTAGGTCTGGACGACGGCCTCGAAACGATCGACCTGGTGCGCTGGGGACGAGCCATCCGCTATGGAGCCATGTTTGCCCACCGGGGAGGAACCAATGTCGATTTCGTACAGGTCTCGGCCGAGGGGACCGTACAACTGCGCACCTACGAGCGGGGAGTGGAGGACGAAACGCTCGCCTGCGGCACGGGAGCCGTAGCCTCGGCCATCGCCGCACACCGGATGGGGGAGACCACCGGCGAAAGTGTACCGGTCAAGGCACTGGGGGGCGACCTGACGGTCGATTTCCATGCCGTCCCGCAAGGAGGTTACACCCAAGTGTGGCTCACCGGAGGAGCCCAGCGGGTATTTTCAGGAACATTCTATATGCCGCAATAAAAGATGGAGATAAAGTTGCACAGCCGGGATTTGGTCCTGCGCTCGCTCGAACCGGACGACTTGCCGTACTTCATGCGGGTGGAGAACGACCCGCAGCTTTGGAGTGTGTGCGATACCCGGATCCCGTTTTCCCGCTTTACGCTCGAAAGGGTGTTGGAAGCCCGGGTTCCCGATTTCTTTGCCGACCGCCAGCTGCGCCTGGTCGTCTGCCTGCGCGAGAGTGGCGAATCGGTCGGCTTTGTCGATCTGTTCGATTTTTCCCCGCTCCACCGTCGGGCCGGCATCGGAGTCGTCATCTATCCGGCCGACCATCGGGGCAAAGGCTATGCCGACCAGGCGATGGAACTGGCCCTGGGGTACGCTTTCAGCGCCTTCAACCTGCATCAGGTGTGGGCCGAAGTCCCTTGCTCCAACGAACCCTCCAAAGCCCTGTTCGACCGCCTGGGCTTTACCCTGAGCGGCATTTTCCACCAGTGGCTGCTCTGTGCCGGGCAGTACACCGATGTAAACGTGTACCAGCTCACCGCCGAGGATTTCCTCTCCCGCCGGGAACAGGACCAGCCGTAAGACCTCCTTTCGGGAGGAGTGCATCCCGTAGCAAAGTGGAAAATTCCTCCCCCTTGCCCCATCCCGAGAACCCCTCGAAGCGAAGGACAGGGCGGAGGAGGCACAAAGACAAAAGACCAGAAAACAGAATGAACCCCCGGCGGCGAATGCTGCCGAAACCAAAAAACGATAAAACGATGACCCGTACCCCCTCACCAAGAAAAAGAAAGCGCACCGTCAAGGTGCTTTTGGCCGTAGTCGCACTGGCTGTCGTCGGCACCGCTGCCGGGATGTGGCGCGCCGTCTTCGGCCCCAGTTTGCAGGCTCCGGAGGAAGGACTGGCCGTGTACGTTCCTACCGGGACTACGCCCCAGGAGTTGGTGGAACTGTTGCGCCCGCACCTGCGCCATACCTTTCTCCTGGAGACGATGACGGACTACGCTTCCCGCCGCCGCGGCCAGGTGCACCCGGGAAAGTTCGTCCTGCCGCAGGACTTGAGTACCTACCGGACGGTCAAAACCTTCTTTACCGAACACGGTGTGGAGGTGAACGTGCGCTTCAACGCCACCGACCGTCTCGAAAAGATCGCCGGCGCCGTCGCCCGGCAGATCGAAGCCGATTCGGTCGCGCTCATGGCCGTCTTTCGCGACCCGGCCCGCCTCGACAGCCTCGGACTCGATACGCTGACGGTGAGCAGCCTCTTTATCCCCAACACCTACCGTTTTTACTGGAATACGTCCGCCGAGGAGTTCTTCGAGCGGATGTGCCGCGAGTACGACCGTTTCTGGAACGCCTCCCGCCGGGAGAAAGCCGAAGCCATCGGCATGAGCCCACTCGAAGTAACGACCCTGGCCTCCATCGTCCAGGCCGAAACGGCCAAAGTGGACGAGCGCCCCGTCGTAGCCGGGCTGTACATGAACCGTTTGGAAAAGGGCATCCGCCTGCAGAGCGACCCGACAGTGATCTTTGCCATGCGTCTGGCCGGGCGTCAGGATACCATCCGCCGGGTGTACCTCTCGGACCTGAAGATCGATTCGCCGTACAATACCTACAAGCACAAAGGCTTGCCTCCCTCGCCCATCAATATTCCCGACATATCGTCCATCGACGCCGTATTGGACTACACCCGCCACAACTACATCTACATGTGCGCTTCGGTGGAGCGTTTCGGCTACCACGAATTCGCTGCCGGCAGTGCCCAGCACAACCGCAACCGGAGGGCGTACATCCGCTGGTTGAACGAGAAAAATATAAAATGAGAGATTCGCATCCGCTCGGTTAAAAAAATAACAAACATTCGGGTGTTCTGTGGTAGATGTAATGTTTTTGCAACGTATATTTGCACCTTGTAACAATATCGGAAAAAACACAAATTTATCGAAAAGAATATGAAAGTAGCAGTCGTGGGAGCCACGGGTTTGGTCGGCTCCAAAATGCTCCAGGTACTCTCGGAGCGCAATTTTCCCTTGACAGAACTCCTGCCGGTGGCTTCCGAGAAGTCCGTAGGCAAGGAAATCACATACAAAGGCCGTACGTACAAGGTGATGGGCATGGCCGACGCCGTAGCCGCCCGTCCTGACATCGCCATCTTCTCGGCCGGAGGAGGCACCTCGCTCGAGTGGGCCCCCAAATTTGCCGAGGTAGGCACTACGGTGGTGGACAACTCCTCTGCCTGGCGGATGGACCCGACCAAAAAACTGGTCGTCCCGGAGATCAATGCCGACGTGCTTACCCGTGAGGACAAGATCATCGCCAACCCGAACTGCTCGACCATCCAGATGGTACTCGCTTTGGCACCTCTGCAGCGCCGCTACGGGATACGCCGGGTGGTGGTAACGACTTTCCAGTCGGTAACCGGCACGGGAAAACGGGCGGTGGACCAGTTGTTCGGCGAGCGCGAAGGAAAACAGGTGGATCGCGTTTATCCGCACCCCATCGACCTGAATATCCTCCCGCACATCGACTCGTTCCTCGATACCGGATACACGAAGGAAGAGATGAAGATGGTCAACGAGACGTGCAAGATCCTGCGCGACGACTCGATCCGGGTAACGGCCACGACGGTGCGTGTACCGACCATCGGCGGACACTCCGAATCGGTGAATGTGGAACTGGCCGAGGATTTTACCCTCGAGGAAGTGCGCCGTCTCCTTTCGGAAACTCCGGGAGTGGTCGTGCAGGACGATCCGCAGAACAACGTGTACCCGATGCCTCTGAACGCCCATGAAAAGGACGAAGTGTTCGTGGGACGTCTGCGCCGCGACTTTACCCAGCCCAATACGCTCAACATGTGGGTAGTAGCGGACAACCTGCGCAAAGGCGCCGCTACCAATGCGGTTCAGATTGCCGAATACTTGGTGCAGCACGGTTTGGTATAGCAGTTCCTTGCGGCTGGGGTTTCGCAAGGGTCTGCGCGTACAAGCGAAAGGCCGGAGGCTCTTTGCCTCCGGCCTTTCGCTTGTACGCGCAGTATAGCCACGACCGATGGCAACCTTTTTGAAGACGGTGATCTCATGTGCCGTCCCGCTCGGATTTCACGATCTTTTTCATAAGATAGGATGCGCCTCGGCAACGTTAAGATCGAAAACTTCGTTTTCATCTTTCCGCTGCGCTCGGCTTTCACTATCTTTATCCCCCGAAAGAAAACCTCGGGAAGACCCTTGCAGGCAGGGGAGGGAACTGGGAATGAGCTTTCGGAAGAGTTGGATATAAAAACACTTTTTACATTGAATTACAAGGAGTTTATAGACGACGATATTTTTTATAAGATCAGTCAGGCCGCCCAGTCGCTGGGGTTTCCTGCCTACGTCATCGGAGGCTATGTGCGCGACCGTTTGCTGGAGCGCCGCCAACCGAAAGACATCGACATCGTGTGCGTGGGCAGCGGGATCGAACTGGCTCAGGAAGTTGCCCGGCGGACCGGAAGCCGCCGCGTGCAGGTATTCCGGAATTTCGGTACCGCGATGCTCCATGTCGGAGCGATCGAATTGGAATTTGTCGGGGCGCGTCGCGAATCCTACGACCGCAATTCGCGCAAACCGGTGGTGGAGGACGGCACCCTCGAGGACGACCAGAATCGCCGCGATTTTACGATCAACGCCTTGGCTTTGAGCCTCAATCCGCAGGATTACGGGCAGTTGCTCGATCCTTTCGGAGGCATCGCCGACTTGCATTCCCACCTGATCCGCACCCCGCTCGATCCGGATATCACCTATTCGGACGACCCCTTGCGCATGATGCGGGCCATCCGCTTTGCCACCCAGTTGGGGTTTGTCATCGAACCCGAATCGTTCGAGGCCATCGTCCGCAACCGCGCCCGCCTGTCCATCATTTCCTTCGAGCGCATTACCGCCGAGTTGAACAAGATCCTCGCTGCCCCCCGTCCCTCCACGGGGCTTTCCCTGCTGGACAAAGCCGGACTGCTGGAGTACATCCTGCCCGAACTCACGGCCTTGAAAGGCACGGTCGAAAAACACGGTCAGTCCCACAAGGACAATTTCGTCCATACGCTCGAAGTAGTGGACAACATCGCCCGCAATACCGACAACCTCTACCTGCGTTATGCCGCTTTGCTGCACGACATCGGCAAGGCACCTACCCGGGCGTGGAACGAGAAGATAGGCTGGACTTTCCACGGACACGAATACCTGGGCGGGGCCAAGATGGTGCCGAAGGTGTTCCGCCGTTTGCGTTTGCCGCTGGGGGCGGAGTTGAAATACGTACAGAAACTGGTCATACTCTCTTCGCGTCCCATTGCGGTAGCCGACCAGGGGGTTACCGATTCGGCGGTGCGCCGTTTGCTGTTCGATGCCGGCGAGGACATCGGCGATCTGATGACCTTGTGTGAGGCGGACATCACGACCAAGAATGCTGCCCGGCGCAACAAATACCTGCGCAATTTCTCGTACGTGCGCACCCGTATGGCCGAGGTGGAAGAACGCGACCGCCTGGCCGCCTGGCAGCCTCCGGTGTCGGGACAGGTGATCATGGAGACTTTCGGCATTGCCCCGAGCCCGGTGGTGGGCGAGATAAAGACTGCTATCCGCGAGGCGATCCTCGACGGAGCGATCCCCAACGAGTATGGCCCTGCGTTCGATTTCATGCTGGAGGAAGGAAAGAAACACGGCTTGGTGCCGGTGGAAAAACAACCTTTTTAATGAGTGCCAATGGGGGTGGAAGGTGCCTTGTACGGTAGAACCGGAGGCGTCTTTCACGGTACATTCCGGGGTGGAAAAAACGGCGAAATACCTGTCCGGGGAAAGGACGATTTTCGGCGAATATTCGTAACTTGCCCCTCGGTAAATTTTGGATAAATTTTCGATAGAATCCTTGTAAACTATGTCCGGGTGGAAGGAGATCGTACGGATGGCTTGGGACAATGTCAAGTCCCAACGCTTGCGTACCGGTATTACGGCCAGCATCATCGCGATCGGTATTACGGCTTTGGTGGGTATTCTCACCAGCGTGTCGGCCTTGCGCAGTTCGATGATCGACAGTTTCCAGTCGTTCGGGGCCAATGTGGTAACGGTCTATGGCGGACGCTGGGCACCGAAGCAGAGCGACCCTTCCGAATGGGTCTATCAGCCCAAGATAGAGTATCGCCATGCACGTCTTTTTAAGGAAAAGATGGCCGGGAAAGGGACTGTTTCCATCAACGGAACGGCGGCGAGCAACGTGGAGGTCAAGAGCGAGTACGACAAGACAGACCCCAATATCCGCCTGGTAGCCGGTGATGAGAATTATCTGGAGTTGAGTGGTTTCAAGGCAGACCAGGGGCGCTTTTTCTCCAACGAGGAAAACGAAAGCGGGCGGAAAGTCGCGGTCATCGGTCCGGACATCGTCAAGAAACTGTTTCCCGGTGGAAAACCCATCGGTCAGTACATCAGTGTCAATGGCTTGCGCTATCAGGTGGTGGGCACGGTGCAGAGCCGGGGTTCGATCATGGGCATGAGCCAGGACAACCTCGTGTTCATCCCCTTACAGACGGCGCGGGCGGATTACCCGTCCTTTACTTCGTTTACCGTATCGGTCGTGCCTCCCGAGGGGCTCACGGCCGCCGACGTCGAATTTACCGACAATGTGGAAGTAACGATGCGCATCGTGCGCGGACTTCGTCCTTCGCAGGAGGACAATTTCATCGTGCGCAACAGCCAGTCCATCCTGGACCACATGGAAGGGATGCTGGGCAAGCTCAAGGTGGCGGCCTTGATCATCGGGCTGATCACCATCCTCGGGTCGTCCATTGCGCTGATGAATATCATGCTGGTATCGGTCACCGAGCGTACGCGCGAGATCGGTACACTCAAGGCCATCGGCGCGGATTCGCGCAGCATTACGGCGCAGTTCCTCATCGAAGCGATCCTCATCGGGCAGATAGGAGGTTGGATCGGTATCCTGTTGGGTATCCTGCTGGGCAACATCGTGTCGCTGGTCATGCATATCTCGTTTGTGCTGCCGGTGGGCGAAATGCTGCTGGCTTTTGCCATTACGTTCGTGGTAGGGGTGATTTCGGGGTATTATCCGGCGCGCAAGGCAGCGCATTTGGACCCGATCGAATCGCTTCGTTACGAGTAATCCCAGAAAGGGTGGGATACGAGTTGCGGAAGGACTTCGTCACGGAGTGTTTTTAATACGGAAAAGAGACATGACAGACAAAAAATATTTCGGGTTCATCAGCTATTTTGCCGCGCTGCTTTTGATCAGTGCAGTGGTATGGTTTTGGGTCGATATTTGGATCCTGGCGGTGATCCCCCATATTGTTTTCGGAGCATTTTTCCTGTCGGTCTTCGTCGATACGGGCTACATGTACCTGCGGAGGAACATGACCGCCTTGCGGTTTCGCAACGTGGTGGCGTACAATTTTTCCGCCCTGCTCGTTACAGGAGTCCTCCTGTCCATTCTGTATGTGATATTGAGCTGAAAAACAAACGAATAAAAACCTCGTCGAAAAGTGCCGCCACGAGCCTTTCCGACCGGGGAAAATTTAGTACATTTGCCAAGTTTATATTTTCTGCAAAATCATACCATGGCGCTTAAAACAAAATACATTTTCGTAACCGGAGGGGTGACTTCCTCGTTGGGGAAAGGCATCATCTCGGCCTCGCTGGCTCGTCTTCTCCAGGCCCGGGGATACAAAGTAACCATCCAGAAACTCGATCCCTACATCAATGTGGATCCCGGCACGCTCAACCCGTACGAACATGGCGAATGCTACGTGACTACCGACGGAGCGGAAACGGACCTCGACTTGGGGCACTACGAGCGTTTTCTCAACGTGGAGACTTCGCAAGCCAACAACGTGACCACCGGCCGCATCTACCTTTCGGTCATCGAAAAAGAGCGCCGCGGCGAGTTCCTGGGCAAGACCGTACAGGTGATCCCCCATATCACCAACGAGATCAAGCAACGCATTCAAATACTCGGAAACACAGGTAAATACGATATTATCATTACCGAGATCGGCGGTACGGTCGGCGACATCGAATCCTTGCCTTACATCGAGGCCGTCCGTCAGCTCAAATGGGACTTGGGTCCGCACAATGCCATCGTTATCCACCTCGCTTTGGTGCCTTACCTGGCAGCTGCGGGCGAACTGAAGACCAAGCCGGTGCAGCATTCCATCAAGACCCTGATGCAGGCCGGTGTACAGGCCGATGTGTTGGTTTGCCGCACGGAACATCCCCTGCCGGACGAGGTGAAGGCAAAGTTGGCCCTGTTCTGCAATGTCCGCAAGGATGCCGTGGTGGAGTCCATCGATGCCGAGACCATATACGATGTGCCCATCCTGATGGAGGCGCAGCATTTGGATCGCGTAGTGCTGGAAGACTTGGAACTTCCGTGCCCCGATACCCTCGACCTGGACAAATGGAAGGACTTCCTTGCCCGCCACAAGAATCCCAAGGGCGAGGTAACCATTGCCTTGGTGGGCAAATACGTCAGCCTGCACGATGCGTACAAATCGATCGTCGAGTCGTTTATTCACGCCGGGGCTGCCAACGAAGTGAAAGTAAACCTGCGTTGGGTATATTCCGGTGATGTGACCAATGAAAATGCGGCTTCGCTTTTGGGCGGGGTGGACGGCATCCTGGTTGCGCCGGGCTTCGGGGAACGCGGCATCGAAGGCAAGATTGCCGCTACGCGTTATGCCCGCGAGAACGGCATACCTTTCCTGGGAATATGCCTGGGTATGCAGATGGCCGTGGTGGAATTTGCCCGCGACGTATTGGGGCTCAAAAATGCGCATTCCTTCGAGATCGACCCGACGACGCCCGATCCGGTGATCGACCTGATGGAGTCGCAGAAAGAAATCACCGACAAGGGCGGTACGATGCGTTTGGGTGCATGGCAATGTTCGGTGGCCAAGGATTCCAAGGCTTATCAGATCTATCAGAGCGAAGAGATCAACGAACGCCACCGCCACCGTTACGAGTTGAACCTGAAATACCTCGATGCGATCGAACAGGCCGGAATGAAAGCCACGGGCCGCAATGCCGATACCGGCTTGGTGGACATCGTGGAGATCCCGTCGCACCCTTGGTTCTTCGGCGTGCAGTTCCATCCGGAATACCGTTCAAAGGTCGAAGCGCCGCATCCTTTGTTCGTCGGTTTCGTCAAGGCGGCGATGGACTACAAGAAATCCAAAAGCGGAAAATAATCCAGAAATCCCGTTAAAGACCATTTTTTAGATGCTGTTAGGACAAAACAACAATTCTTCCGATACCAGTTCTACCTGGGTGTTTTTGTTATTGGCTGTTTTCTTCGTGGGCTACATGTGGCTTACCATGCCTTCACCCGAGGAACAGGCCGCACGCATGGCCGAGGCCGAACGTCTGGCTGAACAACAGGCCGCCCAAACGGCCCAACAGGAAGCCGCTACGGCCGAATTGAATACCTTGGTGGCCTCCGTGCAGGGCGATTCCGTCATCCCGGAAGCGCTCCTGCAACGTTACGGAGCCTTCGCCTATTCGCTCACCCTGCCTTCGGCCCGGGACAGCAGCCGTACGACGGTCCTCGAAAACTCCGTACTGCGCATCGCGGTATCCAATCTGGGCGGCGTTCCTTCGGAGGTAACGCTGCTCGATCCGGCGTATCGGACGTATTGGAAGACGCCCTTGAGCCTGATCAAGGATGGCAATGCCCGTCTGAACATGACCTTCCGCACCTCGGACGGCAAGGTGATCCGCACCAGCGAGATGTACTTCGAACCTACGTTGGAACATCGGGGCGATACCACGGTGTTGTCCATGCGGTTGAAGGCTTCGGAGGATGCTTACCTGGAATACCGCTATACCCTCTATCCGGATCAGTACATGCTGGACTACCGGGTAAGTTCCAAGGGACTTGCCCAGGTGCTGGAAAACGGCCAGGAGCCGGTGGTGGACTGGTCGATGGATGCCTTCCATACGGAAAAGGGGCGCACGTATGAAAACCAGTACACGTATCTCTCCTATGCCTATGGCCGGAACGACAAGGTAAAACACCTTTCCGCCGGAGGCGAGGACGACAAAACGCTGGACGATGCGACGTGGTTTGCATTCAAACAGCAGTATTTTTCTACCATCCTGCTCCCCGAGGACGGCTTGCACAAAGCGACGTTCACCTCGCTTATGCTGGAGGATACGCTCTACACCAAGCGTTTTACGGCCAATATGGCACTTCCGGCCCTCTCGGGCGATTTTGACCTGCCGATGAAGCTGTATTTCGGCCCCAACCGTTTCCACACTCTGGACAAGTACGGCGACAATATCTCCGACCTGATCCCGCTGGGGTGGGCGATCTTCGGATGGATCAACCGCTGGTTTGTCATCCCGATGTTCGACCTGCTGTTCTATTCCTGGCACATCAACATGGGGATCGTCATTCTGATCATGACGATCGTCATCAAGATCCTCCTGTCGTTCTTTACCTACTCGGGATACAAGTCTTCGGCCAAGATGCGCTTGCTCAAGCCCGAGATGGAGGCCATCAACCAACAGTATGCCAATGCCGATCCGGCCAAAAAGCAGCAGGCCATCATGGACCTGTACACCAAAGCTGGCGTGAACCCCCTGGCCGGTTGTTTGCCCTTGCTGCTTCAGATGCCTATCCTGATTGCGATGTACCGGTTCTTCCCGGCCTCCATCGAATTGCGCGGACAGCATTTCCTGTGGGCGGATGACCTTTCGGCCTACGATTCGGTGCTCAATCTGCCGTTCAACATCCCGCTCTATGGCGCACATGTGAGCCTGTTTGCGCTCTTGATGGCCATTACGCTGCTGATCAACACCAAGATGACCGGGGGCATGGACCAGCCGCAACAGCCCGGAATGCCCAACATGAAGTTCCTGATGTACCTCATGCCGGTAATGATGCTCCTGTGGTTCAACTCGGCAGCTTCCGGTCTGTCGTACTATTATACGCTCTCCACCTTGATCAGCATCGGTCAGATCTGGGTCATCCGCAAGTACTTTATCAACGAAGCCAAACTGCACGCCAAGATCCAGGAAAACCGTCAGAATGCCAAAACGCGCGGCCCCTCCAAATGGCAGCGCAAGATGGACGAGATGATGAAACAGGCCGAGGAACAGCGCAACCGCCAGCAGCGCCGCGCGGCCGGCAGAAAATAACCCGTCCGACAGAGAGGGGGGAGGAAAAGCCCCGGTCGATCCAAAAAGACGAGAAAATCCCGAGAGGGTTTGGTCGCTCTGGCAAAGATTGAAAGACGGGGGAACGATGCGGGAGGGGCAAAAGCCCCTCCCGCATCGTTTGAACAGCACAGAAAACTCGAGAAGTGAGAAAGTAAGGCTGGATTCCGGCCGATAAAAGCCGGATAGCGTGTAGAGCACAAAGAAAAACCCGGTCTCGGAAAGGTGAGGACAGGGCAAAAAGATAAACGAGGGGTTCCAGTTTTGATGCGGATCGGCCGCATTCTGTATAAGAGGAATATTCGGAAAAGATAGATATGGAACAGGTCATCGAAGCCATGAAAGCGCTGTGTCCGCTCTCCGAAGACACCATCCGGGAATTGACCGCTTGCGTCACGCCCGAGCGGTATCCGAAGAAATACCGTTTGGTCGAAGCCGGGAAATATGCCCGGGCCGCCTTTTTTATCGAAAAGGGGATGACGCGTTCCTATTGGCTGGTCAATGGGCAGGAGATCACCACGTCTTTTTCCTGCGAGGGAGGCATCGTTTTCAGCATGGACGAGTTGTACTACGGAAAGATCAGCGAGGAGTACGTGGAGACCATCGAAGAGGTGCTCGTTTACCGGATCTCGCTCGAAGACCTTCGCCGCCTGTTCTGCACGAATCTCGAACTGTCCAACTGGGGACGGATCATCCACCAGAACGAATACCGCCGTTTGCACCGCTCGCACAAGGAACGCCTCACCCTCTCGGCCAAGGAACGTTACGAGGCTTTCCGGCAGCAGTTTCCCCAGGTATGCCGCCGGGCGCAACTGGGATATATCGCCTCCTACCTCGGGATCACTTTGCCCACCCTCAGCCGCTTGCGCGGCGGGAAATAAGGGATGGGAAGGGGCGCTTTTTGATGCAGGTTAAATTTTTTGGCCGCCCCGGTGCTTACCTTTGCCGGAGTGTTGAACTCATCCGTTTAAAAACAACAACCTGCCATGCAAAAAATATCTTCCGCCGCTTTCTCCGACACCAAACCCCATTATGAACTCCTGGACGGTTTGCGGGGAGTAGCCGCCCTGGTGGTGATCTGGTACCACATCTTCGAAGGATTTGCCACCAGTCCCATCGACCAGCGGTTCAACCACGGGTACTTGGCCGTCGATTTCTTTTTTATCCTCTCGGGTTTCGTCGTCGGTTATGCGTACGACGACCGCTGGAAAAAGAAAACGATGGGCACCGGAGATTTTTTCAAGCGCCGGTTGATCCGCCTGCATCCGATGGTCGTCCTGGGGGCTGTCCTGGGATTGATTACCTTCTTGTTGCAGGGCAGCCAGAAGTGGGACGGAGCCTCGGTAGGTCTCTCGCTGGTCCTGCTCGCCTTCCTGCTGAATCTTTTTCTGATACCGGCCTATCCGGGGGCAGCCCACGAAGTGCGGGGAAACGGCGAAATGTACCCCCTGAACGGCCCGAATTGGTCCCTGTTTTTTGAATACATCGGGAACATCCTCTACGCCTTGTGCCTGCGCCGTCTTTCGACCAAAGCACTCGGGACGCTTGTCGTAGTGGCAGCCGTGGCGTTGACGGGTTTTGCGGTGGGCAATCTCTCCGGTTTCGGCCACTTGGGCGTAGGTTGGACGCTGGCCGGGCACAATTTTCTGGGAGGGTTTCTCCGGTTGACCTTTGCCTTTTCGGCCGGGCTGTTCCTCTCGCGCATCTTCAAACCGGTGTACATTCGCGGGGCATTCTGGATATGCAGCCTGGCTGTGATCGTTCTGCTGTCCATGCCGTATGTGGGGGATGCGGAAACGCCGTGGGTCAACGGCCTGTACGATGCGGTTTGCGTAGTACTCGTTTTCCCGGTTCTGGTTTATCTCGGAGCCTCGGGACGGGCGAGCGATTCAGGTACCGCCGGGGTGTGCAAGTTCCTGGGCGATGTGTCTTATCCGGTGTACGTGGTGCATTATCCCTTCATGTACCTGTTCTACGCCTGGCTGTGGAGCGGGGGAGGGATGGGGCTCTCCTTTACCCAATGCTGGGCGGTACCCGTGGGCCTTTTCCTGGGAAGCATCCTGCTGGCCTATCTCTGTCTGAAACTCTACGACGAGCCGCTGCGTCGGTACCTGGCTCGGAGATACCTGCATGGGAAACAAAAATGATTTCTTATCGGGCTGTCCGTCGGGCAGCCCGATAATTTTTTGATAAGGGGAGTGTTTCTTATCAAAAAAGCCTTAAATTGCTCCGGGAAATCCTGCCGGAGCCTGGAGCGGGTGAGGGGAGAGGTAGCCCCGAAAGGGTGCAGGGGATACCCGGGAGTCTTTTTCCTTAAAGAGAAAAAAACGACAACCATAATACTGAAAGACATGAAAAAGACGCTTTTCTCACTTCTTTTGCTGGCTCTTCTGGCGGTCTCCTGTTCGCCGAAGCCGGAAAATCCGCTTCAAGGGGTAAAGTACAAGCAGTTGCGTTCTTTACCCGAAGCCAAGGCACTCACCGGCGAGAAACTGGACCTCGTTCCGATGGGGGCATATACCATTTCGGTAGTGGATACCTTCTTTGTCTTCTCCATCGGCCGGCAGCCCGAATGGCTGGCTGTGTATGGCTTGAAGGATCAGGCTCTGAAGGCCAAACTGATTACCAAAGGGGACGGACCGGATGAATTGCACGGGGTTCAGTACGACAATCAATACCGTTATGTATCGGATAGCGTGGTGATGAGTCTGGTGGGAAACAGCAAGAAACTCGTCGACATGAACCTTACTCGGGCGTTGGACGAGGGGACGGCCACACTGGAAAATACGTTGTATTTGGACGGTTCTTATAATTCGGTATTCCGTCGGAACGATTCGGTATGGGTCGGGAAAAAAATCGATTTCAAGCAGGGAGGTTTGTCTTATCCCGAACTGGTCGCTTCGGCCGACGGGAAACTGCAGCCTACCGGAAACTGCTATGCCTTTTATGGTCCGATACCGGATTTCAACCCTTCCACGTACGACAAGATGAACAACTATTCTGCCATGGAAGCCATCAAACCCGACGGTACGCGCCTGGTATCGGCCATGGTATTTGCCAATCAACTGAACATTATCGATCTGCAAGACAGTACTCAAAGTATCTCCCTGCTCTATGGCGATCCGGTTTTGCTCGATAAAATAGAAGAAGACCGGAAAAAGAAACAGGAAATCGCCTATTACTACGGCGTAAGTGCAACCGACAGCCTGATCTACGCCTTGTATGTAGAGCGCCCGTTCCTGGAGTCGGAAGGGGAGGTATTTCCGGAGGTTCGCGTATTCGACTGGGATGGACGTGCGGTGGCACGTTATACGCTCGATGTGAAAGACCCGGAGGAAATCGCGGTAACGCCCGACGGAAAGACGCTTTACCTCCTTTGTCCGTATCGGGATGAAGAAGCGGTGTACAAATACACGTTGAACTGATCGATTTTGGTTCGATGTTTATCGGGCTGCCCGACGGGCAGCCCGATAATTTTTTGATAAGGGGAGTGTTTCTTATCAAAAAAATCTTAAATTGCTCCGGGAAATCCTGCCGGAGCCTGGAGAAGGCCGTGGGAAGCAGCCCCGAAAGGATGCAGGGGATACCCGGGAGTCTTTTTCCTTAAAGAGAGAAAAAACGACAACCTCAATACGGAAAGACATGAAAAAGACGCTTTTCTCACTTCTTTTGCTGGCTCTTCTGGCGGTC
>CABSLV010000019.1 GCA_902478645.1 uncultured Flavobacteriales bacterium | reverse complement strand
CTACGCTTGTAACACATTGAAGCATAAATAGTTTGCTGGTAAAAATGCCGGTATGAAAATAATACTGGCAGGAAAAATGGTGGTATGAAAATAATACTTCTACGCTTGTAACACATTGAAGCATAAATAGTTTGCTGGTAAAAATGCCGGTATGGAAATAATACTGGCAGGAAAAATGGTGGTATGAAAATAATACTTCTACTCTTGTAACACATTGAAGCATAAACAGTTTGCTGGTAAAAATGCCGATATGGAAATAATACCGGCAGGAAAAATGGTGGTATGACTGTTGTGATGGCATCATTTTGCTGACGTCAGCAAAATGATCATACGCAAGGGGGTGAGCGCAATTTTGCGCTGGCCACATACAGATATGTGTAGCCGCATATTCAAAAAATTTTAGCCTGAAATTTTGCCATGCGCCATAAAACCGCTACATTTGTCTTGTTAAAACCTCAATGCGGTACGAGAGCCGCGTAAACGTCGGCTTTTTTTGTGCCCATACAACAAGAAAAAAAGTTGTACCCCGTCGTGTCCTGACGCAGTAATGCCCAGGGGGCTTGCATTGAGGCCTTAACAGCACGTAACGGGGTATTTTATGTTAAAAGTCAATGTTATGGAACCTTCAAAACAAGCGTGGCCACAGCCACAGATCCAGAACTTTATCGAACTCCTGGCGCAACTGCGACGGGATATTGCCGCCTTTGAACGCTCTACGGAGGGGGAAACCTACCGGGAGTGCTGCGCGAGGGTGCGGGTGGACGATTCGCTGATAGACGCCATCCGAGGCCTGGGAGAGATTCAGTCGGAATACCTGTACGATAAAGTGCTGAGCGATGAGTACTGACGTCCTCCCCGCTGCCGCGGGCTGGATGTCCTCGGTAGCCATTGCCCAGGTTACGGGCAAAAAGCACATGCATATTATGCGCGATATTCGCGAACTTTTAGAGCAAGGCGTTAACCAATCCAATTTTGGATTGGTTGAATACACGGATGCGAAAGGCGAGAAAAGGCCGTGTTACCAGCTCACCCGGAAGGGGTGCCTCATCCTGGCCAGCGGGTACAACGCGCTGCTGCGGGAGAAGATCATTGACCGACTGGAGGAGCTGGAGCTGGCGCGGCAAAAGACCTTGGCTCCTGAAGCCTTCGCTGCCCTGGAAGAGCGCGTGAGAGCGCTGGAAGCCTCCGTGAGGGGGCTTCGCCCCGCGGGGATGTCGGACTACCGGAAGGTACGGATCGCGCGGTACAACGAGCGTGCGATCGTCGTGCTGGGCGATACGCGCTATCTGCGGGAGCGGATGCGCAACCTCGGGGGCAAGTGGTGTCCCTACCTGACGGTGGAGGGTACTCCGACGCGCGGGTGGGTGTTCACCGCGATGCGCGAGGAGGAGATAACCCGCGAGCTGGAGGCGCTGGGGGCTTTGTGAACTAAAAAAAACAGAAAAAATGATGGAAAAAGAGATAAAAATCCGGAATAATGTCCGCCGGGATGCTTCGGCACCGGCTGTGGAGATAAACTGGGCGACGGCTTTTCAGGCGGTCAAACAGGCGGGGCTGATTGAGATGATATGAAAAACCGGGGTCTTACGGCCCTGGCTTACTATAACAAAAAGTTATAGAAAAACAAAAGAAAGAAAAACCAATCGTTTTGTCGATTTGCCTTGACTGCAACTAAAAAATAGTTACATTTGCCAACAAACATCCTTGAACTGACCCAAAAAAGACAAACATATGAGCAATACCATCACCTATAACGGATTCGTCGGTTCGGTAAACTACAGCCAGGAAGACGGCGTGTTCTACGGAAAGATAGAAGGCATCAACGCTCTTGTCAACTTCGAAGGAGAAAGTGTTGCCGAACTACAAAACTCTTTCCGACAAGCCGTGGATGACTACGTAGACCTGTGCCATAAAAAAGGAATAGAACCCCGCAAAAAATACACCGGCTCCTTCAATATCCGGGTATCTCCAGATGTCCACATGAGACTGGCATCCCTCGCTCAAAAACGCAGCATCTCCATCAACAAAGTAGTAAAATCCGCCCTTGAAAACTATTTGAGCAAAACAACTATCTAAGAGAAAGGGAATATTAACTATAACTAAATATTATAGTGGCGTCGGGCAGCCTGCTCTGCCTCGGCTCGTTGGAGAGAGCCTTGTTTGCCGAATTTGGCATCGAGCGCAGCGTCATAATCGGCTATTTGATGATTGTTTGTCTCCATAAGCGGTTATAATAAACAAGAATCCTGATCGTTACGACCAGGATTTTTTTCATTCCCTTTTTATAGTGCAGATACGACGACCAGGCTCGTACGGGCACTTTTGGTTTTGCAAATATAGTGATTATTCTTTTTTTAGTGATTTGAGAAGTTTGATGACGGTGTATTCTTCCAGAATGGTGATGGACTGGCCGCCGGCGATGAGGGCTTCTATCTTGTCGGCTTTCGACCCAAATCGATGACCGATGATGGCCATGTCGGTCTTTTTACTCGGACCGTGGTAGGCATCCCCGCCGAGATCGGCGATGAGAGACTGGAGATAGTCGCGTTCGTAACCGTCGATGTCACCTGTGATGACGATGTGCTTGCCGCGAAAGGGATTGTCCGGGGCATCTTCGGCGATGGGGGTGCGCTCGGCTGCGCGAACGGTAACGGGGTGCTTCTTGGTGGCCATAACTGTTTTTTAAGTTAGTATTGCCTTGACAAGACAAGAATAAAAACATTATTTTTTCATAACAGAACTTCCACCTTGCAGCGAAGCGACCAATTTCTGATAACTATCGAGCAGGGTGTTCAAGCGTTTTCTCTCGTTTTCCCAGGATACTTTCTCCAGTTGTAGGGTGTTGTATTCGCCGATGATCTGCTCCACGGGCATTGGATGCCCCTGCTCGCCGGGTTGGTAGGGTATTAGTTCGATGCGTCCGTCGGGGTGAATAATTTTTTGATAGCCGTATGCGTTTACGGTCATGTGGGCGGTATTGCCCGCCCCACCCACGTTGCCGATGACGCCCTGGTTGCCACTGGCGTCAATGTCGCCCTGCATCATGGGGCCTTCGCCGGTGGTGAGCCATTCTATCCTGACGCCATGCGCCTGTGAAATTTCCCTCAAAAGACGAAGACCGATCGTGCGGTCTCCACTCTCAATTGAAGAATAATTGTTCGGATTGATCCCGGCCTTTTTTGCGAAAGCAGTAGAGGAAAGACCAAATTTAAGCCTTGCCTGCTTCAATCTTTTTTTTATATCCTTTTTATTTTCAAGCATATAGCAAAAAGTTGTGTTAAACACATTCATTTTTCAATCAAAATGTTGCATTTGATTTAAACATGAGTGTATATTTGTGCTGTTACTTACTAAAGGACTAACACATTTCAAAAATATCAAAAAACGGTCAAATGAAAAAAGATATGAGATCTATTTCCGAAAAATTACAGTTAAAGGAGTACTACCTGTCGCTGCCGGAAAAAAAACTGGTATCGCCGAGAATGGAACTGGTAGAGATACTGGCGAAGAAATGCCAGGTGAGAAATCCGTCAGTATACAACTGGCTGAAAAGAGGAGTGCCAAACAAGCGTGTAGCTATGGTAAACAGTATCATCGAGATACATAGAGAAAGCCGGGAAGGGAAATGAATGGAATAGAGTTCTTCCAGGAAGGGGAAAACGTGCTGTACCGCGTGGGGAATGATATGCCGAAGGTGCTGGAAAAAGGCGACCGGTGGATCATAAAAGACGTGTTGCGACTACTGAAAGAGAGGTATCCGAAGGCCCTGGACAGATTGGAGAAGGAATACGAGGGTCTTCGGAACGAGGCGTGGAACTATGAGTTCAGGATGGTGAGACGCTTTGTGAAATGCAACTTCGGACGGATAGACCCTGTACTGGACTTGGAAGCCACAAGAAAGGTACACTTCGAGTACGTGAGCTGCCCGCTGCGGGGCGAATGCCGATCCGAGGGGGTGATATGCTGCCCGGAGGCGGAAAACCCGCTGTCGGAGCGAGAACGGGAAGTGATGAGACTGGTGGCTATGGATGGATTGAATGCAGAGGAAGTAGCCGAAAGGTTGTATATATCGCCTTTCACCGTGAAAAAACACATGAGCAATGCCTATGAAAAGGCGGGGGTATCGAGCGAGGCGGATTTTGTCCGCTGGGCGACGAGATGGGGAATATTCGATGAGACAAGAAAAAACAGATAAAAGATGGAAGCGAGGGAATTGTCGGACGGTAGTGTGATGCTGATGATCACTTCGGCGGATGTATCGGCGATGCGCGAGGCGGGAGACAAACTATGCGTGGTGCCGGAGTCGGTACTGAAAGAGCTGTCGGAAAGGGCAGCCAACGAAGCACTGGAACGCTATGCGGAGAAAATGGAACCGTTCCTCTCGCAGAAGGAGGTGGCGCGACTGCTGTCGGTGAGCATTCCGACGGTTAGCGCACTGGCCAAACGGGGAAAAATAACCGTCCACCTGATAAGCGGAAGAAGACTTTACAGCCGTAAAGACATCATGAACTACAAAAAAGAGGCGGCAAAAAGGATATAACGATGTCGAAAACGGCGGAGAAGATCATGAGGTTCTGCCAATGGGCAGCTGGGAAAAAATCGGTGCGAGCGGAACATTTGGCGCTGTATGCCTATCTGTGTGCGATGGCCGAGAACAGTCCAAGGGAGGCGTTCACGATAGAAGCACGGGAGGTGATGAAAGTAGTACGGATAGGATTTCGAAACACTTATTACCAATACTTGAATGATTTGGACGATTGGGGCTTTCTGCGGATAAGCAAAGGGAAAAACCAATTTGTACGAACACAAATAGAAATACTCGAGGGTCTCTCGAAAAAAGAGGAAAAGGAGCCATCTCCCCGGATATCCGCTCCGAAAAAAACGAAAGAAGCGGAAGACAAAAAGAAGGAGTATGCGCCAGGGGTATACCTGACACCGAAAGAATACGAGAGACTGTGCAGGGATTACGACCGGCCGACAGCCGAAAACTTTATCCTGCAATTGAGCGAATACCAGAAAAGAACAGGAAAGACATACGCGAACCACAATGCCACGATCCGCAACTGGATATGGCGCAACATGAAAGAAAATGAACAACCAACAACAAAACCCGGTAGAGGCTTTCAAAAGGAAATACCTGCTGTTGTCTGCCCGGAAAGTGAGTATAAAGACTCGCTATCATTTCTCGATGACGGATAACGACATGTACGAGATGCTGAAAATAGCCTATGCGGCTAATGTAGACAGGAGCGGGTATTCCTTCGTTGAAGATGTCGAAACACGGAAGAAAATAAAAGGGATGGCTGGATGGCTGACAAACCAACGCGCCAAGCCGGGAGTACTGCTGTGCGGGACATGCGGAAACGGAAAAACGACCCTGGCTGAGAGCGCACGGGATGTGATCAATACACTGCTTAACCCGCAGGAAAGCCCGAACATAATACCGAATGTTCCGCAGATGATACGGGTAAACGCTTTGAAAATAACACATGCGTATACCGAACAAAAAGGAGAATATGAACGGTGGAAAGTGTGCCCGATGTTGATGATTGACGACCTGGGTGTGGAACCTGCCGAGATACGTACCTATGGCAACGTAGTCTCGCCGCTGGTAGAGATGCTATACGAGCGATACGACAGAAAGCTGATGACGGTGATCACGTCGAACCTGACAAAAAAATCTATCGGAGAGGTATATGGACCAAGAATCGAGGAAAGAGTAACAGAAATGTGCGACATAATAGCATTCACGCATAAAAGTTACCGGAAATGAAAAAAAACAGCGATCGTGAATGGGTGCAGCTGGATGTAGGACAGCCCTATTTCAACTACCTGAAAAAGGAGTTTTCAAAAAAAAACATATACGCGGATGGGATTGTGGTATCCCTCCTATCCCTGAACGCCCATCACTGGCTGATGCAGCTGGTGGGACAGGCGGTGAGGCTGAGCCCGATGGACATATCGGTCGTACTGTGTGAGAAAAGAATCCCCGGTGTGCTGCGTGTAAACACAGCCAGATATCCGTATGTGAAGGCTGTTATAGAGGCAGACTATCAAAACGCTTTTCTGAACTACTATCTGCACCGAAGATCCCGATACAGGCAGACGGATATCATCCGTAGATGGATGGATGAGTATGATCTGGCAGAATCGGTGAATAAATACGTGAAGATGTTTCGGAGACATAATCAAAAAATAGGAAAGTGATGGGGAGCGACAAAAAAAACGCATTGAAACGGGTGTACATAAGCGGACCAATATCGGGCAGGAGGTTTGTGGATGTATACCAAGATTTTTCAAGGGCAGAAAAACACTTGAAAGATCGTGGATACGAGGCGATAAATCCCCTAAAAAACGGGGTACACTTCCTTGCTCCACACCGAGAGCATATGAAGGTAGATCTTGGGAATGAGTGTAGCTGCCAAGGGATATACTACATAAAGCATTGGCGTAGATGGGTATCGAAAGGGGTTTGGACAGAACGTATCGTGGCTATGGCCATAGGCCTGGAGGTGATAGGAGATGTGATGACAGAATAAAACATATACGACTATGAAAACAGAAACAGGAATGAAAATGATCTACACCCCCATCCTCGAGGCGATATTCCAGGTGTCCGGGTACACATTGGATGACCTCGGGTGCCGAAGCAGGAGGTATCCATTGGTCTTGTTTCGCAAAATATTCTGCCTGCTCTGCAACGAAGAGGGGATGAACATCGGATCCATCGGAGACTTGATAAACAGGGATCATTCGACTGTGATATGCGCGTTGAAATCATTCAATGCGGGAGAAAAATTCAATCCTGCACTATTCAGGCTGCTCGACAAAGTAAAATCAAAGATAAAATGAAAACCACCATCCAAATCAAATCCACCTCCGGAGATGTGCTGTACGAGCACACGTGCGAGGAAAACAGCGTGAAAAAGACGGTAGAAACAGCGGTAAAAAATAAAGTACCACTGCGCGATGCTGACCTGTCCGGTGCATACCTGCGCTTCGCTGACCTGTCCGGTGCATACCTGCGCTTCGCTGACCTGTCCGACGCTGACCTGCGCTTCGCTGACCTGTCCGACGCTGACCTGCGCGATGCTGACCTGCGCGGCGCTGTCCTGTCCGACGCTGACCTGCGCGATGCTGACCTGCGCGGCGCTGTCCTGCGCAAAGCTGACCTGCGCGATGCTGACCTGCGCGGCGCTGTCCTGCGCAAAGCTGACCTGTACAACGTCAAAGCGGGTCACACTACAGCTATGTTTTTTCCCCAGTGCCCTGACGGGGCGTTCATCGGGTATAAAAAAGCAGGCGGCAAGATCGTAAAACTGATCATTCCGGCGGATGCGAAGCGCTCGTCCGCTACGACGCTGAAGTGCCGTTGCTCCAAAGCGAAGGTGCTGGAGATTCAGGAGGAGGACGGGTCGCCTTCGGAGGTAAAAGAGGTGCGGTCGAAATTTGATAACGACTTCATCTACCGCGTCGGAGAGACTGTCTGTGTGGATGACTTCGACGAGGATCGATGGAACGAGTGTTCGCGGGGTATTCATTTTTTCATCTCTCGCGATGCGGCGGTGAGCTACGAGGGATGACCGCGCGCGATTTCTTCGAGCTGGTCGCACGGATGCGCCGCTCGCAAAAGGAGTATCAAATCCACCGCAGCCGCTTGTACCTGCGCGAGAGCAAGGAGCTGGAGCAAAAGGTCGATGCGGAGATAGAACGGGTGGAAAAAATTATGGGAAAATGAAAAAGATAATGTTCAACGATAAATACGGCTTGACCAAAGCCGTACTGGAAGGTAAAAAGACGCAGACGCGGAGAGTTATAAGCGATAAGATTCTTGATAAAATTAAACTGTTTCAAGATGAATACTTTAGTGCTTCATTGGAATTTTTAAAAGGTAAGGATTTGATTGAAGCATATATGGTTAATTATCCAGAAAAGCTATCGTATAATGTTGGTGAGGTCGTGGCTGTGGCGCAGAAATATAGCGATTGTGGAGGGGTCTTGGAAAATGGGATCCCTCGATGGAAGTACATATCGAAAATTGTTGGGAATACGTCCGGAGGATGGACGAACAAAATGTTTGTGAAAGCCGAACTAATGCCCCATCAAATCCGCATTACCGACATTCGAGTAGAGCGTTTGCAGGACATCAGCGATAAGGATTGTTTGAAGGAAGGAATCGAATTTTCGTGCAAAGCGCAATCTTGTTATGTAGGTTATAATAAATATACAGGTTACAGGATATATCTTGGCAATAATCCCCGCGAAGCCTATGCAGCCCTGATCGACAAGGTGTCTGGTAAAGGCACGTGGGAGAGAAACCCTTATGTATTTGTGTATGATTTTGAACTGATTAAATAAAAAACAGCCATGAACAGAGAAATCAAATTTCGCGGAAAGCAAACAAAAAATGGGGAGTGGATGTATGGCATTCCATTTTTTTGGAGCAATAAAATATGTGATATACAAGTCGAAGAGAATGGCTATCTGAAGGTGTATCGTGTCGATCCAAACACCGTCGGACAGTTCACGGGGATGAAGGACAAGAACGGGGTGGAGATTTACGAAGGGGACATCCTCGAAGAAGATCATGTGAAGTCAGAGATCGTGTTCATAAAAGCTATATTCTACGCCTGTATCATGCCCAATAGGGGCGAAAACACTTTCATGAATTGTGCCCTTTTCCCTATTCTGGAAAGAGGAAAGGCGCGTGTAATAGGCAACATCCACGACAACCCTGAATTGCTGTAATCCAAATGGAAATAATCAACTATACAACCTACCCCGTCGCCGACGCGCTCGAAACGCTTGCCGATGTGTTGAAGATACCATCGGATACCGTCTTGCGTATCAAGCAAACCCCGCAGGCCATCCGCCAGGGCGAGGCCGAGTTCCTCGGGCTTGTCCAGCCGGTGGAACACTCACCGAGACTATACGACCTGTACCTCTCCCCCGGAGTGTCGGCCTCGACGCTTCCGAAAGTACTCGCCCACGAGTGCGTGCATCTTGCGCAATACGCCTCCGGGAGGCTTTCCGTTCAAGGCAGCACGGTGGTATTTGACGGCCAGGCGTACAAATACGACCTCTACGACGGCTTCTCCCCTTGGGAGGACGAAGCTTTCAAACAACAAGCAAAACTTCTAAAGCTGATCAAAAAATGACCGACGACAAACTGTATGACAGCCTCTCGGACAACCTCTCCGAGGGCGGCAAGAAGAATCGCATCCGCGCCATGCAGCTGGTGGCCGTGTGCCGCTACCGCGAGCAAAAGACCATCGGGCAGATGCAGTACCGCCTCATCGCACCCAAGACCTGGGCGCTGAAAAAGATAAAAGCCTCCCCGCAGGAGGAAGCCCAACCCCAACAGGACGACCGTCCAAAGCACCCCAGCCGCTGCTCCCGCAACAACGCCCGGATTCTCGAACTCTGCCGGGACGGAGAGGTCGTCCGCCGCTTCCCCAGCGTGCCCAAGGCGGCCAAGGAACTGGGGATTTCGCAAAATAGGATTTACGACCGATGCAAGCAGCATTTTTGTATTCCGGATGATGACGGATACACTTGGCGCCTGGTCTACATCGATCGCCCTCAACTGCGCCGTATGACGGATGAAGAAAGAGATAAAAACAGAATCGGTAGCTATAAACCTATGTTCTGACATGTATTACATAGGCTAAACACGGAATGTCATAGATCTGGTAAAAAACAAACAATATGAAGGCGAAATTATCTCCAGAAAAAAATGTGTTGAAAATTGAAATGTCCCGAGAGCAAATGATGCTGTTCGGGGGGTTCTTCAAAGAGAAATACTTCCCACTACTCGATCACGATAGATTTTGGTGGATTCAACAGATAAGCATCTTAAGGGGTATTTTTAACCGATGCAGGATTATGGTGGCCCAAAACGAAATGAAAAATAGCTATAAGCTATCTATTTCCAAACACGAGGCGGTAGCTTTGATGTATATTACGGTCAATGTAATCAATGACGATGATACATATCCACTCTTACTGTCTTTTTCATCCGAGCTTTATGATGAACTTTATATGTTTGTAAATAGAGAGGCTATTTTTTTCCCGCGCGAGATTGACGAAGGGCATTGAATTTTTCCATCTGTTCCTTCAGGTGGTCGGCAACAACACGATTGTACCCGAAAAGAGTTTCGGGATTGACAATGCCTGCAATTTTCATAATCGATTTTTGATCGAGAGAGCTCTGCAAAGATAGCGTGATGAAGGTTCTACGGGCGGTATGAGACCCTATAAGCTGGCATTTTGGGAGTATTTCCTCTTGATGCGAAGAACCTTTGAAAACAGTTCGCTTTACGGGAGTGGTGATCCCGGCTTTTTCTGCTACTTCCTTTATGTATTTGTTGAATTTTTGATTGGAGATCTTTGGCAAATCCCAATCGTATTTTTCCAACAAGAGACGCAGGGGGGGGTTGGCATCGACCGGGATATATGAGGTGATCTCTGTCTTTTCTGCGATCTTGACAATCATGCCGTCTTGATAGTCGGACTTGTCAAATACGCTGTAATCGGAGAATCTTTGCCCGGAATAACATCCGATAAGAAACAAGTCCCGTACTTTGTCCAAACGGGGATCATCTGTGAAATCCGCTTTTTCCAAGAGCGATAATTCATCGAAAGTAAGAGCAACTTTGTCAGTTTCCCGCTTGATGGTCGTCATCGACGATATGGCTATGTCGGTGTCGGCGGAGTCTATCATTTTTTCCTTCTTGGCCCAATGCAGAACGCACTTTAATTTCGCGATGAAAGATCCAGCTGTGTTGTCGGAATAATTCCGGTCTTGATACAAAAAATGAAGAAAGTCATAGTACCACTCGTTGTTTATGTCTGAGACAAAAAACATCCTTTTTTGAGCCTTCGAAAAATCATTAAGTATTTGCACTAAAAGAATATACCTCCCTTTCTGGCTAAATCTCGGATCATTCTTTCGGACTTCAATGTGATATTTGACCAAAGATCCCAAATCGGTTTTACTCCTGGGATGAACGCCTTTGATCTTTTGATCGAGCGATCTTTTCAAAAAATCTGAAGTCAAGGGAATTGCGTTCAGTTTTGCTTCTTGAATGATCTCTGTGTAGATGTTTTCTATTTTTGTAAGTTTGGCACTGATATATGATAACCGAGCCCCCAATGTGCCTCGCGCAGGGATTGGACGTTGAGCCTGTTTTGACCAATGGTCAGGATGAATACTTTCCCCCGTGGAATACACAAATCTTCCACCTCCAGGGAGGTATGTTTTCAGCAAAATAGACGTGGGTTTCCCCGCGTTCGGTTTGTCAATAAAAAACATCGTCTTTCTTTTGATGCAAATATAAGTTTTTTACTGACTGTTTTACTGACTGTTTTTCTTTTTGCTATTTTGTAAATCGTAAAATAATAAAAATACACTCTACGAAAACACCTTTTCAACAGCCTGTTTTACAGATGTTAATGTTTTACATGAAAATACATAGAAAACATGGGCATTCCCAGTTGGATCACAAAAGAAATCGCCACAAACACCAGTTTGTGGCGATTTTGTTTTTATTCCTCCTCTGTTTTTCAATCCCTTTTCCGCCTGCCCATCCCCGGAAGCAAAGGGAATATTTATTTGCACAAAAAACATTATTCAGACCCATCTACGCACAAGATTGAAAGAAAAACACCCATTATCATCACAAAACAGTTGTTAAATTAAATATTTTTTGTACATTCGTTCGATAGAGAATCTCCAGTGGGCGAAAAAGATGGGGATTCCCGACGGCAGGCGCCGGTTACCCTAACAGCGCCAATGTCTTGTTTTAAGCAAAAACGAGATCGCGATGGCAAAAACACTCAAAGCGACCCATTTTTGGGAAAACGAATGCGAAACCACCCGCGAGTTTTCCTGCTTCAGCGAACAGGAAGAAATAGCTCTTACCCCGCAGGCAGAGGGATGCGCTTTGTTCCCAAACAGCCCGACCGAACCCGAACAACTGGACGGAGCCGTCCGGATAAAGACCCTCTCTCCCCAGGGAGTCGTCCTCGCCACCCCGGGAGAAAACTATACCATCGAGCAAAACACCGTGTACCGCACCCCCGTCTATACCCGGGACGGACGGCACAAATGGTGGTACACCTTTGAGATCAGAATAAAATGACAACGACGACGCATCGCTGGGACATTCTACAAGTGATCCTCTCCACCGGCCGGGAGGCTCACCTGCAGGAAAAAGTGTTCTACGACAAGGACGAACTCATCCTGGGATGCGACGCGATGGCCCTGCGCAGATTTTCCCTTCCGGAGGCCGCCATGCCCAAACTGATCCCCGTGCGGTGTTCGGCACTCGAATTCGAATTTTGCGTCCGCCTCCCGGGTGGACACGTCCCCGGAGAAAGCCATACGCTGCACCTGGACGAATGCCCCGAGAGAGAAATCACGGGAAGATATGCAGAAAACGACATCGTCCTTTCCCTGCGTCTGATCGACGCCGACGATCCGTACGATTTCGAGGAACTGGACGAACAGGACGGACGATACGATGCGTGGGCCTGAACCGAAAGAAAAACAACACTAAAATACGACACACGATGAAACGCTTCTTTGCCCTGCTGCTGACCGTATTCCTCTTGGGGAGCAGCGATCTTTCGGGACAGGTAAAATACTTGGTCAACCTGCACTCCCCTGTCGATGAGCATTGTTACAAGGCTTACAAATACACCGGACCTTCTTCGAAAAAGATCGGGATGAGCGGCGGGCTTTCCTGGTACGGCGGCTTTACGGTAGGACATTCGGTAGGGCCCTATGCTCCGGGATACGCTACGTTCCAACTCGGAGGCAAATACGACCGGTTGATGTTCGTTCTCGGTCATGAGAATTTCAATACGGGCGCCGGTGGCACGGGCATCGCCACCGACCCGATCATCTTTACCGTGCTGGCCGACGGACGCAAGATCCTGGACAAAGTGATCTACCCCTACGGCATTCCCGAGCGCATCACCCTGGACATCAAAGGAGTGAACGAGTTGAAATTCGTCATGGTTTCCGGCGCAGGTTATATCGGAATAGGCGAAGCCACGCTGTGGACAGCCGGGCAAACTCCTGTGGAGACCGGCAACCTGATCACCTCGGCTCCCAAGACGATCGAACTGGTAAAAGACCTCAGACCCTACTTCCAGAACTACCGTCTGACGTGCGTATCCCCGGACGACGACCAAACGTCCATCGAGATCAACGGGCAAAAATACTCCTACGGTCTGGCAGCCGATATGCGGCGGGCTATCTCGGGCAACAACCCCGGCTGGGCGTACTTCAACCTGCGGGGACAATACTCGACCCTGACTTTTCTCGTTGGCCCGACCAACAACACGGATGGAACGGCAGGTTCCGGCTGGTTTACGGTCAAGGCGGACGGAAAGATCCTCTACGAGAAAGAAATGTCCAACAACGACATTGCACAGAAAGTAACCCTGGATGTTACGGGATGCGAGATGCTCTCGTTCCATTCCGAACAGTCATCGGGGTCGCTCTACGGAGGATTTGCCCACATCATGGCCTACCCGGCCGGTGAAAAACCGCAACAGGAAGGCGAAACGGTGGCTCCGCCCGATCCCCGGCTCAAATCGCTGCCCGATGTATGCAAACTCATCTCGAACATCCCTCCCTATTCCGCACTCGCACAAACCGACAAGCAGATCTACGACGGGACTTCGGATCACATCACCTTTTCGATGGGCGGAGTAAAGTTCAGCGAAGGGATCATCCTGTACAAAAAGACCAACGTACTGAACAACGACACGCGCTCCTTTGCCGTTTTCGACCTGGGGAACGAATTCGACTACGTGAGTTTCGTCGCCGGATACCTGGGCAAGAGCGGTGCGATGAACAACGACGTGCTGCGGGTCTATGCCGACGATTCGCTGGTCCTCGAAACACCTCTGATGGCCACCTACCCAAACCAGGAATACATCGTGCCGCTGAACCGCTGCCGCAAATTGCGTTTCGAGAGCCAAGGTTCGGGAACGCTCGACGTAGCCGCCTTCGGGATTGCCGACCTGGTGGTCTATCGCGGCGAACCGGTCGAGAACGACCTCTTTGTCCATCCCAAACCGGACTTCCCGCACACGGTGGATTTGATCGATCTCGGCGCGCCGTACATCCATTACGTGAGCCCGATGAAAAACTCCGCCGACGAGATCTTCTACGACGGGTCCACCCAGCGGAAATACTTCGACCTGAACGGGCAGCGCATCTATAAAGGATTCATGCTCCAGACCAGCGTTCACTTCTCGCTCGACCACGGCGTGCTTTCCGGCACGGACGGTGCCGCCGCCGGAGCTATCGGCGGAGCGGCGGTCGGCTCGGCATTCGTCGCCGGGGGCGTGGCTGTGGGCGGAGCGATGGTGGGCAGCACCTTGGTCGGCGCGGCGGCACTGCTGATGCTGGCTGCCGGCGGCGAAGCCCTGGAAAACTCCTGTGCGGCTTTCAACACCTACGGGGAATACAACACCGTAACATTCACCGTGGCCTGCTGCCGTCCCCATATCCAGGCGGACGACTACAAAGAGACGCTGCTCATCGGAGCGGACCAGAAAGTGGTGGCTCAACTGACCGTGTACGAGACGATGGAGCCTCAGACTATCACCGTTCCCATCGACGGGTGCCAGCAGTTGATGTTCTGGCTGGCCAATACCGACAACTGGTCGGGACAGTACATCTTCTACGACATCAAACTGTCCAAGGACCGTATGGAACTCGACATTCCCAAAGCGGCTCGGCTCTCCCAGGCGGTGGTTACCCAACCTGTGTGGACCGAAAAGACGATCGAAAACAAGTGGGAGCGTCCCACTTCGTCCGGGCAGGAGAGCGTGGACGAGTTTCTGTCCGGATTCTCCAATGCGTACTACAAGGTAGAAAGCATGATCGGAAAGACCCGCCCTTTCTACGAGATACACACCTACTACCTGGAGACCAATGCCGGGCAAGTCTGCAAGGCGGTCGCTTTGAAATCCACGCGCGGGGAAAACCTGGAGTCCATTCCGGCACAACTCACCTACTGCCAGCGAAACCTCGAAGACCTCAAGGAACTCAAGACCACGCTGCTCAAACTGTCCGTGACGCAAAAAACGGCCTTCCTCGGACTTCCGGCCCTCGGGCTCAACGCCATCGCCTACGGCAAACTGGTACGCTACGGCAACAAATCGCTCAAGGAATGCAAGGAACTGGTGGACCGGATGTACGCCGAAAAACTCTCCGAAGCCCAATTCCTCCAAATGGTACTCAACAGCGCGATCGACATCGACGGCAAGCAAAGCACCGAGACGACCATTTTCTGCCCGCTCTTCGACCAGGAGACCCCGCCGACCGACGAGTTGCAACTGGTGGAGAACTTTGCCGTGCAATGATCTTTCCGACAGAAAAGACACCGCCCAACCCTGTACTGCCATGAAACAAGACATCCGAAAAGAGCTGAAAGAAGCACGCAAAGTCATAGAAGGCTTGCCCCGCGACGGGAAAGCGAATACCCTCGATGCCTACTGGGAAGTATGCTGCGGCGACGTACTGGTGGCTGAAGAAAATCTCCGGAACCAGGACAGGGAATGGGAAAACACGTCCCTGGCCGAAGAATTGCTCGGGATCGGCCGATACCTCGAAGGATACGACCTCCTGCTTTCCAAGCTCCAATGGGCCGTATCGAGAATGCTCGACGCCCTGCCCTGGCATCCGAGGCTGAAGCTCGAACTGCTCGAATACGACCGGACGCTGCTTCACCGCATCGAAGCCCTCCACGGGCACGAACTGGGAGAGAGCGAAGACATCGAGGAAAAAATAGACTTCCTCCGCCGGAACATCGAGCGGGCCGACCGGGGCGAATTCAATGCCATCGAACAAACGGGACACCTCTTGCGGGACCCCATCGAATGGACCGCCGCTTACGAACGCATCATCGACCAGGCGGAGGAAAAGACAGCCAAACTACTCGAAGGACAGCCGCGCGGGATGGGATTCTGCCATGCGTACTGGATAACGAAAGAACAAGTCCTGCAAGAATACGGAATCGCATGGAAAAGTCCCTCTGTCATGAATCCCCGGGTAATGTTCGACTGACCCCGCCATTTCCCCGCCGTTACGCCTTCGGAAACGCCCCCGTCATGAAACCGATCCACCTGTTCCTCTCCAAACCGTCCGAACGGGTCCCCCTGTGCGGCAGCCGCTTCTGGGGACATCCCGACCTGCCCCGAGGATACCCCTACCCGTGTTTTCCCGACACGGACGGCGACCCGTTCGAATACACGTTCATCTGCCAGATAAACCTTTCGGAAGTGGCTCCCTACGATACGGAAGGGCGTCTGCCCCATCGGGGGCTGCTGTCCTTTTTCGCCAAGATCGAGCACTACCTCGGGCGTTTCGATGGCGGGGACAGCCTCTCAGGATACATCAGCGAACCCGAAGACGTGAAAGTCCTCTTTTTTCCCGAAGTGGGTTCGCCCGGCACCCCGACGGACTTCCAGGAAATGGTCCTGATCGACGACCGCGGCCGCCCGATCGGTCCGGAAGAACTCCGGATAGACTTCTCCCTACAACCTTCCGGACGTTACTGCGACGAACACGCTCTGTTTGCTCCCCCGACGCACCGCGAGTGGGAGACCTGGGACCCGCCGTTCGAGGACTGGGAGATCCTTCTGCAGGTGGACTCCTTCAGCGGGGAAGACTTCCAGCTCAACTTCATGGATTTCGGCGTACTCGTCTTTCTGATCGCCCCGCAGGACCTCGCACTGGGGCATTTCGAACGGGTAAGAGGCATCGTACTTTCCACTTAAGACACCGGGCAAGAAAACGAAATGAAGCAAAAAGGAAAAGAGATCGCGCCCGAAAAGCTCCGTTTTTTTTTTGCGAAAAAGCTCCGCCTAACGATGGGCGAACCATGTGATCTGCCGTTTGGCGTAGTTGCGGGAATGCTGCTTGACCAGATCCACGGCCTGCTCCAGGGAGATCCGCCCGTCGAAATAATCGAAAAATTCACGATACCCCACGCTTTGCATGGCATTGCAATGCCGGTAGGGCAAGAGCGATTCCACTTCGCGGAGCAGGCCCTGTTCCATCATTCGGTCCACCCGGGCGTCGATCCGGGCGTAGAGTTCCGCGCGGGGCAGTTCCAGGTTGATGCGCTCCACCCGGAAGGGGCGCTCCACCCGGCCCGTTCCCCGAAACGACGAATACGACTGTCCGCTCGAAAGGCACACTTCCAACGCGCGTGCCACACGGCGGGGATTCTTCAGGTCCACCTGGCGGTAATACACCGGGTCCTTCTCGGCCAAAAGGCGCTGCAAGGCCTCCAACCCTTCGCGTTTTTCGAGTTCCGCCACTTGTTCCCGCACCTGCGGCGATACGTCGGGGATGTGGTCCAGACCATGTTCGATAGCCTCCAGGTAAAGCCCCGATCCGCCCACCAGCACCACTTCCCGACCGCGCGCATGGATCTGCTCGATGCACGCCAGTGCATCCCGTTCATAATCGCCTACGCTGTACGGGGCGTCGATGGGCAGGTGTCCGATAAAATGATGCGGGGCGGCGGCCAGTTCCTCGGCCGAGGGTTTGGCGGTGCCGATGTCCATGTCCCGGTAAAACTGCCGCGAGTCGAACGAGACGATCTCCGCCCCGCGCTCCCGGGCGATCTCGATCGCACGGGCGGTCTTTCCGCTGGCCGTGGGGCCGGTTATTGCCGTAAGGGTGTACATCGGTTCTTTGCGATTGTGGTGGGACTCGGTGCAAATGTATTAAAGTTCGCCGTTTTATCCGTACTTTTGTCCACGGCAAAAAAATCTCGGCTATGGACACGGAAAACTACAAGGATATCCTGGGCCGCATCCGGGCTTTGGTCTTCGATGTGGACGGAGTGATGACCGACGGCATGGTAACGGTATTCCCCACCGGGGAATTCGTCCGCAGGATGAACGTCAAGGACGGTTTTGCCCTGCAACTGGCCGTCCGGCGGGGGCTGAAGATCATCATCATCACCGGCGGGAGGGACGACTCGATCCTGACCCGCTTCAACCGCCTGGGCATCACCGACATTGTACTCAACTCCACCTCCAAACTGGAAAAACTGCTCGAATACCGCGACGGATACGACATCCCGCTCGAGGACATGCTCTACATGGGGGACGATGTGCCGGACATCGACCCGATGAAGGCCGTCGGCCTGCCCTGCTGCCCGGCGGATGCCTGCCAGGATGTGCTGTCCGTAGCCAAATACGTTTCCCCCCTGCCGGGCGGGGCGGGCTGCGTGCGGGACGTGGTGGAACAGGTGCTCAAGGCCCAGGGAAAATGGTACGAGAAGGATTTTGAGGGGTTCAATGCATAAAGCAGGGCCCTTGTTCCACGACAAAGACAAAGAAATGGTAACCCCCGCGACAGAAAACAGCTTGGCCGAAGCCTTGAAAGGACGGACGCTGGTGTTGGCCTCCACGTCGCCCCGTCGGATCGAATTTTTCGAAAAACTGGGCGTCCCGTTCCTCGCCCGCACCGGGGATGTCCGGGAGCACTACCCCGACACGCTGACCGACGGGCGGGAGATCGTGCAATACCTCAGCCGACTCAAAGCGCGCGCAGCCGGTCCCCTCGCCCCGCAGGAGATCATCGTGGGAGCCGACACCCTCGTATGGGCCGACGGCCGTCCGCTGGGAAAACCCCGCGACGAGCAGGAAGCCGAGGCAACCCTTCGGGCGCTTTCCGGACGCACGCACGAAGTACTCACCGGTGTTACCCTGCGCAGCGTTACGGACGAAGAGTCGTTCTGCTGCGCCACCCGCGTCACGTTCCTGCCCATCGACCCGCAGGACATCCGGTACTACGTGTCCCGCTTCTCGCCCCTGGACAAGGCGGGGGCCTACGCCATCCAGGAATGGATCGGGGAGACACACATCGCCTCCATCGAGGGTTCGTACCACAACGTGGTGGGGCTGCCTACGGCCCAACTGTACCAACGGCTGAAAAAATTTGCCGCCCGAGGGTAAAAAACGCTAATTTTGCACACGAGCATGGGCATCCTGATCGGCATCGACTACGGGGAAAAGCGCACGGGCATCGCGGTAAGCGACCCGCTGCAGATCATCGCTTCGCCCCTGTGCACCTTACCTCCGCAAGAGGCCGTAGCGTTTCTGGAGCAATACTGCCGGGAAAACGACGTGGAGGCTATCGTGGTGGGACTACCCCGCCATACGTACTCGTGCGCGGCGCCGGTAGAGGTCGAAGGTGCCATCCGGGATTTCATCGGCCGTCTCGAAGGGGCGCTGCCGGGGAACATTCCGGTGGAGCGGTACGACGAACGCTTCACCTCGCGCATCGCGGCACGCGATCTGGCTGCGAGCGGGATGCCGAAAAGCCGCCGCCAGGAAAAAGGTTTGCTGGACCGCACCAGCGCGGCGTTGATCCTGCGCGACTACATGGAGTCCCGCCGCCGGTAAAGTGCCGCGGAGCCTTTGCCCGAGCAGGCTGCCGGTATCGAAAGCGGGAAAGAGAAAAGTATAAGCGAGAATACAAAAAAAGACAAAAGACGATATGAAACTTCCGATTATGGCCTACGGAGAACCTGTTCTCAAGAAAAGGGCCGAAGAGATCGACAAAGACTATCCGGAACTGGATGCGTTTATCGACGATATGTTCGAGACGATGGATGCGGCCGACGGGGTGGGTCTGGCTGCCCCGCAGGTGGGCCGTTCCGTGCGGGTGATCGTGGTGGACGGGTCGCCGTTTGCCCAGGACGAGGAATTGCCCAAAGAGGAACGGGACTTTCTGGCGGGATTCCGCCGGGAATTCATCAACCCGGAAAAACTGGAAGAATGGGGCGACAAGTGGGGCTTCGAGGAAGGCTGCCTGAGCATCCCCGGGGTGCACGAGAAGGTGTTCCGCCCGCAAAACATCCGCGTGCGCTACTACGACCGCCAGTGGAACCTGCACGAAGAGACCCTTTCGGGCCGGGCTGCCCGGATCTTCCAACACGAATACGACCATCTGGAGGGCGTGGTGTTTACCGACCGTCTGTCCGCCCTTACCAAACGGGTGATCCAGAAACGCCTGCAACGCATCGCCCACGGCGAGGTCCATACCGAGTACGCGATGCATTTTCCCTATCGAAAATAATCACAAAACATACCGACAAGAACCAAAAAGATGAAACTCAAAGGTATCATTGCCATCTCGGGCAAACCGGGTCTGTACAAGATCCTCTCCCACGCGAAAAACGGTGTGATCGTCGAATCCGTTCCGGAAGGAAAACGGACGATGGCTTCGTTGAATTCCACGATGAGTTCGCTGGACGACATCTCGATGTACACCCAGGGTGAAGAACTCGCCTTGCGCGAAATCATGCGCCGCATCGCCGAAAAAGAAGACAACGGCCCGGCTCCGGACGCAAAATCCTCCTCGGATGCCCAATTAAAGGAATACTTCGAGGCCATCGTGCCGGACTACGACCGGGAACGCGTCTATCCGTCGCACATCCGAAAGCTATTCCACTGGTACAACCTGCTGCAAGGCGCCTCGCTGGTCTCCAAGGAAAAGGAAGACCCGGAGGAACAAGCCGCTGCCCAGTAACCCGCCGTCCCACCGCAACGACCTCGATAAGACCATGGTAGAAGTCAGAGTAAGCATCGGCCTTTCCGACCGGGCAGAAAACCTGGAATGCATCCGGATGCAACTGGGCGGGATGCCCCGCATCGGCGAATCGATCCTGATGACCCCCGAACTGGAAAAAATAGCGGCCAAACGCCGCCAGGAATGGGGTTTGCCGCCCGATACGCATGTAAACATCGTCAAACGTATCGGCTACGACCGGGAACCGACCCCTATCATCATGCTCAGCACCCATCCCTCCACGCTGGTGATCACGTGCATCGATGAACTGGGCAAGGAGTTTTCACTCCCCACCTCGGTCGTTCCCCGCGTGGGAGAACAGGTCATGTCGCCGAAAGACGAGGTTTTCTTCGTGAAAAACGTCATCTATGCCGGACACCTCATCCTCCTTCAGTTGTCCAGCAAGGAAGTGGTGGCCGAAACCCGGATCATTCCGGACAATAATCCCATGCCGGTAGAAGTGGCCAATCCGCATCCGGTCGAGGTCTATTGTTCACAACTCGACCGGAGCATCGATGTCAACGTTACCAACTCGACCCTGTACGTGCAGGGCGAGCGGGACTACTGACGCTCCGCCGCACATGTTCGTCCAAAGAAAAATCCCGAAGGGAAAACCCTTCGGGATTTTTCTTTGGGCGACATGTCTTTCACGACAAAGGGAGGCAGTCCGTTTTCCCGCAAGGGAAGCCCGAACGGACGAAAACCGGACAGCCTCAAAACGAGAAATTCGCTTCAAGCCCCACCACATGCCGCCGGGCACCCGGCTGGCTTTGGTAGAGATAAAATCCATCGGTCGAAAAGGTATTCGTCCAGCGGTATTCGCAACCTCCCCGGTAACGCACCCTGGCGAGCGAAAAATGCCCTCCGCGTCCCAGATCGTTGTACATTTCCACCCAGAGATAGGGTGAAAGGCGATCCGTAGCCTCGACCTTTGCCTGGAAGCGGGTCCGCAGGCGGTACTCGTGTTCGCTGCCCAAGGTATGCTGAAAACGTTCGCGCAGGGAAAATTCCACCCGCCCTACTTCAACCGATTCGGTGAGCGAAAACCAATACCGGTGTTCGACCGGCCAGCGGGTATCCGAGTGCTTGATCAGGAGTTCATACCCGGCCTCCGCTTCCAGCCACCGAGTAAAGCTGTATCCGGCCGCCAGGCTCCAACTCCAACGGTCGGTGGTCGAAAAATCGTCCTTCGAGCGGTATTCCAATCCGGTGGCAAGTTCCCACCGTTCGTTCAATCGCCACGAAACGGAGCCGGCCATCCACCCCGCCCGATCGGCTCCTGCGGCCCGCACTTCATCGGCGAACAAAAAAAGGAGGATCGTCCACAAGACGCCCCCCCTGGTAGTCTTTTCCGTCTTTTTCACCCTTTCTCTCTTTGGTTCGAGGCAAAGAACGGGAAGGATTTTGAAGAGAAATTGAAAAAATCGGGACGGGATCCGAAAAAAATCGGGATCGGGCTCAATATTCCGGCGGCAATTCCGCCAGCTGCGCCTGGGTAAATACCGGTCCGTCCTTGCAGACGTACATTTTCCCTACGTTGCAACGGCCGCATTTGCCCACCCCGCATTTCATCCGGTTTTCGAGCGTGGTGTAGATGTCCTGGTCGGAAAATCCGAGTGCCTGGAGCTTGGGCATCGTAAACTTGATCATCACCGGTGGGCCGCATACCACGGCTACCGTATTTTCGGCCGAAAGGCCGGCGGCGGCCACCACGTCGGGGACGAAACCTACCTCGCCTTTCCAGTCGGGAGTCTGCCCGCCCGGATCGACCGTGGTGATCAGCCGGACGTCGGGACGCTCCTCCCACTGTTTCAACTCCTCTTTGTACACCAGGTCGGCCGGGGTCTTGGCGCCATAAACGATGGTTACATCGCCGTATTTCTCCCGCTCGTCCAGGGCGTTCCAGATCACGCAGCGCATCGGGGGCAGGGCGATCCCTCCGGCGATGAACAGCAGGTTTTTCCCCTCCCACTGCTCCATCGGGAAGGTATTGCCGAAAGGTCCGCGAAAACCGATGGTATCCCCCTGTTCCTTTTTCGCCAACGCGGTAGTTACCCGTCCGGCCTGACGGAAGGTACACTCGATGTATCCTTTGCGTGTGGGCGAGGAAGCGATGCAGAACGTCGATTCGCCTTCGCCGAACACGGAATACTCGCCGAACTGCCCGGCGCGGAAAGAAAAAGCCTCGCCCTGCTGCGGGTCCTGAAAACGCAGGCGGAAGGTCCGCACGCCCGGGGCTTCGAGGGTGATCTTCTCGATGGTCATCCGGTAGGGGAGGTAAATATTTTTGTCGTCGTTGGTGCTCATTTTGTATCGGCTATTGAAACAAGGTGATCTTTGAGGTTCATGTCCACCGGGCAAGCCCGCGAGCAACGGCCGCAGCCGGTGCAGCCCAATGCCTTCAGGCGCTGGGGCATGTACGAAAACTTGTGCAACAAGCGCTGCCGCCAACGTGTGGCCTGCGTCGGGCGGGGATTGTGCCCGGAGGTATGCTGGGTGAAAAGTGCAAAGCCGCATGAATCCCAGCAGCGCAGGCGCTGGCCCGTCTGTCCGGCCGAGCGGTCCTGAATATCGAAACACGAGCACGTGGGGCACACGTACGCACAGGCTCCGCAACCCAGGCAACGTTCGGACTGCTGTTTCCATACCGGGGAATCGAACATCCCTTCCAGGCGCGCCCGGAGCTGTTCACGGTCGAAGGCGGCGGGAAGAGCGGCCAGGTATTTCTCCTTGTCCTTCCCGTCGGAGGGTTCGAAGAGCGCCTGGGAGAGCGCGACCAGGCGTTCGCCCTTCTCGGTCGAGACCTCCGCGATGGCTCCTTCGGGGGTATAGGTGAGCAGGATGTCGCTCCCGGCCGTGCTGCCCGGCCCCCCGCCTACCGCCGTACAGAAACAGGCTCCGTCGGCCTTGGCGCACGATACGGCGACGATCGCGGTGCGCTCCCGGCGGGTATTGTACAGTTTGTCCCGATAGTCCCAGTTGAATACCGCATCCAAGGGAAATACCGCCGCGGCGTCGCAGGGACGCACCTGCCACAACAGGGTGTTCGGTACGCCCGAAGGGTCGAAATCCTCCACCTCGACTTCCCGGCCTTCCTTGCGGTAAGAGAAGAGCACCTCGGTGCGGGGAAACAGCGCTTCCTTGGCGCTACGGGTGGTCTGGACGTAGTCCGTGGCTACCTGATCCAAGGTATCCACCGGGGCGAACTCCACCACCCGTTCGTTTTTGCGCACCGGAGCCAGGATACGGTCGTGGGCGGCACGCAGGGCGGAGAACCACGCGGGGATATTTTCTTTTCGTATAAATAGTGTCTTCATGGTCGTCAAACGATAAAGTTTTCCTTGTCCTCCACCCGGAAGGTGTTCAACACCGCGCCCTGCTTGGGGGCTGCGCCCGGCACCACGCCGAAGTCGGCCTGGATGTCCTGCGAGAGACGGCGGTTGAGCAAGTGGACGGGGATGTGCTCCGGGCAAGCCTCCCCGCACGATCCGCAGCCCACGCAACGTCCGGCCAGGTGCATCACCCGGCTTATCTGCCACTCCATGTTGGACAGGGGCGAAGGCCAGGGGTCGATCCACTGCGGACGGTTGTCCTCGACGATGCAACGCGTGCAGTAGCACATCGGGCAAGCGGCCCGGCAGGCGTAACACTTGATGCAGCGCGAGAACTCGTTCTGCCAGAACGTCCAACGCTCCTCAGGGGTCATCGCGTCGAGTTTTTCCACCAGCGCCCGGTCCTTCTCGGACAGGGACAGGGGGATGGCGTCGATGTACTGCGCGATCTGCTCCGGGGTGGCGAACTGCCGCCACTCCCCTTCCGGGGTCAGGTGGTACACGGCCAGCGAAAGGCTGCCGAGCTGGTTTTCCCCCTGCAGGTAACAGATGCTCCGCAGGGTGGGCACGGTGGCGATGACCGCTACTTTTTCGCCCTTGACCAGTTCCTGTCTGGTCAGGTACACCGCCAGGTTCGGGGCGAAGCCTTCCGGAAACACCAGACGGTCGGCCTGCTGCGCACTGCGGCAGAAGAAAGGCCGGGGATCGCCGTCCGTGCCCGCTTCGTACCCGATGACCAGGGTTACTTCGCCCTGGGCGAAGAGGTCCTTGATATTTTCGATCCACTTATCCATTGTACACTCCGTTTTTCAGGTAATCGGCTGCTTTTCGGTACTGCTCGTAAGGTCCCAGGGCGCGTATCTGCTCGACGGTATCGTTGACCAGTTCGGCCCACTTGGCGCCTTCGCCGGCCGAGACCCACGAAAAGCGGATGCGCCGCAGGTCCACCCCGAGGTATTCGAGCAAACCCCGCAGGACCATCCACCGCCGACGGGCGTGGAAGTTGCCCGCCGTGTAATGGCAGTCGTTGGGGTGGCAACCCGAAACGATGATCCCGTCGGCACCCGAGGCAAAAGCCTTGAGCACGAGCATAAAGTCGATGCGCCCCGTACAAGGGAAACGCACCACGCGCACGTTGGTGGCGTACTTGATGCGGCTGGTGCCCGTCAGATCGGCACCGGCATACGTGCACCAGTTGCACACGAAAGCCACGATTTTCGGTTCGAACTCCGCGGCGGCCGTCGTCTTTTTATCTTCTTCTTCTTCTTCCATAAGGTCGGTATTCTTACTGATTGATGGCGGAAAGCACCTGGGCAAACATCTCCTCGTTGGTAAAGCCCTGGAGGTCGATGCTCTTGCTGCGGCAGAAAGCCACGCACGTGCCGCAACCCTGGCAAAGTCCCGGATTGATGTGCGCCACGGTCTTGATCACACTGCCGTCGCGGGCCGTGATGGGCTCCATCTCGATGGCCTGGTACGGGCATATGGGCACGCACAGCCCGCAACCCACGCAGGTGGAAAAGACCGGCGGAGCGCAGCGGTTGACCACGGCCACGACCGGTTCGCGCACCAGACGATCCTGGGAGAAGAGCGCGGCTACCTTGGCCGCCGCTCCGGAAGCGGCGGCCACCGTCTCGGGGATGTCCTTGGGGCTTTGGCACGCTCCGGCCAGCAGCACGCCGGCGGTATTGGTCTCCACCGGGCGGAGTTTGGGGTGCGCCTCGGCGAAAAAGTTGTACTGGTCGTAGGAGATGTGCAGTTTCTGCGCCAGGGATTCGGCTCCCGGATTGGCCACGGCTGCGGTGGCCAGCACCACCATGTCGGCTTCGATCTCCACCGGGCGGCCGCCCAGCAGGGTGTCGGCACCCTTGACGATGAGTTTGCCGTCGCGCTCGTAGATCCGGGACACCCGCCCACGCACGTAGTTGACCCCATCCTGCTCGATGGCGCGGCGCACGAATTCGTCGTAGTTCTTGCCGGCGGCACGGATGTCCATGTAGAACACGTAGGACTCTCCGCCGTGCACCTTGTGCTGGTAGAGCATCGCGTGCTTGGCCGTGTACATGCAGCAGATCTTCGAACAGTACGGACGGCCTTTGGCCGGATCGCGCGAACCGGCGCAGGCGACAAAGACGATCTTCTGCGGGACTTTCCCATCCGAAGGGCGGCGGATTTCGCCCATCGTGGGACCGGAAGCCGAGGCCAGACGCTCGAATTGCAGTCCGGTGATCACGTCCTTGTACTTCCCGTAGCCGTATTCGGAGAACCCGTCCGTGGGGGCTACGTCAAATCCGGTGGCGACCACCACGGCACCGACCTCCTCGGTGAGGATCTTGTCCGGCTGGTCGAAAGCGATCGCGCCGGTGGGACAGGTCTTTTCACAGAGTTTGCACTTGCCCGTGCGGTAGTACACGCAATGTTCCCGGTCGATCACCGGCTTGTTGGGCACCGCCTGGGGGAACGGGACGTAGATCGCGGTACGGAGCCCCATGGAAGCGTTGAACTCGCTGGGTATCTTCTTGGTGGGGCATTTGGTGGTGCAGGCTCCGCAGCCGGTGCACTTCTCCAGATCGACGCTGCGGGACTTCAGGCGGATACGGGCCTTGAAATTGCCGATAAAGCCTTCCAGCGCTTCGACTTCGGCATAGGTATAGAGGGTGATGTTGGGATGCTGCGCCACCTCGACCATGCGGGGGGTGAGGATGCACTGCGAGCAGTCCAGCGTAGGGAAGGTCTCGGACAACTGCGACATGTGCCCTCCGATGGAGGGTTCGCGCTCCACCAGGATGACTTTATGACCGGCATTGGCGATGTCCAAGGCGGCCTGTATCCCGGCGATGCCGCCGCCGATCACCAGCGCTTTTTTGGTGATCGGTACTTCGATGGGACGCAAGGGCTGGTCGCGGCGGACTTTCTCCACCTGCATCCGCACCAGTTCGATGGCTTTCTCGGTAGTGGCTTCGCCTTTCTCATGCACCCAGGAGCACTGTTCGCGGATGTTGGCGATCTCGCACAGGTATGGGTTCAGGCACGCTTCGGCGCAGGCCTTGCGGAAGGTCGGCTCGTGCATACGGGGACTGCAAGCGGCTACCACCACCCCGTCGAGTCCTTTTTCACGGATGGCGTCCTTGATCAGGGTCTGCCCGGGATCGGAACACATGTACTTGTAGTCCATGCTCACTTCCACCCCGTCCATCTTGGCGATCTCGGCCGCCACTTTTTCGCAATCGACCGTCGCGCCGATATTCTCGCCGCAATGGCATACGAAAACTCCTATCTTCGACATACTTGCTTTTGCTTTAGAAAATGTTTACGGGGACAAAATGCCGGCTCAAACCCAACTGCTGCGGGGAAAGCCCCACGGCCAGCCCGAGAGCCTGCGTGATATACAGCACCGGTATCTCCACCGGATGCTCCAGACGTTTGTTGATCTCCCGACGGCGCATGTCCAGATTGGCATGGCACATCGGACAGGCGACAATAACCGCTTCCGCTCCCCGGGCGGCGGCGTCGGAGAGCACATCGCCCGAAAGACGCGCCACGGCTTCGGTATCGGGAATGGTCATCCCTCCGCCGCAACACTCGGTCTTAAAAGCCCAGTCGATGGGCGTTGCGCCGGCCTCCTGCATCATCCGGTCCATCGTTTGGGGGTCTTCCGTCCGGTCGAAGCCCAGCACCGAAGCCGGGCGCACCAGCAGGCAGCCGTAATAGCAGGCCACTTTCCGCCCCAAAGGACGGACGAGTTTTTCGGCCACCTTGCCCGGAGCGTATTTTTCGATCCATTGCAGGACATTGAGGATCTTCACCGGGCCTACCTGCTTGCCCAGCACGTCCTCCACCCGCTCCTTGAGCGGCGGGTGCTGCTCCAGTTCGTGGCGGGTCATCGACAAACGGTTGTAGCACGCCGCACAGGGCACCACCACTTCGTCGAAGCCCTGCTCGGCGGCCAGGGCCAACACCCGTGCGGGAAGGGCCAAGGCCAGTTCCTTGTCCACCGCGTGCGCCGAAGAAGCGCCGCAGCAATTCCAATCGTCAATCTCCTGGAGGGGCATTTCGAGCGCGCGGGCCAGGGCGAGGGTCGATTCAGTGTATTCGCGCGAGGAGCCCTTGAGGGAACATCCGGGGTAAAATCCTGTCTTCATCGTTCGTCCTCCTTCTTTTTTTCTTTACCGTTTCCGCTGGTTCGGCCGGCCGATCCCTTGGTACGGGAAGCCGCCGCGTCGAAGATCCTCCGCATGGCCTTGCGGTCCTTTATTCCTTCGGGGAACAGGCCCAACTTGCCTTTGGAGAGCATCGAGGGCACCAGCGAGACGTCCTGGAACAGGTCCCCGGTGGAGAGTTTGTACTGCGCTTCCATACCGACTTCGTAGAGCCTTCCGGTGTTTTTCACCTGGGCGAGGAAGGCCCGGTGGAAGGCGATGATCTTGCGGGCGTCGCGGTGCTGCACGCCTTCGCGCAGGGCTTGCTGCCGCAAGGTGTCCATCACGGCCGGGATGTCGATGGACATGGGGCAGCGCTGGTAACAGTTCTCGCAGTTCAAGCACAGCCAGATCGTCCGGCTGGAGAGCGCCGTGCGGTAGTCGGCCGGATCGCCGGTCTGCAACAGGCGCATCACGTAGCTGGGCGGGTAGTCCATCCGCTCGGCCTGCACGCAACCGGCGGAGCATTTCCCGCACTGGTAACAATGCGACACATCGACGCCTGCGCTTTCCTTCAACGCAGCGCGCGTATCCTGATTGTCTGTCATTTATACGTACTTTGGTGGTTGATGTTGCCGCTTCCTCCCCCGTGGGGACGGAAGACTTGTCTTTTGACGACCAAATATACACTTTTTTTCATTTCCTGCTTTTTCCCGGCTTTTCTCTTTTCGATAACCCCGCTCGCGCCTCTCTCTTGACAGCAATGGCAAAATTTGTGTACCTTTACCCTCACCTCGCGCGCACAAGGCGGGCGAGCCTGAAAAAGTCTATGGCAAAAAGCAACATACAGGAAACCATCGTCCCGGTACTGGAAATGAGCTGCGCCGTCTGCGCCGCCAATGTGGAAAACGCCACGCGCGCCCTGCCCGGCGTACTCCAGGCCGATGTCAATCTCGCCTCGAACGACATGCACCTGGTCTATGACCGCTCGGCGATCTCCCTGGAGGAAATCCAACGGCAGATCCGCGCCATCGGGTACGACATTCTCATCGGAGGGGACAACACCGAAGAGAAAAAAGAGGAAAAACAAGCCGAACGCTACCGCCGACTCCGCCTGCGCACCCTCGGAGCCTGGGCGCTGGCCATCCCGCTGATGGTCATCTCGATGGTCTTCATGGACAACCCCTACGCCGCCTGGGTGATGCTGGTGCTGACCCTGCCCATCCTGTACTTCGGGCGGCGTTTCTTTATCAATGCCGTCCGGCAGGCGCGCCACGGTTCGGCCAACATGGACACGCTGGTGGCATTAAGCGTATCGGTGGCCTTCGTGTACAGTCTGGTCAATACGCTGTTTCCTTCGCTGCTGGCCTCCTCCGGCATGCCGGTACACGTGTACTACGAAGCTTCGGGCATGATCATTGCCTTCGTCCTGCTGGGTAAACTGCTGGAAGAACGCGCGAAAGGCAACACTTCGTCGGCCATCCGCAAACTGATGGGCCTGCAACCCAAAACCGCGCGCATCGTTACCCCGGATGGGGAAAAAGACCTGCCCATCGGCATGATCCGGGTGGGCGACCGCATCAGCGTGCGCCCCGGCGAGCGCATCCCGGTGGACGGCTCCGTGGACGAGGGCGCCTCGTACGTGGACGAAAGCATGATCAGCGGTGAACCGGTACCGGTGCGCAAACGCCCGGGCGACAAGGTCCTCTCCGGGACGATCAACCAGCGGGGAGCTTTCAAGGTGCGGGCCGAGCAGGTGGGCGCCGATACCGTGCTGGCGCGCATCATCCGCATGGTGGAACAGGCGCAGAGCAGCAAGGCTCCCGTTCAGCGGATCGTCGACCGGATCGCGGGCATCTTCGTGCCGGTGGTGATGGGCATTTCCCTGCTTACCCTCGTTCTGTGGCTGTGGATCGGCGGCGGGCAGTACCTGCACATGGCCGTGGTCTCGGCAGTGTCGGTGCTGGTGATCGCCTGTCCCTGCGCGCTGGGTCTGGCGACCCCTACGGCCCTGATGGTGGGCATCGGTAAAGGCGCGGAAAACCACATTCTGATCAAGGACGCTTTTGCCCTGGAAAACCTCTGCCGGGTCAATGCCATGGCGATGGACAAAACCGGCACGCTGACCTCCGGTATCCCGCGCGTATCGCAGTTCATGGACCTGGGATACCTGCTCAAGAGCAACAAGGACATGCTCTACACGATGGAAAAACGCTCGGAACATCCCCTGGCGATGGCCATCACGAGTTACCTGGAAAACAAAGGCGCCGAGGAGACCCCTCTGGAGGATTTCGAATCGGTTACCGGAATGGGCGTACGCGCCACCCGCCAGGGCAAGACCTACTGGGTAGGCAGCCAAGCCCTCTGCCGCCAATACGTCTCCCGTCTGGAAAAAGACCTCACGGACACCCTCGCCCAATGGCAAAGCCAGGGGCGGAGCATCGTCTTCTTCGGCGAAGAGGCCTCGCTGCTGTGCGTGATGGCCGTCAGCGACCCGCTCAAACCCACCTCCCGGCAAGCGGTAGAACAACTCCAGCGGATGGGTATCGAGGTATTCATGCTCACCGGCGACTCGGAAAAGACCGCGGCCCACATCGCTTCCCAAGCCGGGATCAAACATTTCCAGGCCTCGATGATGCCCGACGACAAAGCGAAATTCATCGAAGACCTCCAGCAAAAAGGCCGCAACGTAGCCATGGTGGGCGACGGGATCAACGACTCCCAAGCCTTGGCTTCGGCCAACGTGGGCATCGCCATGGGACGCGGGACGGACATTGCGATGGACGTGGCGATGGTTACCCTGATGACCTCCGACCTGATGCTGCTGCCCAAGGCCGTACACCTGTCCCGCCGCACCGTAAAACTGATCCGGCAAAACCTCTTCTGGGCCTTTATCTACAACACCATCGGGATACCGATCGCCGCAGGGGTGCTCTTCCCCTTCTACGGCATCCTGCTCAACCCCATGTGGGCTTCGGCTGCCATGGCGCTCAGCTCGGTATCGGTGGTGGCCAACGCACTGCGTCTGGGGCGCAGCAAGTTGTAAGGCTGCCGCAGAGCGTTCCCGTAAAATAAAGAACAGGAATCCATCAAAAAAACATGCCATGAAACAATACATTTTCCGCACCAATGCCAAATGTTCCGGCTGCACGGCCAGGATCGATGCCGCCTTGTCCCCCCTGCTCTCCGCCGGGAGTTGGTCGTTCGACCTCTCCTCGCCCGACCGCACCCTGACGGTAACCGATGCACCGGTATCGGCCCGGCAGATCGAAGAAGCAGTCCGGTCGGCCGGTTACCGCGCCGAGCTCTTGAGCGAGAAATAAGCCCCGGGCATCGCTCTCTGAGCCCCCCCGCAAGGAAAAAGCTTCCCCCAAAAGCCCCTGAAAAAACAAAACATCCAAATCCATATTCCCAAAAGAGAATGAAAAATACTCCGCTCCGCCTGGCCCTGCTGCTGGCGATGCTCGGCGCAGCCACGGCTGCACCGGCCTGCACCAACCTGCTGGTCACCAAAGGCGCTTCCGAAGATGGCAGCACGATGCTGACCTATTCGGCCGATTCGTACCAGATGTTCGGCGAGTTGTACCACTACCCGGCCGCCAAATACCGTCCGGGAACGATGCTCGATGTCTATGAATGGGATGCCCCCGGACATCTGCTGGGACAGATCCCGCAGGTACGGCAGACGTACAACGTGATCGGCAACATGAACGAAAAACAGGTCGCCATCACCGAAACGACTTTCGGCGGCCGCCCGGAACTCTGCCGTCCCAACGGCATCCTGGACTACGGTAGCCTGATCTACATCACGTTGCAGCGCGCGGCTTCGGCCCGGGAAGCCATCGAGATCATGACGTCCCTGGTGGAGGAATACGGCTACTATTCGGAGGGCGAGTCGTTTTCCATCGCCGACCCGGACGAGGTGTGGATCATGGAACTTATCGGCAAGGGAGAAAAGGAAAAAGGCGCCGTGTGGGTAGCCCGCCGCGTGCCGGACGGGTACATCTGCGCCCATGCCAACCAGGCACGCATCACGACCTTCCCGTTGGACGATCCGCAGAACTGCCTCTACAGCCCGGATGTAATCTCCTTTGCCCGGAAGATGGGGTATTTCTCGGGAGAAGATGCCGACTTCGACTTCTCGGCGGCCTACTGCCCGCTGGACTTCACCCAACTGCGTTTTTGCGAGGCGCGCGTGTGGAGCATCTTCCAACGTTCCTGCGCCGGTTTCGGCGACCGGTACCTGCGCTACGCGATGGGCGATGCGACTGCCGAACGGATGCCGCTGTGGATAAAGCCCGACCGGAAACTCTCGGTGCTCGATGCAATGGAGCTGATGCGCGACCACTACGAAAACACCCCGATGGACATCCGGGGGACGGTCATGGCCGGGGCGTACGACTCCCCGTACGGCACACGGCCGTTGAATTGGGACCTCGACAGCGTGGCGTATTTCTGCGAGCGCCCGATTTCCACCCCTCAGACGGCTTTCTCGCTCGTATCGCAATCGCGAGGCTGGCTGCCCGACGAGATAGGCGGCATCCTGTGGTTCGGCTTGGACGACACCTACTTTACCTGCTACACGCCCATCTACGCCTCGTCCACCCGCGTGGCGGAATGTTTTGCGGTGGGCAACGGCGACTTCAATACCTACTCGCCTACGGCTGCCTTCTGGATATTCAACCGCCTGGCACAACAGGCTTACGCCAAATACGCCTACTACGCTCCCGAAATCCGTGCGCGCCAGGCGGAGTTGGAACGGGACTACCTCCGCGTCTATGTGAAAGCGGGGGACGAGCGGGCGCTGAAACTGTACAAATCCTCGCCCAAACGGGCGGTAGCCTGCCTGACGGATTTCTCCATCTTTTTGAGCGAAAAGACCGTCGCCGAGTGGAAAGACCTCGAAGCATTCCTGCTGGTGAAGTATTTCGACGGCGTGATCCATCCCGAAAAGGACGGCGACTTCCTCCGCTCGCGTTACGGAGGCCCCGGACCGATCGAAACACCGGGCTGGAGCAAACCGTGGCGGGAAAAGATCGTCAAGGACGCTCCCGAACGCTTCAAGGTCCCGACGGAGGATTGAGGTGGTTTCCTGCGCTCGGTGCGTACATTTTAACCCATTACAACCGACCCCAAATCCCATGAAAAAACGAATCCTGGCAGCGGTGCTGCTCCTTTTCCCGATCGTACTCCCGGCCCAGGAAGGACGGGTCGAGGTCCGGTACGAAGCCGTGGAGACCCTCACGCCCGAGGTGCAGGGCTTGATGGAATTCCTGGAAGTGTACTACCTGAAGGCCACCGTGCACGGGGACATCCGGGGCAAGAAATGGGGCCTGTGGGCGCACCAGGTGGAAAACGGCGAAATCTCCTCCCGGCCGCTCGTGGCCCGGACGATGGAATTTGCCGACACCACGGCTTCGTTCACCTTTTACGCCCAGGCAAAAGACTCCCTCACGGGATACGTGCGGGTGGTTACCCCGAACTATGCCACCGCCAAAATCCCGTACCCCATCGACTCCGGGAACGGCACGGAATACCCCTCGCAGTACATCCTGATGGAGACCTTCCCCGAACGGCCTTACGACACCACCCAGGACATCCCCCTGGCCGCTTTTACCACCGGGTTGGTCCGGCCGATGGAGTTCGAGGGAAGGAAAAGCCTGTGGATCGATTTTTGCGGGCTGCGCGATGCCCATGCCGACCCCAAAACCTGGCAGGAACGATACCACGTGCCCCGTTTCGTGTACTTTTCCCTGCGGATGGAATAAACCTATCCGACGCCCCTTCCCTCCCCTGCTTCGGCAGAGAAAAAAACGCAAAACCCCATGCCTCGATACGCCCACTGCCTCTTCGACCTGGACGGTACCCTGACCGACCCCGGTGAAGGCATTACCCGTTCGGTCGCCTATGCGCTGTCCTTTTTCGGCATCGAAGTCAAAGACCGCACCGCGCTGTACCCTTTTATCGGACCGCCTTTGGTGGATTCGTTTTCCACGTTTTACGGGTTTTCGCCGGAGCAGGCCCGGCAGGCGGTCGGACGGTACCGGGAATACTTTTCCCGACAAGGGATCTTTGAAAACGAACTCTACCCGGGGATAAAGGAGTTGTTGGAAGATCTGAAAAGGCACGGGGTACGGATCCTCCTGGCCAGTTCGAAACCGGAGCTCTACGCCCGAAAGATCCTGGAGCATTTCCAGCTTCTCCCGTTTTTCGATTTTGTCGCAGCAGCGACAATGGACGATACCCGCTCAAAAAAGACCGATGTGGTGCGTTACGCTTTGGAAACGTGCGGGATCTCTCCGGATCGTGCGGTGATGATCGGCGATCGGTATCACGACATCGATGGGGCGAAGGACAACGCCCTGGAGAGCATCGGAGTGTTGTGGGGCTACGGCAGCCGGGAGGAGTTGTCCGCCGCCGGAGCTACCCGCCTGGCCGAATCCGTGCCGCAGCTGGCTTCCCTACTGGGGCTCTGACCCCGGTCTTTCCGCTTGGTGAAAAGGCCTGTTTTCTATCTTCCGGGCAGGACAAAAACGGAGAAAATGCGTAATTTAGCTTCCGGAAAAACGAAACCCGAACGCACGATGGCTGAACTTATCAAAATCTACCCCGAAAACCCCGACCCGCGCCGCATCGAACAGGTCGTAGAAGTGCTGCGCCGCGGAGGGCTGGTGATCTACCCCACCGATACGGTGTACGGACTGGGCTGTGACATCGGCAACTACAAAGCCGTCGAAGCACTTTGCCGGCTCAAACACGTCAAACCCGAGAAGGCCAATTTTTCGTTCATCTGCTCCGACCTGAGCAACCTCTCGATGTACGCCCGGCAGATAGACACCCCTGCGTTCAAGATCCTCAAGCGGCTGCTGCCCGGCCCCTACACCTTTATCCTGCCGGCCGGACCGGGGCTGCCCAAAGCCTTCAAGGGCAAGAAAACGGTCGGTATCCGAGTACCGGACAACAACATCCCCCGCGAGATCGTCCGCGCCCTGGGCAACCCCATCATCTCGACTTCGGTGTACGACACGGACGAAATCCTGGAATACACCACCGACCCTTCGCTGATCGCCGAACGGATGGATACGGTCGTGGACCTGGTGATCGACGGAGGCTACGGGGGCAACATTGCCTCGACCGTCATTTCGCTCGTGGACGGCCATCCGCAGGTATTGCGCCAGGGGGCGGGTCCGGCGGACGAATTCTTATAAACCAAGGTCGCACGCGCAAAGAGAGAGAGAAGAACGAAAAGAAGATAGCTGAAAAAGACACGGTATGAAGATCATCTGTCTGGGACAGAACTACCCCCACGGCGAGGCGGCCGCGCCGTCACAGCCAGTCATTTTCCTCAAACCCGACTCGTGCATCCTGCACGGGGGCAATCCCTTTTTCCTGCCGGAATTCTCGCAGCGGATCACCCTCGAAGCCGAACTGGCCGTGCGTATCTGCCGCCTGGGCAAGTACATCGATCCGCGGTTTGCCCACAAATACTACGACGCCTTTACCCTCGGGATTGACTTCACGGCACAGGACCTCTACGACCGCCTGGCTGCGGAAGGCCAGCCGGTGGACATCGCCAAAGGATTCGACGGCGCGGCGGCCATCGGCCGCTGGATCGACAAAGAGGCTTTCGAAAACCCCGGCCGGATCTGCTTCGGACTTTCCGACGGAGAAAAGGACGTAATGCGGGGCGAGGCAGGACAGATGCGGTTTTCCATCGACCAGGCCATCGGGATCGTGTCGCGCTACTACACCCTCAAGACGGGCGACATCCTGCTCACCGGGGCGCCGGCGGCTGCCCTCACGGTCAAAGGCGGAGAGCGCTTCTCCGGCTGGATAGGCCAAGAGGAGGTTTTGCACCTGAAGATCAAATAGCTTCCACTGCGCTCTGCATTTCCCCAACGGGAAACGATTCCTGCGGCAAAAGCACCCTGTCCCTGCACCCGGGGGATTCCGAAATGTTATAAGTTTATTAAAACTGCTAAAAATATGATGCAAATCATTTTTTTTAGCCCGAGACTTTCGCACCTTTATGAGCCTTTTGGACGGGGGGAGGCCAAAAGCAAAATCCCCTGAAAGGCAATACATTAAACTCGAAACGAGCAAAAAATATCAAATCAAAATAATCAATTAAAAAACGTAAAACAAAATGGCTAATCTGGATCTTTCCAAGTACGGGATCACGGGCGTGAAGAAAATCTATCACAACCCCTCGTACGAAGAGCTTTTCAAAGCAGAAACCGACCCCAGCCTGCAAGGCTATGAAAAAGGTCAGGAAACCGAATTGGGAGCAGTAAACGTGATGACCGGTATCTACACCGGCCGCTCGCCCAAGGATAAATTTTTCGTGCTGGACGACACCACCCGCGACACGATCTGGTGGACTTCGGAAGGTTACAAGAACGACAACAAGCCCGTTTCGCCCAAAACGTGGGACGTGCTGAAGGAACTGGCCGTCAAGGAACTTTCCAACAAAGACCTCTACGTGATGGATACCTTCTGCGGAGCGAACGAAAACTCCCGCATCAAGGTGCGCTTCATCATGGAAGTAGCTTGGCAGGCACACTTTGTCAAGAACATGTTCATCCGTCCTACCGAAGAGGAACTGGCCAACTACGGCGAACCGGATTTCGTATCCTTCAACGCAGCCAAAGCCAAAGTGGTGAACTACCAGGAACTGGGCCTGAACTCCGAAACGGCCGTGGTATTCAACCTGACGGAAAAACAGCAGGTGATCCTCAACACGTGGTACGGCGGAGAGATGAAGAAAGGTATCTTCTCCTACATGAACTACCTGCTTCCGCTCAAGGGTATGGCTTCGATGCACTGCTCGGCCAACACGGACATGAACGGCAAGAACACGGCCATCTTCTTCGGGCTCTCCGGCACGGGTAAAACGACCCTGTCCACCGATCCGAAACGCCTGCTGATCGGCGACGACGAACACGGCTGGGACGACGAAGGCGTGTTCAACTTCGAAGGCGGTTGCTATGCCAAGGTCATCAACCTGGACAAGGAATCCGAACCGGACATCTACAACGCCATCCGCCGCGACGCCCTGCTGGAAAACGTTACGGTAGACAAGGACGGCAAGATTGACTTCGCCGACAAATCCGTAACCGAGAACACCCGTGTGTCGTACCCCATCGACCACATCACCAACATCGTAAAACCCATCTCGAAAGCTCCGGCTGCCGAGAAAGTGATCTTCCTTTCGGCCGATGCCTTCGGCGTGCTGCCTCCCGTGTCGATCCTGACCCCGGAACAGACGCAGTACTACTTCCTGTCGGGCTTCACGGCCAAACTGGCCGGCACCGAACGCGGCATCACCGAACCGACCCCGACCTTCTCGGCCTGCTTCGGCGCTGCCTTCCTGTCGCTGCACCCCACCAAGTATGCTCATGAACTGGTCAAGAAGATGGAAAAATCCGGTGCAAAGGCATATCTGGTCAACACCGGCTGGAACGGAACGGGCAAACGTATCTCCATCCGCGATACGCGCGGTATCATCGACGCCATCCTGGACGGCTCGATCGACCAGGCTCCGACCAAGATGATCCCCTACTTCGACTTCAAGGTGCCCACCGCCCTGCCGAATGTCGATCCGGCTATCCTCGACCCGCGCGACACGTATGCCGACCCGGCTCAGTGGGACGAAAAAGCCAAGGATCTGGCTGGACGTTTCATCAAGAACTTCCAGAAATACACCGACAACGAAGCCGGAAAAGCTTTGGTGGCTGCCGGCCCGAAATTGTAAGCAGAAACTACGGTTTCCCGCTCTCTTACGCAAAGGGCGGTGCCTGAAGGCACCGCCCTTTGCTTTTGCCCGCCCGTCGTACACTCCTCTATCACTCTTCTACGACACCTCACTGTTTCCCCGCGTTCGGAATTCGCATAAAGGAATCCTTCCGAAATCTCTCGCCGTTTCCATTCTTCACCCTATTCCCCCAAAGGAAAACCGAACTTTTCCTCGGGAAAAGAAAAAAACGGAAGCCGCAACGAGATCATCTTGAACAAATAGTCGGGAAGGCTTACCCATCCCCTTATCGGGCAAAAAAAGATCGCCGCCCTTGAAAAGGGCGGCGATCTTTATATATCGTGCTCCGATCGGATCAAAGGAACTTGACGAATGCACCGACACCGATACGCAGGTACGACGGCGAGGAAATGGCTCCGTCCGTCGTTTCCAAATCGCCGAATGCCCGGCTATAAGCGATGGAAGCGCGATAACCTACCGTCATATGGCGGTCGAAATATCCACGCAGACCGGCTTCGGGAGCGACGGTGAACATCCATTTCGAATCCTCCATGGTAAAACGTCCGGCCACGTCGGTGTACATTTTCACCGATCCCATTCCGATCGACAGACCTACATAAGGACGCACCCAACGCGACACAGGGAAAGTATAGTCGCCGTTGATCATGACGTTGTCAAAATCGACATTGCGTACAGCGTGACCATAGATGGAATAGTAGCCGTTGTTGAACGTGCGGAATCCCATATCTTCCTGCAGATAGGACTTCTGATAGGAAAGACCTACTCTCCAGTGTTTGTCCAAAAAGTATCCGAGGCCGATGTGATACGAGGGGAGCGGGGTAGCATTGGCATAATTGTGCGCATCGCCCAACCCCAAAACATATCCGACATTGACATCGACCGTGAATCCCATTTCAGGCACATAATTCGAAACAGCGGCGCGGCCGGTATTTTCCACCATAACGGTTTGTGCAGAGACTTGCGCCGCGAAACACAACATCAGAGCCGCAATGGCCATATATTTCTTGCTCATCTTCTTGTATCCGATTTTAGATTAATTATTTAATGTCCATGTACGAAGACTGGCTGAACGCCTGCGGGATTCGGTCAAACACATACGAATCGTTGATCGCAGCATCTTCGAAAGTATATTCTCCCGTAATATCGCATTTCCATATGGTCAAAGGACGGAATTCCTCCGGCACATCGTTCCCCGAAGGGTTTTTACCGGGGTTGTTCGGCTTCCAAGTATTCTGGTACCAGTCACGATATTTCCTGAGAGATTCGGCCTCGACCATTTCAATGAACACCGTATTGGTATAGGTTTCTGCAATCACCGGCGTGTACAACCAGGGATAATACCCTCCCCAGAAAGAGAAATACGGATCGGTCATCGAACTGGGCAGCCAGATAATGTTGGTGTAAAAAATCTGGAAGTTGGAGATACAAACCATGATGTCGGCCTCGGACTCGTCGGTAGTATTGGTATAACCGCAGGCACTCATCTGTTCTTTGAGGATTCTCAAATAGGAGTCCGTGGCGGTACTACTGGTAGCATCTTCGCCATAACGGATCACCGGAACGTTCGGATAGACGTAATACTTGACACTGCCTTTGGTGTCCAGAATATCCCAGACCTGGCCGTTTTCCTTGTTGAAAAAATCCGAAGACCCTTGAGTCTGAACAGCATACGTATCACTGATACGACTGATGAAATTGTCTTTCGAACAAGCCGAAAAAGCAATGATACCCACAGCCAATGCTGCCAAGGATCCGATGCGCTTGATTGTTTTTCTCATTTTTGTATCCAATTTTTGTTGCTTCCAAAGTGACAAAATTCTGCAATATTTTCGAGTTTGCAAACAGATTGTGTTCTCTTTAACGTACCCGAAATCCATCCGGACGCACTTTCTCCCCCATTCTTTGCCCCGTATGGTCCAAAGGGAAAGAAAGGATTACTTCCGGGCGGTAAAAACCGCCTCTTCCCGGGAAAAATCCAAGGAAGGATAACGGACTTTCAAGGCACGAATCCGCTCCATCGACCCCTGACAATGGCGACGGTATCCCTCCCCTTCCGGATGAAAGGGACGGTGGTCGGCCGCACGGACCACAGCCTCCACTTCTCCGATGGCTTGTTGCGTCGGCCGGGAAAAGAGCACCGGAGCGAGGCGTTCCCACAGGCAATCGACCGCCAACTCGTTGGGGTGTACCATATCGGGTCCAAAGAAACGGTAGTCGCGCAACTGGTCCATGATGTATTCGTACACCGGAAGGTACACCTGCCCTTGAGTGCCCGTCAATTCTTCCACCGCACAGAACAGCACCCCTTTGCTGGCGCTGTTGCCCAAAGGCCCCTCGTCCAGATAGCGCACCGGACTGACGGTATAGACGATCGTCACCCCGGGATTGACCGTCCGCAAAGCCTCCTGGGTGCGGCGCGCCATCAAGACGATCTCCCCGACGCTCATCCGCTCCTTGGAAAACTCCCGTTGGGGGATCTTGTGGCAGTTGGCACAGATCTCCCCCGTGGGACGATAGCGGTACACCTGTGCCGTGCCGAAGGTAAGAAACACATGCGTCCACTGCGGCACCTGGGCGTGAAGACGATCTATCAGAGCATTAACCTCCCGGAGCGCCGTAGCGAGGTCGGGATAACTGTGGTCGCTGTGCAGGGCAAGACTCAGGTAACGGCCGTCGGATTCAAAGAAATCCTCGGCGCGGAAATGCCGGCACTGTACGATACGATCCACCGCATCGAGCACCGAGTAAGGGTTGAACAGGACCCCGAAAGGATTGACGCACGCGTCGAATTTCACCCGGGAAAAACGCTCGCCTACCGCCGAGGCAAAACACGACCCGAGGAACAACAGGTGCGAGGAATAATCCACCGGATGTTCCAAGGTCGGGAAAGGAAGGTCGATCGAAAGTTTCATGTCGTTTTCGTGCTTTTATCGTTTCCCCCGGCCGTTCACAGGCGTACTTCGATCCCGGGCAATGCCCGGCGGAGCGAGTCGATGTCCACTTCGAAATAATGGTACGGATAGAGCACTTTCGGGGAGATGAAACGGGCCGCCTCAACGAACATCTCGTCGCTCATGGTATAGGGCAGGTTCTTGGGCAGAAAAGCCACGTCCACCCCGCGGCACGCGGACATCTCGGGGATGAATTCCGTGTCGCCGGCTACATACACCCGAAAACCGTCGAAGTCCAGCAGGTAACCGTTGCCCACTCCGCGCGGGTGGAAAAATTCCCCGTCGGGATTGCGGCCGGTGGTATTGTAAGCCGGAAGGGCTTTGATGGCGATCCCTTTCCATGAGGTCATCTCGCCGTTGCGCAGGCTGATGGCTCCTTCGAGATGCGATGCCGCATCGGGATTGGCAATGACAGTGGTCGAAGAGGTCAGGATGGGACGAAGCGCTTCCGGATCCAAATGGTCGTAATGATCGTGGGAGATGAGCACCAGCGAAGCCTTGGGCTGGGTGGCAAAATCGCACACCTGGCTGTAAGGATCGGTGTAGATCGTCTCCCGACCCAGGCGCAGCAGCAGGCTCGCATGGCCGAGAGTATGGATTTCCAGTTCGCCCATCGGAGTATTGCACGTACTTTTCATCGCATTCGTTTTTTTAAGTTCAACGGATGCCCGATGCATCCTTCCAAGCAAAGGTACACTCACAGGGGCGTTTTTGCAACCCCCGGGGCAAAGATTAACCCCACAGGAGGTCCTCCCGAAGGTTCGGCCAACCGGATTCCGCAGATAAGGCCAAAGAAAGCCTCCTCAAACGTCAAAGGATTGAAATTAAATGCACTCACGGACGTAAAAAAGATTTTTTGCAGGGAAAGACACCAAAGAGGAGCGACAGAGAAAAACAACCGGCGGGACGCACGGAGCCAGAGGTTGGAACGTGCTGGGGAATGGGTGTCGAGGCAAAACTCATCCAAAGAAAAAGCATGGCGAAAAAAAGCACCGCGGGCATAAAAGGCCATAAAAAAGTCCCGCAGCCGATGGCTGCGGGACTTGCGGGATTTTTCCGTTTGTGGGAGCTGAGGGATTCGAACCCCCGACCCTCTGCTTGTAAGGCAGACGCTCTGAACCAGCTGAGCTAAGCTCCCGATGAGATCAATATGTCTTTTTTTTCGAAAAAAGGGGTGTTTTCGTCTCCTTCCTATGCTCTTCCTTTCCGGGTGCCTTGCTTTCTGCGTCTTTCTCCCTGCTCTCTCCCCTCTTCTCTTTCCTCCTTCCCCGCCCCTTGCGGGAAAAACTGTGGGAGCTGAGGGATTCGAACCCCCGACCCTCTGCTTGTAAGGCAGACGCTC